>DASUUN010000156.1:0-4196 GCA_036374055.1 Burkholderiales bacterium
CCTGCTTCGAGCAGGCGCTCATCGCCTTGGCGCAGCATGCTCGCTAACCGCGTCGAGCGCGGGCGCTACCTCGACTCGGTCGCGCTGATGCGCGTTTCGCGCAGGCTCGAGGCGCTGGCCGGCGTCGAGGCGGCGGCGCTCATGATCGGCAGCCCGTCCAACAAGGCGCTGCTGCGCGAGGCCGGGCTGCTCGCCCCGGAAGGCGAGCAGGCGACGGCCAACGACCTGGTCATCGCGGTTCGCGGGTCGGCTGCGCGCAAGGCCATCGAATCGGCGGTCGGGTTGCTGTCGGAAGTGAGCGAACGCAAGCCCGAGGGCATACCGCACGCGCGCAGCCTTGCCGGGGGAATCGGGCTGCTGCCGCAGGCCAACCTGGCGCTGATCTCGATTCCCGGGGAGTTCGCCGCGTACGAGGCGCGCAGGGCGCTCGAGCGCGGCCTGCACGTGCTGCTCTTCTCGGACAACGTGCCGCTCGAAGACGAGGCGGCGCTGAAGCGGCTGGCGGCGGAAAAGGGCCTGCTGCTGATGGGTCCGGACTGCGGCACCGCCCTCATCGCCGGCACGCCGCTCGCCTTCGCCAACGCCGTGCCGCGCGGCGGGGTGGGGATCGTGTCGGCGTCGGGCACCGGCCTGCAGGAGGTGTCCTCGCTCATCGCGCGCATGGGTGGCGGCATCTCGCACGGCATCGGCGTCGGCGGGCGCGACCTCGACGCGCGCGTCGGCGCGCTCGGCACGCTGGCGGCGATCGACGCGCTCGAGAAGGATGCGTCGACCTCGAAAATCGTGCTCATCTCCAAGCCTCCGGCGCCCGAAGTGGCCCGGCGGGTCCTTCAGCGGGTGAAGCAATGCGCCAAGCCCTGCGTGGTGTGCTTTCTCGGACTGGACGAGCCGCGCATCGCGCCGACGCTGCGCGACGCGGCCGAGCAGGCGATGGGCTCGAAGCTCACGAGTGAGAGCCTCTCCGTGGAGAAACGGCGCGGCCGGGTTCGAGGACTCTTCTGCGGCGGGACTTTGTGCGCCGAGGCCGAGCTGATCTTCCGCCGGCAGGGGCTGCGCGGGCACGAGTTCATTGACCTGGGCGCCGACGAGTACACGCGCGGCCGGCCGCACCCGATGATCGAGCCCGAGATCCGCAACGACCACGTGAAGCGCGCGCTCGCCGACCCGGCCGTCGCGGTTATCCTGCTCGACGTGGTGCTCGGCTATGGCGCCCACCCCGATCCGGCGTCGGTTCTTCTCATGAACGACGTTTCGGCAAAGGCCGTGATAGCGTCGGTCACCGGCACGGAGCAGGACCCGCAGGTGTGGTCCCGCCAGGTCGCGCGGCTGCGCGAGGCGGGCGTGCGGGTCGCGCCGTCCAACGCGCACGCCGCGGAGCTCGCGGCGTCGATGGTTTCCTGAGGAGGATTGCATGCGTCGCGTTTTGATTGCCTTCGCCCTGCTGTGCTGCCTGCCGGCTGCCGCTCAGGACGCCTATCCGTCCAGGCCGGTGAAGCTCGTGGTGCCGTTCCCCGCCGGCGGGCCGCTCGACCTGCTGGCCCGCGTGGTGGCGCAGAAGCTGGGCGAGGACTGGAAGAACCCGGTGGTGGTCGAGAACGTCACCGGGGCGACCGGCTCGATCGGCGCCAACCAGGTAGCGCGCGCCGCGCCCGATGGCTACACGCTGCTCGTGACGGTCGACATTCCCCTCACCATGTACCCGGCGGTGGCGAAGAAGCTGCCGTACGACCCGGCGGCGGATTTCAAGCCGATCGCCAGCCTCGCGCGTACCGACAACGGCCTGTTCGTCAATCCGGCGCTCGGCGTATCGACGGTGCAGGAGCTGGTCGAGCTCGCCAAGAAGCAGCCCGGCAAGCTGACCTTTTCCTCGGCCGGCATCGGCGCGCCGGCGCATTTCGCGGGCGAGCTGTTCAAGGTGATCGCGGGCATCGACATGACGCACGTGCCGTACAAGGGCGCGGCGCCGGCGATGGCGGCGGCCCTGTCGGGCGAAGTGAACCTGATGTTCGGCCCGATCGCGCAGGGACTGCCGCAGGTGAAGGCCGGCAGGCTCAAGGCGCTGGGCGTGACCGGGCCCCATCCCACGCCGCTCCTCCCGGGCGTCAAGCCGCTGGTCGAGCAGGGGTTCCCCGGGCTGCTGGTGTTCAACTTCTATCCGGTGATGGCGCCGGCGCAGACGCCCGATGCGGTGACGCAGAAGGTGCGCGCGGGATTGAAGGCGGTGATGTCGGATCCGGGCGTGCGCACAAGGCTCCAGGCCGCCGCCATCGAGCCGGTGTGGGACGAGCCGCAGCAGGTAAGCGCGGCGCTGAAAGCCGATCTCATGCGCTGGAGCGCGCTCGCCAAGCGCGCCGGCATCCAGTCGCCGAACTAGGGCTTCAGCACCGCCGCCGCGCCGGCGAGCGCGTCCCAGCCGGAGCAGTGGCCCACCGCATCCAGCCTGGCGAAATCCAGGCTGCCGTTGAGCGCCTCGTGCAGCGCTTCGTGCGCCTCGCCGGCCGCGGCCGCGGCGAGGTGCGCGGCGCTGATGGCGCTGGTGCGCTCCCTGAGGCGCGGCTGCAGCCAGCGCCAGAGCCCCTCGGCCTGCATGCTGCGCCCGGTCAGGCGCAGCGCGACCAGCATGCCGCCGAAGTAGTCGTCGCCCGAGGGCGTGAGCCCGGGCCCCAGGCCGATCAGCTGCTCGGCCTCGTCGGCGAGCGCGTTGCCGACCAGCCAGCGCTCTAGCGCCTCCAGCGCGGGCTGCGCATGGCCGCTCAGCGCGTTGTGCGCGCCGATCACCAGGCAGCCTAGCCCTTCGGCGGGAATACGATGCTCCGCCGCCTCGCGCAGCAAGCGCCAGTCGATGGTTTCCTGATGCGGCGGCGGCTGCCACACCGAGGCCTCCTGCGTCGAGATGCCCATGCGCTCGCCGAGCGCGGGCATCCTGAAATCGGACACCAGGACGTTCAGGGGCCCGCGGCCCAGGGCGGTGTCGCCGACGCAGGCATAGCGCTCGCCGGGACAGCGCAGGTAGAAGCTGCGGCGGAAGGTCGCGCAGACCTCGCCTTCGCCGCCGGCGAGCGCCTCGCGCGCGAACCGCCCCGTGACTTCAGCGGACCACATGCGTGCCGCTCCTGCCGGCGAGCACCGCTGCGGCGTGCTCCAGGTGCCCGATGATCGCGCGCCGGCCGCCCGACTCGAGGTGGCGGATCGCCGCCTCGACCTTCGGCCCCATGCTGCCCCGGGCGAAATGCCCGGCTCGCTGGTACTGCTTCATTTCGGCGAGCGTGACCTCGCCGAGCAGGCGCTGGCGCGGGGTGCCGAAATCGACCGCGACGCGCTCGATCGCGGTGAGGATGAGCAGGTCGGGAATGCCGAGCGAGCGCGCAAGCAGCGCCGAGGTCAGGTCCTTGTCCACCACGCCCGGCACGCCCCGCGATTCGCCCTTGGCGTCGCGCACCACCGGGATGCCACCGCCGCCACCGGCGATGACGAGGGCGCCCGCGTCCAGCAGCGTGCTGACGATGGGCAGGTTGATGACCGCGCGCGGCTCGGGCGAGGCGACGCAATGCCGCCATCCGCGCCCGGCATCCTGCATCATGCGCCAGCCTTTGCGCTCGTACTCGCGCGCCTCGTCGGCCTCGAAGAACGGGCCGATCGGCTTGGACGGATGCTGGAAGGCGGGATCCTGGGCATCGACCTCCACCTGCGTGACGACGCAGGCCGCCTGGCGCTCGATGCCTTCGCGGCGCATCGCGTTCTCCAGCGCCTGGAGGAGGATGTAGCCGATGCCGCCCTGGCTGTGCGCGACGCACACGTCCAGCCGCATCGGCGGGATGGCGTCGCGCGTCAGCATCATGCGCAGCAGGATCTTGCCGACGACCGGGCCGTTGCCGTGGGTGATCAGCAGGCGGTTGTTCGACTTGATCAGCGGAAGAATCGCGTTCGCTGCGCGCGCGGCGATCACCTCCTGTTCCTCGGTGGTGCCGCGGATGTCGTCCGGATGCGTGGCGTTGCCGCCGATCGCGACCAGCAGGGCGTCGTTGCGCGGCACGCTCATGCCTTGCGGTAAACGGCCAGGGCGGCGTCGCCCGTCTGCGGCGAGAGGAACACGCGGGTCAGTCCACCGGGAAGCTCGGAATGCCGCGCGAGCCCATCGCAGCGCTGCAGGATGCGCGACGGGTCGAGCATGCGCGCGAGTGTACACTAGCGCGCGT
>DASUUN010000157.1:0-13945 GCA_036374055.1 Burkholderiales bacterium
CGGCAAGGCGATCCTCGCGGTGTCGCACAACCGCCTCGCCGCGCAGCTCATGGGCATCAGCGTGCGCCGCGTGCTGCTGGTGTCGTTCGGCCTGTCGGCCGCGCTCGGCGCGCTCGCCGGCACGCTGATCGCGCCGATCTCGTTCACCTCGTGGGACATCGGCGTGATGCTCGGCCTGAAGGGCTTCGCCGCCGCGATCCTCGGCGGCCTGGGCAGCGGCCCGGGCGCCATCGTCGGCGGCCTGGCGCTCGGCCTGATCGAGGCCCTGGGCGCCGGCTACCTCTCGTCGGCCTACAAGGATGTCTTCGCTTTTGTCATCATCCTCGCCGCGCTCGTCTTCCTTCCCAACGGCCTCGCCGGCCGCCGCGCCGCCGAGCGCGTCTAGGAAGGGCCTCGCGGCCCTCGCCGTCATGGTGGCGGTGCTGCCGCTCGCGCTCGCCAACAACTACACCTACGAGATCGCGATCATGGTGGGCCTGAACGCCATCGTGTGCGTCGGGCTGAACCTGCTGATCGGCTACGCCGGCCAGATCAGCCTGGGCCATGCCGGGTTCTTCGGCCTGGGCGCCTACGGCTCGGCAATTCTTTCTTCGAAGTACGGAATACCGCCGCTGGTCTCGCTTCCGCTCGCAGTCCTGGGGGTCTCCAGCCTGGCCTGGCTCGTCGGCAAGCCGGTGCTGCGCCTGAGGGGCCATTACCTCGCCATGGCGACGCTCGGCCTGGGCATCATCGTCTCGGTGGTGCTCGCCAACGAGGACCGCATCACCGGCGGGCCGGATGGCATGGCCGTTCCTCCGCTGCTGGTGACGGGTGAAAAAGCCTGGTACTGGATCGTGGGCGGCACGCTCATCGCGACGGTCTGGCTGGCGCAGAACCTGATCGACTCGCCGCGGGGCCGCGCCTGGCGCGCGCTGCACGGCTCGGAGGTCGCGGCGGCGGCCGCCGGCATCGACCCGGCGCGCCACAAGCTCGCCGCCTTCGTGATCTCGGCGGCGCTCGCCGCCTTCGCCGGCGCGCTCACCGCGCACTACTCCGGGTTCATCACGCCCTCGAAGGCCTCGTTCCTGCACTCGATCGAGCTGGTCACGATGGTGGTGTTCGGCGGCATGGCGTCGACCTTCGGCGCGGTGGTGGGCGCCGCGGTGCTCACGACGCTGCCGCAGTTCCTCACCGTGTTCAAGGAATACGAGATGGTGCTGCTCGGCGCGGTGATGATGCTCACCATGATCTTCATGCCGCGCGGCCTGGTGCCGACGCTGGGGAGCCTGCTTGCTGCTGCGCGCCGAAAACCTGAGTAAGCGCTTCGGCGGCGTGCACGCCGTGCAGGCGGTCGACCTGCAGATCCCGCCGGGGATCGTGTATTCGATCATCGGCCCGAACGGCGCCGGCAAGACCACGCTGCTCAACATGCTTTCCGGGATCTATCGTCCGGACGAAGGGGCGATCTTTTTCGAGGAGCAAAACCTCGTCCCCAAGCCGCCTCACGAGTTCGCCGCCGCAGGCATCGGGCGGACCTTCCAGAACCTGCAGATCTTCATGAACATGAGCGCGCTCGAGAACGTGATGGCGGGCGCCTGGCTGCACGAGGCCTGCGGGCTGGCCGCGGCCGCGCTGCGCCTGCCGCGCCTGGCGCGCGCCGAGGCCGAGGCGCGCGAGGGGGCGCGCGCACTGCTCGAGTTCGTCGGCCTCGCCCGCTGGGCCGGCGCGCCCGCCGACCGCCTGCCCTACGGCGCGCTGAAGCGCCTGGAGATCGCGCGCGCGCTCGCCGCGCGGCCGAAGCTGCTGCTGCTCGACGAGCCGGCGGCCGGCCTCAACCCGACCGAGACGCACGAGATCGACGAGCTCATCCGCCGCATCGGCGCGCGCGGCGTGACGGTGGTGCTGGTCGAGCACAACATGAAGCTGGTGATGGAGGTATCGCAGCACGTGGTGGTGCTCGACCAGGGCCGCAAGCTCGCCGAGGGCGACGCGGCCGCGGTGAGCGCCGATCCCCGCGTCATCGAGGCCTATCTCGGATGCTCGACGTAACCCGTCTCGAGACGCGCCACCGGCTGCAGGGGATCGACCTCAGCATCCGGGCGGGCGAGCTGGTGGCGCTGGTGGGCGCGAACGGCGCGGGCAAAAGCACCCTTTTGCGCGTGCTGTCGGGCGTGCAGCCGGCCTCGGGCAGGATCGCCTTTGAAGGCAAAGACGTCGCCGGCTGGCAGCCCGAGCGGCGGGTCGCAGTCGGCATCGTCCAGGTGCCCGAGGGGCGCCAGGTGTTCGGCCCGCTGTCGGTCGAGGACAACCTGCGCCTGGGCGCCTACCGGCGCGGCCGCGCCCAGTCGGCGCAGTCGCTGGAGCGCGTCTACGCGCTCTTTCCCGCGCTCGCCGAGCGCCGCCGGCACGCCGCCGGCACGCTCTCGGGGGGCCAGCAGCAGATGCTCGCCATCGGCCGCGCGCTGATGGCGAAGCCCCGGCTGCTGCTGCTGGACGAGCCCAGCATGGGCCTCGCCCCGCGCCTGGTGGCCGAGATCTTCGCCTGCGTGCGCGCCCTGCGGGCGGCCGACACGGCGCTGCTGCTGGTCGAGCAGAACGCGCGCGCGGCGCTGGCCATCGCCGACCGCGGCTACGTGCTCGAGACCGGGCGCATCGTGCTCGCCGGCACCGGCGCGCAGCTGCTCGCCGACCCGGCAGTTCGCGCCGCCTACCTCGGCCTTTAACCTGGATCAAGTCCCGCCCCCCCGTTTGGGGCAAGTATGGTGCTCTATGAAAAGCACCGAAGCTGCGGCGCTCAGCGCCACCCGGGAATTCACCGTCGACCGCGAGCGGACCATCGACTTCATGGGCGAGGATGCCCGCGTCTACGCCACGCCCATGCTGGTGCGCGACATCGAGGTGACCTGCCGCGACCTGCTCGCCGCGCACGTCGAGCCGGGCGAGGACTCGGTCGGCACGCGCGTCGAGATCGACCACCTCGCGCCCACGCTGCTCGGCATGAAGGTGCGCATCGCGGCAAAGGCGGTCGAGATCAAGGGCCGCGCCGTGGTGTTCGAGATCGAGGCGAGCGACGGCAAGGACACGATCTGCCGCGGCCGCCACTCGCGCTTCGTGGTCGACGTCGAGCAGACGAAGAAAAGGCTGAAGCAGAAGCAGGCGGCATGAAGCGCGTCCCCACCTACTGCTACCAGTGCGTCGCCGGGCCGGACCTCCTTACGGTCAAGGTGTGCGACGGGGTGGCGACCGAGGTGGAGCCGAACTTCGCCGCCGAGGCCGTGCACCCGGGCGGCGGCAAGGTGTGCGTGAAGGCCTATGGCCTGGTGCAGAAGACCTACCACCCGCAGCGCGTGCTGCAGCCGATGAAGCGCACCAACCCGAAGAAGGGGCATAACGAAGATCCGAAGTTCGTGCCGATCTCCTGGGACGAGGCATTGGGTCTAATCGGGGAAAAGCTTTTGTCCATCCGGGACAAAGGCCTTCTCGATGAGTCCGGCTATCCCCGCGTCGCCGCGAGCTTCGGCGGCGGCGGCACGCCGCAGTCCTACATGGGGAGCTTCCCGGCGTTCCTCGCTGCCTGGGGGCCGGTCGACATGGGCTTCGGCTCGGGCCAGGGAGTGAAGTGCTATCACTCCGAGCATCTCTACGGCGAGCTGTGGCACCGCGCGTTCACCGTGTCGCCCGATACCCCGCTCACCAATTACCTCATCTCCTGCGGCGCCAACGTCGAGGCCTCCGGCGGCGTGGCGGGGGTGCGGCGCCACGCGGATGCGCGTGCCCGCGGCATGAAGCGCGTGCAGGTCGAGCCGCACCTCTCGGTCACCGGCGCCTGCTCCGCCGAATGGGTGCCGATCAAGCCCAAGACCGACGCCGCGTTCCTGTTCGCCCTGATCCACGTGCTGCTGCACGACAACCCGCGCCGGCTGCTCGACCTGGACTTCCTGTACCTGCACACCTCCTCGCCCTACCTCGTCGGGCCGCACGGCTTCTACCTGAGAGACAAGGACACGAGGCAGCCGCTGATCGCTTCTTCCATCGAGGCAAGCTTCAAGGGCCCGGCGCTCGAGATCGGCGCCGACGAGGAGGTCCTCGCCGAAGGCGAGCTGGCGGGCGAGACGGCGTTCTCGAAGCTCGTCGCGCACATGAAGCCCTACTCGCCGGAGTGGGCCGAGAAGATCTGCGACGTGCCGGCGACCACCATAAGGCGCATTGCCTGCGAGTATCTGGCCGCCGCAAGTGTCGGACAGACGATCGAAATCGAGGGCAAGACACTGCCTTATCGGCCGGTGGCCGTAAGCCTGGGCAAGACGGTCACCAACGGCTGGGGCGGCTTCGAGTGCTGCTGGGCGCGCACGCTGCTTGCGGCGCTGGTGGGCGCGCTCGAGGTGCCGGGCGGCATCCTCGGCACCACGGTTCGCCTGAACCGCCCGCTGTCGGAGCGCCACAAGAGCGTCAAGCCCGGCCCGGACGGGCTGATGGACTTCCCGTTCAACCCGACCTCGCGCGAGCGCTGGAGCCCGCGGCCGAACATCCGCAACGCCTACCGCACCATGGTGCCGCTCGCCGGCGACGGCCCGTGGAGCCAGGCGCTCGGCCCGACGCATTTCTCCTGGATGTTCCTCGACGGCACGCCGCACGGCCTGCCGCGCGTGACGCTGCCCGAGCTGTGGTTCGTCTACCGCACCAACCCGGCGATCTCCTTCTGGGACCTCGACAAGCTCGAGGAGCGCATGGCGCGCTTCCCGTTCGTCGTCGCCTTCGCGTTCACGCGCGACGAGACCAACCATTTCGCCGACGTCCTGCTGCCCGACGCCACCGACCTCGAGAGCCTGCAGCTCATCCGCATCGGCGGCTCGAAGTACATCGAGCAGTTCTGGGACCACGAAGGCTTTGCGCTCCGCCAGCCGGCCATTGCGCCCCGGGGGGAGGCCCGCGATTTCACTGAAATCGCCACCGCGCTGGCGGAGCGCGCCGGCCTGCTCGAGAAGTACAACGCCGCGATCAACAAGGGCGCGCTTGGAGTTCCGCTCAAGGAGTTTTCGCTAGAAACGAACAGATCTTTTTCTTGTGAAGAAATCTGGAACGCCGCCTGCAAGGCCGCCAGCACGGAAATCTGCGGCGAGGCGCACGGCCTGGACTGGTGGAAGCAGCATGGCCTCGCGACGCGGCCGTTCCCGCGCACCGCCTGGTATCTCTTCCCGACCCTCGCCGCGCAGGGGCTGCGCTTCGAGATGCCGTACCAGGAGCGCCTGGCGCGCATCGGCGCCGAGCTCGGCCGGCGCCTGCACGAGCACGGTATGCACTGGTGGGACAAGCAGCTCGCCGAATACCAGGCGCTGCCGGCGTGGAAGGATTTCCCGGGCGAATGGGAAGCCTCGCTCGCCGTCATCGGCGGCGCGAGCGCCGACTTCCCCTTCTGGCTGCTCACCGCGCGCTCCATGCAGTACGCCTGGGGCGGCAACGTCGGCATGCAGCTCATCAAGGAAGTGGCCGACAACGTCGCCGGGCATACCGGGGTGATCCTGAATTCAAAGAAAGCAGGCGAGCTGGGAATTCGTGACGGCGACTGGGTGCGAATCGCAACGCCGAAGCACTCCGTAAAGGCGCGTGCCGTCCTGCGGCAGGGCATCCGCCCCGACACGCTGCTGCTGCTCGGCCAGTTCGGCCACTGGGAGACGCCGGTGGCGAAGGACTTCGGCATGCCGTCCATGAACAACCTGGTGCCGATGTCGCTCGCGCTTACGGATGCCACCGGCTCCGGGGCCGACGTGGTGAAGGTATCGCTGAGGAAAGCCGCATGAGCGCGGTTCTGCTTTCTGCCCCCCTGAGAAGGGGGGAGGCGAGCGGTTTTTGCGAGCGACCCCTTCTCAGGTGGTCCGAATCATGACGCGCTGGGCGATGGCGGTGGACCTGTCGCGCTGCGTGGGCTGCCAGACGTGCACCGCGGCGTGCAAGCAGAAGAACGGCACGCCGCCGGGCGTGCAATGGCGCCGCGTCATCGACCTCGAGGCCGGCGAGTACCCGAACGTGAAGCGCGCCTTCGTGCCGATGGGGTGCATGCACTGCGACGACCCGCCGTGCATGCACGTGTGCCCGAGCACCGCCACCGGCAGGCGGGCCGACGGCATCGTCACCATCGACCCGGACCTGTGCATCGGCTGCGCCTACTGCGCGGTCGCCTGTCCCTACGACGCGCGCTCCAAAGTCGACGGCGTCTCCACCAAGTGCACCTTCTGCGTCGAGCGCATCGATTTCGGCCTCGCCAACGGCCTGCAGCCCGGCATCGACCCCGACGCCACGCCCGCGTGCGTCAACTCGTGCATCGCCGGGGCCATGCACTTCGGCGATGCCGACGACCCGCACAGCAACATCTCGCAGCTCCTCGCGGAGAACCAGCACTTCCGCATGCACGAGGAGCTCGGCACCGGGCCGAACATCCATTACCTGTGGGACAAAGCGCCATGATCCAGAAATATTGGGACGTGCGAGCGGCGCTGAACTTCATGCTGGGCGGCAGCGGCGCAGGGCTGATGATCTGGACGGCGCTGGCGCAGGCTTCCTCGCCCTATCCCGTCGTGCTTTCGCTGGCGCTGGTGGGCACGGGGCTGCTCGCGGTGTGGCTGGAGATCGGCCGCAAGCTGCGCGCGCTCAACGTGCTGTTCAACCCGTTCACCTCGTGGATGACGCGCGAGTCGTTCGCGGCGCTGCTGCTGTTCGCGTTCGGGCTGGGGTCGCTGCTCGAGCCCGGCCTGCTGGTCGGCGCGGCGATCGCCGCCGCCCTGTTCCTCTACTGCCAGGCGCGCATCCTGCACGCGGCGAAGGGCATTCCCGCCTGGCGCGCGCCCATGGTGGTGCCGCTCATCGTCGTCAGCGGGCTCGCCGAAGGCGCCGCCCTGCTGCTGCTTCTCGGGGGAAATTTCCTCGGGCTGCCGGTGCTCGCGGCGGGCTGGTGGATCAAGTTTTCGCTCATCACGCGCCGGGCGCGCAAGCAGGCGCCGCGGCTGCCGCAGCTGCCGGTGCGGGGAGCACGATAAGGAGGGAGCGATGAACGCCATGCTGCAGCCGAGATTCCAGTCCAAGGTCCACCACCGGGCGCGCGCCTGGTTCTTCGACCGCGAAGCCGAGACGCTGCCGCGCGAGCGCCTCGAGCGCCTGCAGCTCAAGCGACTGCGGGCCACGCTGAAGAACGCCTGCGACAACGTCGCCCTGCACCGGGAGCGCATGCAGGCGGCCGGCATCCGGCCGCGGGACGTGCGCTCGCTGGAGGACCTGGCGCGGCTGCCGTTCACGCTGAAGTCGGACCTGCGCGACCACTACCCCTTCGGTCTGTTCGCGCGGCCGCGCAAGCAGCTCGCGCGCGTGCACGCCTCCTCGGGGACCACCGGCAAGCCCACCGTGGTCGGCTACACGCGCGCCGACATCGCCACCTGGTCGCGCCTGATGGCGCGCTCGCTCGCCTGCGCCGGCGCGCGTCCCGGCGACGTGATCCATAACGCCTACGGCTACGGCCTGTTCACCGGCGGGCTGGGCGCGCACTACGGCGCCGAGCGCCTGGGCGCCACGGTGGTGCCGGTGTCGGGCGGCGGCACCGAGCGCCAGGTGGCGCTGCTGCAGGATTTCGGTGCGCGAGTGCTGTGCGCGACGCCCTCCTACGCGCTCAACATCGCCGAGGTGGCCGAGCGCGAAGGCGTCGACCTGCGCAAGGGCCCGCTGCAGATCGGCGTGTTCGGCGCCGAGCCCTGGAGCGAGGCGATGCGCGCCGAGATCGAGGCGCGCCTGGGCCTGAAGGCGGTGGACGTCTACGGCCTGTCGGAGATCATGGGCCCGGGCGTGGCGGTGGAGTGCGAGGCCCAGGAAGGCCTGCACGGCTGGGAGGACCACTTCCTGTTCGAGATCATCGACCCGCAGAGCGGCAAGCCGCTGCCCGACGGCGAGGCCGGCGAGCTCGTCATCACCACCCTCACCAAGCAGGCGCTGCCGATGATCCGCTACCGCACGCGCGACATCACGCGCCTCGCGCGCGAGCGCTGCGGCTGCGGCCGCACGCACCTGCGCATCAAGCGCATCACCGGGCGCAACGACGACATGCTCATCATCCGCGGCGTCAACGTCTACCCGTCGCAGATCGAGGCGGTGCTGGTCGGCCTGCCCGGCCTCGCGCCGCACTACCAGCTGGTGCTCGAGCGCCGCGGCAGCCTTGACGAGCTGACCGTCGAAGTCGAGTCTTGCTGTTCCATGGACGACTGCTCCGAAGCTGCAAGGCAGGTGGGCCACCACATCAAATCCCGGGTCGGCGTGACCGCCGCGGTGATCGTCAAGCAGCCCGGCGAAGTGCCGCGCTCGCAGGGCAAGGCGGTGCGCGTGCGCGACCTGCGGCCCAAAGGCGGCTGATGTTCGGCAACGTCTCCCGCAGCCGTCTGCTGCCGATGTCGCTGCCGTTCCGCTACTTCGGCGCGGCGGCCGGGTTTCAGTTGATGGCGTGGGCGGTATTGCTGCTCGCCTTTCGAGACCTCATTTCCTTCGAAGCCGGGCTCGGCCCGGTGTTCGGCGCGCTGCACCTCGCCACCCTCGGCGTGCTGGCGATGAGCGCGATCGGCGCCACGCTGCAGCTGCTGCCGGTGGCGACGCGCCAGCCGGTGCGGGCGCTCTGGGCGGTGAAGCTGGTGTGGTGGCTGCTGGTCCCCGGCACGCTGGTCTTCGCCTTCGGCGCCGCGCTGTACCGGCCGCAGACCCTGGCCCTGGGCGCCATGGCCATCGTCATTGCCTTCGCAATCTACGGGGGTCTTCTTTTCAAGAATCTCGTGGGAGCCCGCGGCATGAAGGTCGTGGTGGCGCACGGCTGGGCGGCGCTCGCCTGCCTGCTCGGGCTGGCGGCCACGGGGCTCGCCGTGGTCGGGCGCTACGAGCACGGCTGGGCGCTCGACCACGCGGCGCTGCGCAGCGCGCACCTCGTCCTCGCGAGCTACGGCTTCATGGGGCTGCTGTCGTTCGGGCTCTCCACCTTCCTGCTGCCGATGCTCGCGGTGGCGCCGCCGCCTGCGGCGACCACGACGAAGTGGGTTCTCGTGGTGGCGTCGGTGGCAATCCTCATCGGTTCCCTCGGCTTCGTACTGCCAGCCGCGCTACTCGGCCTCGCCGCGGCGGCCGCGCACGTGATCGCGATGGAGCGCTCGCTGCGCGCCCGACTGCGCCAGCCGCTCGGGACGTCGTTCCTGCTGGTGCGGGTGTCGTGGGCCTGCCTGCTCGCCAGCCTCGCGCTCGCGGCGCTCATGGCGCTCGACCTCGCGCCGCCGCGCGCCCCGCTGCTGTTCGGGCTGCTGCTGGTGCCCGGCTGGCTGCTCACCTTCCTGCTCGGCGTGCTGCAGCGGATCGTGCCCTTCCTCGCCTCGGTGCATGCCTCGACCAGCACGCGCGGCACGCCGGTCATCTCGGCACTTACGCCGGTGCGCCTGCTCGCTTCGCATCGGGTGCTCCACCTCCTTGCCCTGTCGCTTCTTCTTGCCGCGGCAGCCACCGGAAGTCCCTGGCTTTCGCTCGCCGGCGCCGCCGCCGGGCTGGCGGGCGCGGTCGCGTTCGCCGCCTTTTTCGCCTTTGTCCTGATGAAAGCGCACCATGGAATACAACCGCCACATCAGCCGGCGACTGCATGAAGAGCACGACGCCACGCTCGCCCTGTGGGGGCGGGTGGAAGCGTCGCTCGCCGCCGGCCGGCACGACGCGCTTCTCCTGAAAAGCGCGGCCGCCGCGCTCGCCCAGGAGCTCGACCACCACTTCCGCTTCGAGGAGCGCGAGCTGTTCCCGCGCCTGGCCGCCGCCGGCGAAGGCGACATCGGCGAGCTGCTGCAGGAGGAGCACGAGGTGATCCGCGAGGCGGGCCGGCGCTTCATGGACCTTGTCAAGGATGACCCTTCCCGGAATGAGGTAAAAATCCTGGGGCTGGAGCTCGCCGAGCGCCTGGTGGCGCACGTGCAGAAGGAAGAGATGTCGCTGCTGCCGGCGCTGGAGGACCTGCTGGACGAAGCCGCCGACGGCGAGCTCTCGGTGGCGTACGCGTCATGAGGGCCCTCGCGCCGCGCGATCTGGACGCCGTGGTGGCGATCGACGCCGCGCTCGGCGGGCGCCCGCGGCGCGCGTACTTCGAGCGCCGCCTGCAATCGTCGCAGCGCGATGCGGAGCGCCACGTGCAGCTCGCCGTGGACGCGGACGGCGTGCTCGCCGGCTTCATGCTGGGCCATGCGCTCGAGGGGGAATTCGGCCGCTCGGAGCCCGCGCTGCGGCTGGAGGCGTTCGGCGTGAAGCGCGAGGCGCAGGGGCGCGGACTGGGGAGCGCCCTTTCCCGGGAATTCGAAGCCGCTGCCCGCACCCTGGGCGCCACCGAGATCCGCACCACCGCCGTGTGGCGCGAGCACGGCCTGCTGCGCTTCCTCGACCGCGCGGGCTACCGCCTCGCCGACAGCCATGTCCTGGACTGTGCGCTTGCCGACAGCGAGGTCGGCTCGTCGCGCGAGCCGCCCGTCGAGCGCAGCGGGCCGGCCGATCCGAACGACTACGGCACCCCGGGCGCCCGGGACTTCGCATCCCTGGCACGCGACGAAGTGCAGACCAGCATTTTCTCGAAGGACGATCTGGAAGGGGCGGCGCGCATCGACCGGCGGCTGACGGGGCGCGACCGCCGCGGCTACCTGTGCCGCAGCTTTGGCGAGGCGCTCGCGGATTCGGCGCTGCGCATCTCGCTCGCGGCACGCGTGGACGGCAGCGTCGCGGGCTATCTCATGGCGCGCCTGGACTACGGCGATTTCGGCCGCGTCGAGCCGGCGGCGGTGATCGATACGGTCGGCGTGGATCCGCTGCGCGGGCGACAGGGCATCGGGCGCTCGCTGCTGTCGCAGCTGTTCGTCAACCTGCGCGGGCTGGGCGTCGAGCGCGTGGAAACCGTGGTGGCGCCCGGCAGCCTGGACCTGATGGGCTTTTTCTACCGCGCCGGCTTCAGGCCGTCGGAGCGGCTTTCGTTCCTGAAGCGTCTTTCCTGAACAGCGCCGCGTTGGGGCAATCGGCGAGCGGGGTTGCCCGCTGCGCGCATTCCTGCCGGCCGGCGCACAGCGCGCAACGCAGCTCGGCCTCGAACGGCGCGCTCGCGCCCGTGCGGCGCAAGTACCTGTGGATGGGCAATGCGCCGCTCAGCCCGCGCCATTCCGGCAGCACGCCGAGCAGCGCCCCGGCGAGCGCCGCGGCGAGCATGAGCACGATGACCGTCGACGCGTCGAAGGTCATAGCTTCACCTCGTCGTCGCGCAGCTGGCGGCGCCAGCCGTCCACCACGCCCCACACCAGCACGCCGAAAATCGCCACCCAGGCGGCGCCGATCAGAACCATCACGATGTCGTTCATAGTGCCTCCATGAGGCAACGTTACGCCGGGGGGCTACCGGGGCCTTGATCCAGAGCAAGTACAGCCGGGTATCCTGCGGGGGTCCCATGGCGCAGTCCCGATGGCAGGAACGCAATCTCGCGACCATGCTCCTCGTCCGTTCGGTCGAAGAGCACGATGCGGCTTTTTTCACGCCCGAGGCCCTGTCCGCCGCCGCGCTGGCCGCCGCGAACGCGCGCGACGACCGCGAGCTGATCGAGCGGCGCTCGGCCTACCTCTTCCTGCGGCTGCCCGCGTCGCTGAGGGCGTGGGCGCGCATCGGCCTGCTGCCGGAGAGCTCCCTGAGCGCCGTCGCGGGGGTGGCGCTCCTCGCCGGCGCCCTGTCGAACTTTCTCGGGCCGAGCGGCCTGGTCCACGTGGTCTACAACCCGCTGGTGTTCCTCGTCGCCTGGAATGTCGCCGCTTACGCGGTATTCGCGTGGCGGGCGTTCCACAGGCCTCGCTCCGGCGTGGTCCGGCTGCTGGTACGCGACCTGTGGTCGGCGTGGAACCGCTGGGCCCATCGCCTGCCGGCGGGCCGGTTGCGCCATGCCGACCGGATCGCCTCGGCATTCCGAGAAAGGTACTGGGAAGCCGCCGGACCGGTGGTGCTGGCGCGCATCGAAGCGCTGATGCACGTGGCGGCCCTCTGCCTGCTGCTGGGGGCGATCGGCGGCACCTACGTGCGCGGGCTGTTCCTCGAGTACAACGCGATCTGGCGCAGCACCTTCCTGACCGACCCCGCCGCGGTCACCGCGCTGCTGAACTTCCTGTTCGCGCCGGGGCTTGCGCTCCTCGACGGCGCGCTCCTCGACACCGCGCAGGTGCAGAGCCTGCTCTCGGCGCAAGGCGCCCCCGCCGCGCCGTGGATCCACCGGCTCGTCCTGAGCGCGGCGCTGGTGGTGCTCGTGCCCCGGGCCGCGCTCGCCGCCGCGGCCGCCCGGCGGGCGCACCGCGAGGCCGCCGGGCTGCAGGTCGACCTGCAGGGCGACGACTATTACCTGGCCAGGCTGCGTACCGCGCGCGACAGCCATATCCACCGCCTGCGCGAAGACATCGGCACGATCATGCGCTCCGGCGTGGCGAAGCTCGCCGAGTCCGTCGCCCTGTTCGTGCGCGAGCGCTTCTTCGACATCCGCGTCGCGCCGACGCTGCTGCAGTTTCGCAACAAGGGCGGGCGCATCAGCGAGCTGGAAGCCGAGATCGCTGCCGCGCGCGAGGCGTTCCAGCCGCAGTTGCTCGCGCACCTGCAGGAGGCGCAGCAGGATCTCGAGACTTCCGTGCGGGCGAGCCTGCAGAAGCTGGTCGGCAGGGAGCTCGCGCATGCCTCCGAGCTTCCCTCCGGCCTGTCGCACGCGCCGGTGTCCCTGGGCGAGAACGTCTCCGGCTCGGTGGCGGGCAGCGTGGGCGACGGCATGGGGGCCGCGGTGGTCATTGGAATCACGGCGGTGATCGCCAGCCTGAGCGGCGGCATCGGGCAAAGCCTGGGCATCGCCGTGATCTCGAGCCTGCTCGGCACCACCGGGCCGATCGGCCTGCTCATCGGCGGCATCGCCGGCCTGGCCCTGGCGGGCACGGGCTACCTGCTCGGGCGCGAGAAAGTTGCCGCGGTGGTGAAGAACAGGGCGCTGCCCGCCACGCTGGTGGCCTTCGCCCTCTCCGAATCGAAGCTGGAGGAAGCCCGGCAGGCGACCTATGCTGCGGTAAAAGAGGAAGTGGCAGCGCACCTCGAGCCCCAGGTGAGCGTCGCCACGGAAGCCATCGTGCAGCGCCTGACCGAGGCGGCGGGTCGCCTTCAGACGACGTAGCCGGCGATTGCCACGAAGTGCGCGGTGCTGCCGCCGAGCACGAACAGGTGCCAGACGCCATGAAAGTGGGCGAATCTCCCGTCCAGCGCGTAGAACACCATGCCGCCGGTATAGAGCGCGCCGCCGGCGAGCAGCCAGCCTACCCCCGCCACGCCCAGCCCCGCGGCGAGCGGCTGGATGGCCACCAGGCCCATCCAGCCCATGACGAGATAGAGGCCGAGCGACACGACCCGCGCACCCTTGCCCAGCAAGAACTCCTGCGCGATGCCGAGCGCGGCGAGCCCCCAGGCCACGCCGAGCAGCGACCAGCCCCAAGCGCCGCGCAGCGTGACCAGCGCAAACGGCGTGTAGGTGCCGGCGATGAGAAGGTAGATGGCGCAGTGATCGAGCTTGCGCAGGACGGCTTTCGCCCGCCCGCGGAGGCTGTGATAAAGCGTCGACACGGCGAACAGGATGAGCAGCGTCGCGCCGTAGACGGCGATGCCGCTCGCCTTCCAGGCGTCCAGGTCCCGGGTGGCCAGCAGAAAAGACGCGCCGGCGACGGCCAGGGCCGTTCCGGCGAGATGGCTGTAGCCGTTGAAGCGCTCGCCGGGGTACACGCCGGGCTCAGCCGTGCAGCGCGGCGTACTTCTCCTGCAGCTGCTCGGGCGTCTCGACGAAGTCCGGGTGCTGCACGATGCAGTCGGAGGGGCAGACGAGCTTGCATTGCGGCTCGTCCTTGGCGCCGACGCACTCGGTGCACTTCAGCGGGTCGAT
>DASUUN010000158.1:0-4874 GCA_036374055.1 Burkholderiales bacterium
GCCGCTACTACACGGTGATCCTGCGCGACATCACGCTGCGCCGGCAGACCGAGGCGCGCCTTGCCGCGATCGTCGACTCGGCCATGGACGCGGTCATCACGGTCGACGGCGAGCAGAACATCGTGCTGTTCAACCGCGCGGCCGAGCAGGTGTTTCAGCTGAAGAAGGAGCAAGCGCTGGGCACGCCGCTCGAGCGCCTGATTCCCGCGCGCTTCCGCGGGCCGCACCGCGGGCACGTGCAGGCGTTCGGGCGCACCGGCGTCACCAGCCGGCGCATGGGCGACGTCACCACGCTGTGGGCGTTGCGCGCCGGCGGCGAGGAGTTCCCGATCGAGGCCTCGATCTCGCAGGTGGCCGAGAGCGGCAAGCGCTACTACACCGTGATCCTGCGCGACATCTCGCTGCGCAAGCAGCACGAGGACGCGCTGCGCGAGTCGCAGCGCGAGCTGCGCGAGCTCTCGGCGCGCGTGCTCGAGGCGCGCGAGGAGGAAAAGACGCTGCTCGCGCGCGAGCTGCACGACGAGCTCGGCCAGCTGCTCACGGCACTCAAGATGGACCTTTCGTCGATACGCGAAAAGGTGCCGGCGGGAGAGGCGGCGGCCAGGATCGAGGAAATGGCCGGGCTGCTCGACCAGACGGTCGCCGCCACGCGGCGCATCTCGGCCGACCTGCGCCCGCTGATGCTCGACGACCTGGGCCTCGCCGACGCCGCCGGCTGGCTGGTGGAGGACTTCGGCAAGCGCTCGGGGATCGACTGCCGCATGCAGGCTTCCGGCACCGAGGCCCTCGGCGCGGTGAGCAAGTCCGTGGCGACCGCCGTCTACCGCGCCATCCAGGAGTCGCTCACCAACATCGCGCGCCACTCGGGGGCGAAGAGCGCCTGGGTGAACCTCGCCGTGCAGGACCACGCCATCTTCGTCGAGGTCGAGGACGACGGCCGCGGCATCACGCCCGAGGCCATGGCGAAAAGCCGCTCGCTCGGCCTGAAGGGCATGCGCGAGCGCATCACCTACCTCGGCGGCTCGCTCGAGATCGCGCGCGCGCCGCGCGGCGGCACCCGCCTGCGGCTGCGCGTGCCGCTGCGCGGGCTCGAGCAGGAGGCGGCGGCGTGATCCGCGTGCTGCTCGCCGACGACCACAAGATCGTGCGCGACGGCCTGAAGCGCATCCTCGCCGCGCAGCCCGACATGCAGGTGGCGGGCGAGGCGGCAAGCGGCGACGAGGCGCTCGCGCTGGTGAAGGCGAACGACTACGACGTGGCGGTGCTCGACCTGTCGATGCCCGGGCTGTCGGGCATGGACCTCATCAAGCGCCTGCGCATCGAGCGGCCCGGGCTGCGCCTGCTGGTGCTGTCCATGCACGGCGAGCAGCAGTATGCCGCGCGCGTGCTCAAGGCCGGCGCCGCCGGCTACCTCGGCAAGGACAGCGCCGGCGAGAGCCTGGTGGGCGCGATCCGCAAGGTGGCCGCCGGCGGCGTGCACATCTCGGAAGCCGCCGCCGCCAGCCTGGTGCAGGCGCGCAGCGCCGCGCACGAGGCGCTCTCGGACCGCGAGTTCGAGGTACTGCGGCTGCTGGTGGAGGGGCTGGGGCCGACCGAGATCGGCGAGAAGCTGCATCTTTCGGTGAAGACGGTGAGCACCCACAAGACGCGCATCCTGGAAAAGCTCGGCCTGGGCAGTACCGCCGAGCTGGTGCGGTATGCGCTGGACAATAAGCTAACTTAGGAAAATTCCTACAGACGGGGCGCGCGGCCGTCGCGAGAATCGCCGGCGGAATGAAGGTCTTCCTCGTCGAAGATTCGGCGCTGCTGCGCTCGCGGCTGGAAACCCTGCTCTCGGCCATCCCGGGGGCGCGCACCGTAGGCTACGCCGCCGGGGCGAACGATGCCATCCAGGCGATCCTCGCGCAGCGCCCGGACGCGGTGGTGCTCGACATCCACCTCGAGCAGGGCAACGGCTTCGACGTGCTGCAGGCGCTGCAGAAGTCGGCGCCGAGCACGGCGGTGTTCGTGCTGACGAACTATCCGAACGAGGCCTACCGCCGCAAGGCGCAGGCGCTGGGCGCGCGCGGCTTCTTCGACAAGTCGGGCGAGCTCGACGGCCTGCGCGCGGCGCTCGCCGCCGCCGCGGTTTAGGAATCCTCCTACGGCGACATTCAGCCGCCGCCGATAGGCCGCCGGCCGCCGCGCCGCCACACTGGCGGCATGCAAAAGGTGTTTCTGGTCGACGACTCCCCTCTGGTGCGCGAGCGCATCGCGCAGATGGTGGAGGCCCTGCCGCAGCTGCGCCTGGTCGGCCAGGCGGCGGGCGTGCCCGAGGCGATCAGCGGCATCCTCGCCGCCAGGCCCGACCTCGTGCTGCTCGACCTGTCGCTCGAGAACGGCAGCGGCTTCGACGTCCTGAGCGCCGTGCACCGGCGGGAGCCGGGCATCGCCTTCTACATGCTGTCCAACTTCGCCTCCGAGCCCTACCGGCGCCACGCCGAGCGCCTCGGGGCCCGCGGCTTTTTCGACAAGTCCACCGATCTGGAGCGCCTGCGCTCCACCCTGATGGGAGAAACGACATGCCAGCAGTCATAGCCATGCAGCGCGCCGAGCAGCGGATGCCGGCCCCGGCCAAATTCGAGGTGACCTGCTCCAAATGCAACCTGCGCGAGCTGTGCCTGCCGGGGCAGCTGTGCGCCGAGGACCTGGCGCGCATCGAGAACGTGGTGTATGCGCGCCGGCGCCTGAAGCGCGGCGAGCCGCTGTTCCAGGCCGGGGCCGAGTTCAACGCGGTGTACGCGATCCGCAGCGGCTTCTTCAAGACCAGCGTGGTCGACAACGAGGGCCGCGAGCAGGTCACCGGCTTCCACATGGGCGGCGAGCTGGTCGGCCTGGACGGGCTGGGCAGCGGCGCCTACAACGCCACGGCGGTGGCGCTCGAGGACAGCGAGGTGTGCGTGCTGCCCTACGCGCTGGTCGAGCAGATGGCGCGCGAGATCCCCGCGCTGCAGCGCCACCTGCACTCGGTGCTGGCGCGCGAGATCGTGCGCGACCACGGCGTGATGATGCTGCTCGGCTCGATGCGCGCCGAGGAGCGTCTCGCCACGTTCCTGCTCAACCTGTCCAAGCGCTTCCTGCGCCGCGGCTACTCCGCCTCCGAGTTCCACCTGCGCATGACGCGCGAGGAGCTGGGCAGCTACCTCGGCCTCAAGCTGGAGACCGTGAGCCGCCTGTTCTCGTCGTTCCAGAAGGAAGGCTGGATCGACGTGGAGCAGAAGCACGTGCGCATCGTCGATGTCGCCGGCCTGCAGTCGGTCCTCGCCGGCGCGCGGGACTGACGCCGTGTTCAAGCACATCCTCATCCCCACCGACGGCTCGCCGCTTTCGGCCCGCGCGGTCAAGGCCGGCCTGCGCCTTGCGCAGGAGACCGGCGCGCGCGTCACCGGCTACCACGCGGCCGACCCGGTGCGCACCCACTACTACGGCGAGGGCTTCGCCGCCGGCACGGCGGTGATCCGCGAGCTCGAGCGCCGGCAGCAGGAGGCCGCGCGCAAGCACCTCGCGCCGCTCGAGCGCGCCGCGCGCGCCGCCGGCGTGCCCTTCGACACGGTCATCGATACGCCGAGCTCCACCTACGAAGGCATCGTCGGCACGGCGAAGAAGCGCCGCTGCGACGCCATCGTCATGGCCTCGCACGGCCGGCGCGGCCTCGCCGGCGTGCTGCTCGGCAGCGTCACCCAGCAGGTGCTGTCGCACTCCAGGATTCCGGTAATGGTGACCCGCTAGGGCACCAGCAGCACCGGCACCGCGCTGAGCGCGGTGGCTTTCAGCGCCACCGAGCCGATGAGCGCGTGATGCGCCGCGCCCAGACCGCGCGTGCCGAGCACCACGAGATCACTCGACGTTTGCTCTGCCAAGGTACGCACCTCGAGGGCTGCATCCCCTACGCTCAAATGCAGGTGATGCGCGATCTTCTCGCGGGTGAAGAGCTCGCGCGCCTTCTGCGTCGCCTGGTCGCCCTCCTGCGTGCTCCACTGGCCGATCACGTCGTCGTGCGGCGGCAGCACCGCCTGCAGCAGGGTCAGCGGCTGCTGCACGTAGGCGAGGTGCACCTCCAGCTCGCCGAGCCAGCCGCGCCAGGCCGCCAGGCGCTCCGCGGCGCGCAGCGCGGGCGCCGAGCCGTCCATCGCCAGAAGCACGCGCAACCGCTTGCCGAGCGTGGCCGGCAGCCGGTCCTCGGGCTTCACCAGGATCACCGGCGGCCCCTTGCCGTGCACTATGCGCAGCGCCGTGGAGCCCATTGCGAATCCCTGTAGCGCACCTTGGCCGCGCGTGCCCATTACGATCAATTCAGACTCGAACCCGAGGATCGTCGGCGCAACCAGCCCCAGACGCACCGCCGCCTGCGCGGCGATGCCCGCTGCGGCCAGGCGGGAAATCGCCGGCTTGAGCACGCTGCGGCCCGCGTCGAGCAGCGCGGCTTCCAGCGCCCCCGGATCCAGGGAAGCGCCGGGCCACAAGCTCACCGGCCGCGACTGCACATTGAGCACCGTGGGCGCGAGCGCGGCGGGCTCGCCCGCGTAGCCGGCGAGCAGCTCGAGCGCGCGCTGCGCGGCCGGCTCGCCGTCGAAGGGAAGCAGGATTTTCATGGTTGGATCCGTAGAGAGCCGAGGCGGCGAAGCAGGAGCTTCTCGCCTTCGAGCAGGAACATCAAGGCCACGCCGCAGGCCACGAGCAGCATGCCGTCAAGGAGCGCCACCGGCCGGCTCTGGAACCAGGCGTTCATGAACGGCGCATAGGTGAACAGGAACTGCGCGGCGACCACTGCCGCGAGCGCGTAGAGCACCGCCGGCGTGCCGAGCGCGCCGCGCAGGCTGATCGAGGGGGCGTGC
>DASUUN010000159.1:0-25108 GCA_036374055.1 Burkholderiales bacterium
CTTCCAATGCCTTGTCCACGCGCAGCGCGTTCGGGTCATAGCCGTCAAGGCAGCTGACGGTTTGCGCGATGCTGTTCATCGCCGGTTTGGCCCCCTGACAAGGGGGCCGTGAGCCGAAGGCGAGCGGGGGGTTTGCCTTTCCCGAAAACCAACCCCCCGCTCGCAAAAGCCGCTCGCTTCCCCCCGTGTCAGGGGGGCGAAGAAACAAAGACCGCTCATGCCTTTCCCAGCTCCTCGAGGGTGTTGATGTTGCGGAAGGCGTCGGCTTCGTCGTCGAAGCCCACTTCGACCGTGCGCAGCGACGCGTACCACGCGTCGATCTTGCGCCCGCCGCCCTTGAGGAATGCCTCCAGGTTCTCGAGGACGTCCTTGCGAACCAGAGAAAAGACCGGGTGCGGCTGGTCGCCGGTTTTTGCTACGGCCAGATCTTTTCCTTCGATGTGCTCCTTCAGCCTTGCGACCAGATCCTCCGCCAAGAAAGGCGAGTCGCATGGCACGGTGACCACCAGCGGATGCGCGGCGGCCTTGAGGCCGGCGTGCAGGCCGGCGAGGGGGCCGGCGAAGCCGCCGACCTCGTCGGGCACGAGGCGGTAGCCGAAGCGCGCATAGGCGTCGAGGTTCTGGTTGCAGTTGATGAGCACCTCGTCCACCTGCGGCGCGAGGCGCTCGATGGCCCATTGCGCCATCGGCTTGCCGCGCAGGAGCTGCAGGCCCTTGTCGACCCCGCCCATGCGCCGGCCCTGTCCGCCGGCGAGGATCAGTCCGGTGATGGAAGTCACCTGCCGATTTTACGGTTAAGCTTCGCTCCCATGAACAAGCGTTTCCTGGTGCCGTTCATCAACCTCGGGCACCTGCTCGATCACCTCGTGATGCTGGTGTTCCCGACCGTGGTAGTGGCGCTCGGCCGCGAATGGGGCCGCCCTTACTCTGAATTGCTTCCCCTGGCGCTCGGCGGTTTCATCGCCTTCGGCGCGTTCGCCATTCCCGCGGGCTGGCTCGCCGACCACTGGAGCCGCTACAAGATGATGGCGGTGTTCTTCTTCGGCATCGGCGGCTCGCTGTTCCTCACCGGCTTTGCGCAGGCGCCCTGGCAGATCGGCGTCGGCCTCACGCTGGTGGGGATGTTCGCCGCGATCTATCACCCGGTCGGCATCGCCATGCTGGTGGCGGCGCCGGGCAAGATGGGCAAGGCGCTCGGCTGGAACGGGCTGTGGGGCAACCTCGGGCTCGCGGCCGCGGCCATCGTGTCGGGCGCGCTGATGGATTTTTTCGGCTGGCGCGCGGCGTTCTTCATCCCGGGCATCGCCGGCATCGCGGCCGGCGCCGCCTTCCTCGCGCTGGTGCCGGACCCGGGCCCGGTGCAGAAGAAATCCAAATCGATCGGCCTGCACGTCGACGGGCGCACCATGGCGCGCATCTTCGCCATCCTGCTGATCGCCACCGCCTGCGGCGGCATCATCTTCAACTCCACCACGGTGGCCATGCCCAAGGTGTTCGACGAGCGGCTGCGCGACCTCACGCAGACCAACCTCGGCATCGGCGCGCTGGTGGCGCTGGTCTACACGCTGGCCGCCTTCGCGCAGGTGGCGATGGGCGCGCTCATCGACCGCTTCGAGTTGCGCCGGCTGATGATCGGCATCGCGCTCGCCCAGATCCCGCTGCTCGCGCTCGCGGCCAACCTGCAGGGCTGGGCGATGCTCGCCGCGGCCCTCGCGATGATGCTCGCGGTGTTCGGCCAGATCCCGCTCAACGACGCGATCGTCGGCCGGTATTGCGCCGACGAGTACCGCGCGCGCGTGCTCGCCGTGCGCTACGTGGTGTCGCTCGGCGTGGCCTCGGTGGCGGTGCCGATGATCGCGCTGCTCCACCGCACCGAGGGCGGCTTCCGCAACGTGTTCCTGGTGCTGGCGGCGCTCGCCGCCGGCATGCTCGCCGCGTCGCTGTTCTTCCCGACGCGCCGCGCCGTCCGGACGGTGGCCGCATGACCTGGACCGCCGACGGCGTGCTCGAGCTGCTCGAGCTGCCGTTCAACGACCTCATCTACCGGGCGCACCAGGTGCACCGGGAGCACTTCGATCCGAACCAGGTGCAGCTCTCGACGCTGCTATCCATCAAGACCGGCGGCTGCCCGGAGGATTGCGCCTATTGCCCGCAGGCGAAGCGCTACCAGACCGGCGTGCAGAACGAGCCGCTGCTGGGGCTCGACGAGGTGCTGGCGGCGGCGAAGGCGGCCAAGGGGAACGGCGCCACGCGCTTCTGCATGGGCGCCGCATGGCGCGGGCCCAAGGAGCGCGACCTAACGCAGGTGCTGCCGCTCGTGGCCGCGGTGAAGGAGCTCGGGCTCGAAACCTGCGCCACGCTCGGCCTGCTGAAGGACGGCCAGGCCGAGCAGCTGCGGCAGGCCGGGCTGGACTACTACAACCACAACCTCGATACGGCGCCGGAGTTCTACGGCAACATCATCACCACGCGCGACTACCGGGACCGCCTGGACACGCTGGAGCGCGTGCGCGGCGCGGGGTTGCGCGTGTGCTGCGGCGGCATCGTCGGCATGGGCGAGAGCCGCAGGCAGCGCGCCGGCCTGATCGCGCAGCTCGCGAGCCTCGAGCCGCCGCCGGAATCCGTGCCGATCAACAACCTCGTGCAGGTCGAAGGCACGCCGCTGCACGGCGCGGAGCCGCTCGATCCGCTGGAATTCGTGCGCGCCGTCGCCGCGGCGCGCATCACCATGCCGCAAAGCCACGTGCGGCTGTCGGCCGGCCGGCAGGAGCTGGGCGAAGGCATCCAGGCGCTGTGCTTCTTCGCCGGCGCCAACTCGATCTTCTACGGCGAGAAGCTCCTCACCACGGGCAACCCCGAAGCGGAGGCAGACCGGGCGCTGATGGCCCGGCTGGGAATCAGGCCACTGCCGTCGGCTGCGGCGAGGTCCTGACCAGGCGCTCGCGGCCGGTGAAGGCGAGGTAGTGGCGGCCGCTCGCGCGGCCCAGCATGGTGATGCCGACCTTCTGCGCGATCCGGTGGCCCATGTGCGTGAGCCCGGAGCGCGACACCAGGAAGGGGATGCGCATCTGCGCGCACTTGATCACCATCTCGGAGGTGAGGCGCCCGGTGGTGTAGAACACCTTGTCCGAGCCGTCGATCGCGTCCAGCCACATGAACCCGGCGATCGCGTCGACCGCGTTGTGCCGGCCGACGTCCTCGACGAACATCAGGATCTCGCCCGCCGTGGTGGCGAGCGCGCAGCCGTGCACGGCGCCGGCCTGCTTGTAGATGGTCTCGTGCCGGCGCACTTTCTCCAGCAGCACGAACAGATCCGCGTCGGCGAGGGTCACGTCCTGCCGCAGCTTGACCGACTCGATCTCTTCCATGAGGTCGCCGTACACCGTGCCCTGCCCGCAGCCCGTGGTGACCGTTTTCTTTTTCAAGGAAGGAAGTTTTTTCCTTCGGCGCGTCTTGATCGCCACCGACTCGGTCTCCCAGTCGACCTGCACGGCGGCGACGTCGTCGATCGAGTCGACCAGGCGCTGGTTGCGCAGGTAGCCGAGGGCGAGCGCCTCGGGCGCATGGCCCAGGGTCATCAGCGTGACGATCTCGCGCTTGTCGAGGTACAGGGTGAGCGGATGCTCGCCGGCGATCGCGGTGGGCACCATCTCGCCGCGCTCGTTGTAGGCCTCGACCTCGAAGGTCGCCGGCCGCGCCGCGTCGGTCAGCTGCGGTCTAGCCACCGATATAGGACATCTCGACTTTCTTCAGCGAAGAAGTCTCGGAAGTCCTTATCTCCGAGTAGCGGTCGGCGCGGGCCTGCCACACCGCGGCGATCTCGTTGCGGATCTCGTCGTCGGAGGCGCCGCCGCGCATCAGCGCCTTGAGGTCGTGCCCCGACTGGGCGAACAGGCAGGTGTAGAGCGAGCCTTCGGTCGACAGGCGCATGCGGTTGCAGCTCGAGCAGAATGCCTGCGTCACCGAAGAGATGACGCCGATCTCGCCGGCGCCGTCGCGGTAGCGCCAGCGCTCGGCCACCTCGCCCGGGTAGCTGGCGTCGATCGGCTCGAGCGGCCAGCGCTGCGAGATGCGCCGCACCACTTCCGCGGAGGGCACCACGTCGTCCATGCGCCAGCCGTTGGAGCTGCCCACGTCCATGAACTCGATGAAGCGGATGATGTGCCCGGTGCCGCGCCAGCGCTCGGCCATGGCCAGGATGTGGGCGTCGTTGGTGCCGCGCTTCACCACCATGTTGATCTTGACCGGGGCAAGGCCTTCGGCGGCCGCCGCCTCGATGCCCTGCAGCACCTTGGCAACCGGGAATTCGGCGTCGTTCATGGCCTGGAAGGTCGCCTCGTCGAGCGAGTCGAGGCTCACCGTGACGCGATGCAGCCCGGCCTGCTTCAGCGCCTTCGCCTGCCGCGCAAGCAGCGAGCCGTTGGTGGTGAGGGTAATTTCCACCGGCAGCTCGGCAAGCATCGCCACCAGCCGCTGGAGCTGCTTGCGCACCAGCGGCTCCCCGCCGGTGAGGCGGATCTTCTTCACCCCCAGGCCGACGAAGATGCGCGCGAGGCGCGCAATTTCCTCGAAGCTGAGGATCGCGGTATGCGGCAGGAACTCGTGGCCGGCGTCGAACACCTCGCGCGGCATGCAATAAGTACAGCGGAAGTTGCAGCGGTCGGTCACCGAGATGCGCAGGTCGCGCATCGGCCGGCCGCGCGTGTCGGCGAGCGGCCCGCCTTCGAAATGCGGCGCCGCGAGCCGCCGCGGCTGCAGGGAAATGACCTTTTGCGTCATGGGTGTATAGCCCGAAAAGGATACCAGACCGGGGTATAGTCGCGGCATGGAAACGTCCACCCGACGCGTCGCCGTCGTGATGCAGCGGCGCGCGATCCGGAACCGCTGGCAGAACGAGGTGTGGGAGCCGCTCGGCGTACTGGCCGAGCCGGTGCAGGCGGGTGCGCCGCGCCAGATCGTGGACCAGCCGGAACTTGCGCAGTGGCTCTACCCCGGCTTCGAGATCGTGCTGCGCCGCGCGGAAGCCGAAGGCTATTTCCACAACGTCTCCACGGCCTCGCCCAAGGTGTTCGTGCTCTGGCGCATGGAGGACGCGCGCGCGGTGCCGCACTACGTCACCGTGAGCTACGACGAGGCGAGCCGCTGGATGGACGGCGGCGCGAGCGTCGACGGGGTCGCCATGCCTGCCGACATGGTCGGCTGGGTACGCGCATTCGTCGAGCGCAACTACCGCCCCGAGCCGAAGAAGCGCATCAAGCCGCAGTCGTTCCTTTCTCCCAAGGACCGGGCGCGCACCTGATGGCCCGCGATTCGGACTTCCTGCGCCGCTGGTCCAGGCGCAAGCACGAAGCCGCCGCGGTGCCTGCGGCGGCGCCGGCCACGCCCGCCGCAGCCCCGCAGGAGCTTCCCCCGCTCGACAGCATCAGCTTCGAGTCCGATTTCAAGGCCTTCATGCATTCGAAGGTGGAGGACACCGTGAAGCGTGCCGCGCTGAAGAAGCTGTTCAGCGACCCGCGCTTCAACATCATGGACGGCCTGGACGTCTATATCGACGATTACAGCAAGAACGACCCGATTCCGCAGGAGATGCTGAGGACGCTCGAGCATGCGCGCAGCACGCTGTTCGGGCCGCCGCAGGAAAGCCCCGGCGAGCCGGTGGAAACGGCGCGAGCCGACACAGACAAGGACCAGCCCGAGCGCGAACCCGATGGCGATCCAAGACAAGACGCTTAAGCTCTGCAGCTGCAACAATACCCTCAAGCTCGACGCGGGCGCGCTCGCGGCCGCGCTGCGCACCGGCGCCCCGGTGCCGGTGCACACCGAGCTGTGCCGCAAGGAAGCGGCGCGCTTCCAGGGCGCGCTGGGCGATCCGGAGGTGCTGGTGGCCTGCACCCAGGAGGCGCCGCTTTTCTCCGAGCTCGCCGCGCAAGCGCAATCGAAGACCGAGCTGCGCTTCGTCAACATCCGGGAGACCGCCGGCTGGTCGGCCGAGGCCGGACAGGCGACCCCCAAGATCGCCGCGCTGCTCGCCGCGGCGGCGCTGCCCGATCCGGCGCCGGTGCCGAGCGTCGAGTTCAAGTCCGGCGGCCAGGTGCTGGTGATCGGCCCTTCGGCCGCGGCGCTCGACTGGGCGCAGCGGCTTTCCGCGAGCCTCGAGCCGAGCGTGCTCATCACCCGCAACGAGGGCGGCGAGCTGCCGGCGGCGCGCAGCTACCCCGTGTGGTCGGGACGCCCGCGCGGCGTCGCCGGCTGGCTGGGCGCCTTCGAGGTGCAATGGGAGCAGGACAACCCCATCGACCTCGAGCTGTGCACGCGCTGCAACGCCTGCATCGACGCCTGCCCGGAGAGCGCGATCGATTTCACCTATCAGATCGACCTGGACAAATGCCGCTCGCACCGCGCCTGCGTGAAGGCCTGCGGCGCGATTGGCGCAATTGATTTTTCTAGAACTGATGTTCTAAGGAAAGAATCGTTCGATCTGGTGCTCGACCTTTCGCCCGAGCCGCTGCTGCGCACGCCCGACCTGCCGCAGGGCTACCTCGCCCCCGGCGCCGACCCGCTCGAGCAGGCGCTCGACGCGGCGCAGCTCGCGCAGCTGGTCGGCGAGTTCGAGAAGCCGAAGTTCTTCCGGTACAAGGAGCGCATCTGCGCGCACAGCCGCTCCGGT
The DNA here is from genome assembly GCA_036374055.1 of Burkholderiales bacterium. Classification (GTDB taxonomy): domain Bacteria; phylum Pseudomonadota; class Gammaproteobacteria; order Burkholderiales; family SG8-39; genus SCGC-AG-212-J23. The sequence goes on from DASUUN010000159.1 coordinate 6,668, forward strand.
ATCACCGGCTGCAACCGCTGCATCGAAGTCTGCTCGACCGGCGCTATCCGCGCCGACGGCGATCACGTGCACGTCGAGCCGCACCTGTGCGCGGGCTGCGGCGGCTGCGCCACCGTGTGCCCGTCGGGCGCGATGACCTATGCGTATCCCTCCGTTCCCGACCTGGGCCTGCGCCTGAAGACCATGCTCGGCACCTATCGTGAGGCGGGCGGCAAGGACGCCTGCATCGTGCTCCACAACGCCGAAGCCGGGCGCGCGGCGCTGCTCGCCGCCGGACGGCGCGCGGTGCGCGGCGGGCGCGGCCTGCCCGCGCGCGCCATCCCGCTGGAGGTGCATCACATCGCTTCTCTGGGTCTGGACCTTCTTCTTGGCGCGCTGTGCTACGGCGCAAGCCAGGTGGCAGTCATTCTCGATGGGGAACCTGAAACCTACGCCGCGGCCCTGCGCGAGCAGATGGCGCTCGGCGAGACCATCCTGCACGCGCTCGGCTACGAGGGGACGCACTTCGAGCTGGTGCCGGCCGACGGGCTCGAGAAGCGGCTGTGGGGCATGGCGCCGGCGCAGACAGTCGCGGTGCCGGCCGGCTTCAACCTGTCGCCGGAAAAACGCACCACCCTGGATTTCGCATTCGATCATCTGGCCAAGGGCAGGGCGGTCGAGCAGATCGAGCTCGAGCGCGGCGCGCCGTTCGGCGCGCTGACGATCAACAAGCAGACCTGCACGCTGTGCAAGGCCTGCATAGGCGCCTGCCCGGAGTCGGCGCTCGTCGACGCCACCGAGCTGCCTGCGCTGCGCTTCATAGAGAGAAACTGCGTGCAATGCGGGCTATGCGCCGCCACCTGCCCCGAGCAGGCCATCCAGCTCGTGCCGCGCCTCACCCTCGGCCCTAAGGCCAGGGAGGCGGTGATGCTGAACGAGGCGCAGCCGTTTCACTGCGTTCGCTGTGCAAAACCGTTCGGCACGAAGCAGATGGTCGACAACATGCTCGCCAAGCTGGGCGGCCATTCCATGTTCGCCGGCGGCATCCGCCGGCTGCAGATGTGCGCCGATTGCCGGGTAGTGGACATGGTCGAGAACAAGAACGAAGCGACGATCTTCGACTTCCCGAAATGACGCAGGCGATGCAGTTCGTCCCGACCCTGCCGCCCGAGGAGGTGGCGCGGGCCAACTTCTACGGCCTGCTCGCCCGCCTGTTCTACGCTCCGCCGGATGCCTCGCTGCTCGAGGCGCTGGCCGGCGCCGATGAGATCGACGCCGAGGACGGCGGCATCGGCGAGGCGTGGCTGGATCTTGCCCGCGCCGCCGCAGCGGCCGATGCCGATGCGCTGCGCGAAGAGTACGAGAGCGCCTTCGTCGGCACGGGAAAGGCCCCGGTCAGCCTCTACGCCTCGGCCTACACCATCCGCTATTCGAACGAAGTGCCGCTCGCGGCGCTGCGCGCCGAGCTGGCCGCGCTGGGTCTCGCGCGCCGCGAAGGGGCCCACGAGCCGGAAGACCACATCGCCGCGCTTTGCGACGTCATGCGCCACCTTGTTGCGGAGCAAAAGCTCGATCTCGTCGCGCAGGCGCGGTTCTTCGGGCGCTGGATCGGTCCTGCCGCCGAACCGTTGTGCGATGCAATAAGCAAGCACCCGGGCAGCGAGTTCTACCGGCGCGTCGGACTTTTCGCTAAATGCTTTTTCGCGCTTGAACAATCCGCGTTTGAAATGCTCTAGAATCGGCCGCGGGTAGGAATCAAAATATTTCTAGGAGGAGGCTGCAGTCATGGCTGAGCGCTCGAAGCGCCTTTCGCGTCGTAATTTCCTGTTGACCGTCGGCGCCGGCGGCGCCGCCACCGCCGCGGCGATCGTGGCGAAGACCTCTCCTTCTTCCCAAGCCCCCGACAAGAGCAAGCGCGCTTCGCGCGGCTATCACGCCACCGAGCACGTCAACAACTACTACCGCACTACCAAGGTCTGAGGAGGCCCCTCATGTTGCTTACCCGGAAAGCGAGCACCGCTGCCGTTCCGCAGTCGCGCCTTGCGCGCGCAATCGCGGGGTCGCCCGCCAAGACGATGGACCGCCGCGGCTTCCTCAAGCGCTCCGGCGTTACCGTGGGCGCCGGCGCCGTCGCCTCGCAGCTGCCGTTCAACATCATCGGCAAGGCCGAGGCGCAGAGCGCCGAGGCGAAGAACATCGAGGTCAAGCGCACGGTCTGCACGCACTGCTCCGTGGGATGCGCGATCGACGCGGTGGTGCAGAACGGTGTGTGGGTGCGCCAGGAGCCGGTGTTCGACTCGCCGCTCAACCTCGGCGCGCATTGCGCCAAGGGCGCTTCGGTGCGCGAGCACGGCATCACCCACGACTCGCACCGCCTCAAGTACCCGGTGAAGCTCGAAGGCGGCAAGTGGAAGCGCGTTTCCTGGGATCAGGCCTACGACGAGATCTCGAAGAAGCTGCTCGAGATCCGCGAGAAGAGCGGCCCCGATGCGCTGATGCTGATCGGCTCGTCCAAGCACAACAACGAGCAGTCCTACCTGCTGTGCAAGTGGGCGCGCCTCTGGGGCACCAACAACACCGACCACCAGGCGCGCATCTGCCACTCGACCACGGTCGCGGGCATCGCCAACACCTGGGGTTACGGGGCGATGACCAACTCGTACAACGACGAGCAGAACTCCAAGTCGCTGCTGTTCTTCGGCTCGAACGCCGCCGAGGCGCACCCGGTGTCGATGCTTCATACCCTGCACGCCAAGGAGAACGGCTGCAAGGTGATCGTCGCCGATCCGCGCTTCACCCGCACCGCGGCCAAGGCCGACAAATACGTGCGCGTGCGCTCCGGCTCCGACGTGGCGTTCCTGTTCGGCGTGCTCTACCACGTGTTCAAGAACGGCTGGGAGGACAAGGAATACATCCGCCAGCGCGTCTACGGCATGGACAAGGTGCGCGAGGAGGTGATGGCCAAGTACACGCCCGCGGCGGTCGAGGAGGTCACCGGCGTGCCCGAGCAGCAGATGTTCGAGGTCGCCAAGATCCTCGCCGAGAACCGCCCGGGCTTCATCATCTGGGCGATGGGCCAGACGCAGCACACCAACGGCAATGCGATCGTGCGCGCGAGCGCAGTACTGATGCTGGCGCTCGGCAACGTCGGCCGGCCCGGCGGCGGCGCCAACATCTACCGCGGCCACGATAACGTGCAGGGCGCGACCGACATCGGCCCGAACCCGGACTCGCTGCCCGGCTACTACGGCATCGCGCCCGGATCGTTCGCCCACTGGGCGCGCGTGTGGAACGTGGATCTCAAGTGGCTGCAGGATCGGTACGCGCCGGGCATGATGGGCAAGCCCGGCATCACGGTCTCCCGCTGGTTCGACGGCATCACGGAGAACAACGCCAACATCGACCAGGACCCGAATCTGCGCGCGGTGGTCTTCTGGGGCCATGCGCCGAACTCGCAGAGCCGCGGCCTCGACATGCTCGAGGCGATGAAGAAGCTCGAGCTCATGGTGGTGATCGATCCGTACCCGTCGGCCACCGCCGCGATGTTCGCGATGGCGAAGCAGGACGGCGCCTACCTGCTGCCGGCCGCCACGCAGTTCGAGTGCCCAGGCAGCGTGACGGCGTCCAACCGCTCCCTGCAGTGGCGCGAGAAGGTGATCGACCCGCTGTTCGAGTCGCGCACCGACCACATGATCATGTACCAGCTCGCGCAGAAGCTCGGCTTCGGCGACCAGCTCATCGGCAAGAAGGACGGCAAGCAGAACATCAGCCTGGTGAAGGGCAAGGGCGGCATGGAAGAGCCGTCGATGGAGGACACGCTGCGCGAAGTGAATCGCGGCACCTGGACCATCGGCTACACCGGCCAGTCGCCCGAGCGCCTCAAGGCGCACATGCGCAACATGCATGTATTCGACGTAAAGACGCTGCGTGCGCGCGGCGGCAAGGACGCCGAGACCGGATACGACCTGACCGGGGACTATTTCGGTCTGCCGTGGCCCTGCTTCGGCACCGCCGCCATCAAGCACCCGGGCTCGCCGAACCTCTACGACACCTCGAAGCACGTCATGGACGGCGGCGGCAATTTCCGCGCCAACTTCGGCGTGGAAAAGGACGGCGTCAACTTGCTGGCGGAGGACGGCTCGCACTCCAAGGGCGCCGAAATCACCACCGGCTACCCCGAGTTCGACCACGTCCTGCTGAAGAAGCTCGGCTGGTGGGAGGAGCTCACCGCCGAGGAGAAGGCAGAGGCCGAAGGCAAGAACTGGAAGACCGACCTCTCGGGCGGCATCCAGCGCGTGTGCATGAAGCACGGCTGCCATCCGTTCGGCAACGCCAAGGCGCGCGCCGTGGTGTGGAACTTCCCCGACGGCGTGCCGTTGCACCGCGAGCCGCTGTATTCGCCCAAGCCGGAGCTGGTCGCCAAGTGGCCGACCCACGACGACCAGAAGAACCGCTGGCGCCTGCCGGTGCTGTTCAAGTCCGTGCAGCAGAAGGCGGTGGCCGACAAGGTGCACGAGAAGTATCCGCTGATCCTGACGAGCGGGCGCCTGGTCGAGTACGAGGGCGGCGGCGAGGAAACGCGCTCCAACCCGTGGCTCGCCGAGCTGCAGCAGGACAACTTCGCCGAGGTCAACCCGAAGACCGCGGCCGACCGGGGCATCCGCAACGGCGAGTTCATCTGGGTGAGCACCCCGAGCGGGGCGCGCCTCAAGGTGAAGGCGCAGGTGACCGAGCGGGTAGGGCCGGATACGGTGTTCATTCCGTTCCACTTCTCAGGCTGGTGGCAGGGGCAGGACATGCTGCCCTACTACCCGGAGGGCGCCGCCCCGATCGTGCGCGGCGAGGCGGTGAACACCGCGACCACGTACGGCTACGACATAGTCACCATGATGCAGGAAACCAAGACGACGCTGTGCCAGGTCGCAAAGGCATAAGGAGGACACGCCATGGCAAGAATGAAATTTCTGTGTGACGCCGAGCGCTGCATCGAGTGCAACGGCTGTGTAACCGCCTGCAAGAACGAGAACGAGGTGCCTTGGGGCGTGAACCGCCGCCGCGTCGTCACTATCAACGACGGCGTGGTCGGCGCCGAGAAGTCGATCTCGGTGGCCTGCATGCACTGCTCCGACGCGCCGTGCATGGCGGTGTGTCCGGTGGACTGCTTCTACAAGACCGAGGACGGCGTGGTGCTGCACGACAAGGACCTGTGCATCGGTTGCGGCTACTGCTTCTATGCCTGTCCGTTCGGCGCGCCCCAGTTCCCGCAGGCGGGCGCCTTCGGCCTGCGCGGCAAGATGGACAAGTGCACGTTCTGCGCCGGGGGGCCCGAGGCCGACCGCTCCGACGCGGAGTTCACCAAGTACGGCCGCAACCGCCTGGCCGAAGGCAAGCTCCCGGCGTGCGCCGAGATGTGCTCCACCAAGGCGCTGCTGGGCGGCGACGGCGACGTGATCGCCGACATCTATCGCGAGCGCGTCTTGCGCCGCGGCAAGGGCTCGGAAGTCTGGGGCTGGGGCACCGCGTACGGCCCGGGCAGGCCGGGCGCGCAGCCGCCCGTACAGCAGCCGGCGGGGAAATCATGAGAACGGGCACAATCGTCCTTCTCGTGATCGCGTCGTTCGGGCTCCTGGCCTGCGGCGAGCAGACGCAGGTCACCCAGTACAAGCAGGGCAAGTACCAGGGCAAGCCCGATACGCGCGCCTGGGACAACGAGCCGGCCGCCGCGGAGCTGCGCGGCGGCAAGTGGACCAAGGGCAACCGCGACAGCTGGGAAGAGCAGATCAAGTCGCGCCAGCTCGCCCAGCACGAGCACCGGCGGATCTACCAGTAACAGGAGGCCCGATGGCGATTCTTACCAGGCTGTGCCTGGCGGTAGTCCTCTCCCTGTCCGCAGGCCTTGCGCTCGCGCAGTCTGAAGCGCAGGAGCAGCAGAAGCGGCAGGTCACCCAGCCCGGCAACAACGCGCCGGTCTGGCGGGAAGTCCGCTCCGGCCAGGAAAACTACACGACGGTACAAGGCAGAGAGGCCGGCGTGCTGGTGCAGTCGGCCGGCGAGACCTGGCGGCAGATCCGCAACGGCCCGGTGACGTTCTACGGCGGCTGGCTGGTGATCCTGGTCACGCTCCTCATCGCGGCGCTGTACTTCACCAAGGGCGCGGTCAAGCTGCACGACCGGCCGACCGGGCGGCTGATCCGGCGCTTCAGCACCGTCGAGCAGGTAGTGCACTGGTCCACGGCGATCAGCTTCTGCTTGCTGGGGATCTCGGGCCTGATCATGCTGTTCGGCAAGCACGTGCTGCTGCCGGTCTTCGGCTACACGCTGTTCGCCTGGCTCGCGGCGCTGTCCAAGAACCTGCACAACTTCATCGCACCGCTGTTCATGCTGTCGGTGCTGGTGATGGTGCTCATTTGGGTGCGCGACAACCTGCCGCGGGCCTACGACTGGCAGTGGTTCCGCAAGGCCTACGGGTTCTTCATGCGCGGCGAGCACATCCCGTCGGGGCGCTTCAACGCCGGCGAGAAGGGCTGGTTCTGGTTCGGCGTGGTCGGGCTGTCGATCGTGGTGAGCTGGACCGGGGTGATCCTGCTGTTCCCGAACTTCGACCAGACGCGCGCCGCGATGCAGGACGCCTGGGTCTGGCACGCGGTCGCGGCGCTGCTCTATATCGCCATGTCGCTCGGCCACATCTACATGGGCACGATCGGGGTGGAAGGCGCCTACGGCAACATGCGCACCGGGTACACCGACGAGACCTGGGCGAAGGAGCACCACTCCCTGTGGTACGACGACGTCAAGTCCTCCGGGCGCACCGCTCCCGGCGGCGCCGTGCCTGCGGGCGCTCCCCACATGAAGGAGAAAGCATGAAGAAGATCCTTGCCGTCGTTGCCGCCGGCCTGCTAGCCGGTGCGTTCGCCGCTTCCCACGCCAAGCTGCCGCCCGCACCGCCGAAGAGCGAGGAGCAGAAAGCCGCCGAGGCGCAGAAGGCCGCGGCGGCCAAGGCGAAGAATGCCGAGCTGCTCAACCGCGCGATGGACAAGGCGGCCGAGAACTACAAGAAGAACAAGGCCGCGTCCATGGGGGCGGCGAAGAAATGAGATTCGCGCTCGCAGTGCTGGCAGTCGCGGCGCTCGCGGCCTGCCAGAGCATGGACACCGAGGACGCGGCGCGGGCCACGGCCAGCCTTCAGCCGACCAAGGGCAACAAGGCGTTCGGCGAGGCGACCTTCGAGCAGCTGGGCGGCGACCGCGTGCGCATGGTCGTGTTCGCCCAGAACCTGAAGCCGGGCGGCGAGCACGGCTTTCACATCCACGAGGCCGGCGACTGCAGCTCGGGCGACGGCATGAGCGCCAAGGGCCATTTCAACCCGCTCGGCAAGCCGCATGGCACGCCCGGGCGCGCGAGCCACGCCGGCGACATGCCCATGCTGAAGGCGGCCAAGAACGGCCGCGCCAAGCTCGACCACGTCCTGGAAGGCGTGACGCTCGGCGCCGGCCCGACCAGCATCGTCGGGCGTGGGCTCATCATCCATGCCGACCCGGACGACTTCAAGACGCAGCCGACCGGCAATGCGGGCGCGCGGCTTGCCTGCGGAGTGATCCGGCCCGGCTAAGGAATGTTGGAGGAGAGGGGGCGGGAAGGGCGCCTGCTTGGCGCCCTTCTTTTTTCATGCGCCTTCTACCAGGATCAGCTTGCCGCGCGACGCCTTCTGCCGCAGCGCGATGAGCGGCGCGTACTCGGGGGAGCCGTACCACCGGCGCGCCTGCTCCATCGACGGGAATTCCAGCGCCACGAAGCGCTTCGGCGACCAGCCGCCCTCGAGCGTCTCCACCCGGCCGCCGCGCACGATGAAGCGGCCGCCGTACCGGGTGACCACCGCCAGCACCTGCCTGCGGTACTCCTCGTAGAGCTGCGGATCGGTGATCTCCATTTCTCCCACCACGTAAGCCGCCATCGGATCTCCGTCAAAGAAGGAAGCGGGCAAGGATACCCAGCAGCGCCATGACTGCAACCGTTTCGACCAGGCCGCGGTGCAGCCGCAGCATCAGCACGGCGGCAAGCAGGGCCAGCACGGCAGCCTTCCAGTCGAGCGTCGCCGGATCGAAGGCGTACCAGCGCAGCGGCCCGGCGCGCACCTCCTCCACCTTCGGGAACAGGACGTGGAGCGCGAACCAGAGGGTGAGGTTGAGGATCACGCCCACGACCGCCGCCGTGATGGCCGCCAGCGCCCCCGACAGGCGCTGGTTCGCCCGCAGCTGCTCGATGAACGGCGCGCCCACGAAGATCAGCATCATGGGCAGCGCGAAGGTGACCCACGTGGTCAGCGCCGAGCCCAGCACCGCGGCGCCCACCGGCGAAAACGGCGCCGGATCGCGCCACGCGGCAAGGAAGCCGACGAACTGCGTCACCTTGATGAGCGGCCCCGGCAGCGTCTCCGCGAGCCCCAGGCCGTCCACCATCTCCGGCGCGCTCATCCAGCCGTAGTTCTCCACCGCCTGCTGCGCCATGTAAGCGAGCAGGGCGTAGGCGCCGCCGAAGCTCACCACCGCCAGCTTGGAGAAGAAGGCCGCGATGTCGGACATCACGTGGCCCGCGCCCAAGGTGGCCACGACGAGCGCGATCGGCGCGAGCCACAGGGCAAGGCCGACTACTGCGGCGCGCACCGATTGCTGCCATCTGGCTGCGTTGCTCTCCTTCTTCGGAGCATGTTGTTGTTGTGGAGTGGTGAAAAACCCTACCGCGCCGGCCGCGGCGACGATGAGCGGAAACGGCAGGTCGAGGAAGAAGATGCCGACGAAGGCGGCCGCCGCCACGCCGAGCAGCAGCCGCGTCTTCAGCCCGCGGCGCCCGATGCGCAGCAGCGCCTCGACCACGATCACCAGCACCGCCGCCTTGATGCCGAAAAGCGCGCCTTCCACCGCCGGGATGCCATGGCCGAGGACGTACAGCAGGCTTACGCCGAGCATCACCAGCGCCCCGGGCAGCACGAACAGGATGCCCGCCGCCAGCCCGCCGCGCGTGCCGTGCAGCAGCCAACCGACGTAGGTGGCGAGCTTCTGCGCCTCCGGGCCGGGCAGCAGCATGCAGAAATTGAGCGCGTGGAGGTAGCGCTGCTCCTCGACCCACTTCTTCTCGTCCACCAGGATGCGGTGCATCAGCGCGATCTGCCCCGCCGGCCCGCCGAACCCCAGGCAGCCGATCTTGAACCATACGCCGAGCGCTTCCCGGAACGTCACCGGTACATTGCCGGGTTCCACGTATGGATCTCCTCCTTGCCGTTCCTGCACCAGGCGTAGAGCGCGTCGTACATGACCATGCCGTGCTCCAGCATCGCGAGGTCATCCGGAAAATTTCTCGAAAGGCCGAGCGAAATGGCGGCCAGGCCCGCGGCTTGCGGCGCGAGCTCCATGCGGTTGGTGTCGGCGCCGCGCACGATGACGGCGAGCTCGCGCAGCGCCGGATCGCTTTCCAGGCGGTAGTGGCGCAGGAACGCGTCGAAGCTGCAGCGCTCTCCGTCGTGCGAGAAGCGCACGTCCGGGATGTCATAGGGGACCGCCTGCCTTTCGGCCCCGATTCCTTTTACGTCCTTCGGGGGTACATACAGAAACTCGGCCTGCGGGTCGACGAACCGGCGAATCAGCCACGGGCAGGCGATGCGGTCGATCTTGGGCCGTTCCCGGGTGACCCAGCGCGTGGCCGCCCCCTTCGGTTTGCCGTCCATCGAACCTTGCCAGGCTTCGATCCCGCCTTCCAGGTAGCGCGCGCCGAGCGCCCTGGCGACGCCCTGACTCACCTCGTGGCCGTGGACGCAGTAAACGACGATTTGTGCTCCGGCAGGGAGGGTTTTCTTCCAGTCCTCCAGCTTGGCCGGATCGCGATAAAGGGCACCGTCGATCATGTGGCCGGACTCGAGGAAACGCTCGCAGCGGCGCACGTCGATGACGAGCGGCGGACGATCGGACTGGAGGGATTGCCGCAGGGCGGCGGGGGTGATCGAGGCGACGGAAGCGTCCATGCTCTCTCCTTGAGAGTTGACGCAGAGCTTGGACGGACCGCCGTCTTGGTTTGGCGCCGGGAGCCTGCATCCCGACGTGGTACGCGGCAAGTCTAGATCAGGGCGCAACCGCCGGCAAGCGCTGCACCCAGGTGAGCGCGGCATCGATGCCGTGCCGGCTGCCGGAATCGGAGGCGTCGTAGCCGGGCAGGCGAGCGGCATGCGCCCTGAACTCCGCGCCATTCAGGACCTCCAGGAAGGCGTGCATGGCCGGGACGCGCAGCGCGGACTTGTGGCAGGCAACGAAGTATCGCTCTATCGCGAGGGGCACGAAGGCGAGGCGGAAGCGCGTCGCGTCGGCACGCAGGCCGAAGCCGGCATCGGCGCGCTTGGCCGCCACGGCGGAGGCCACCGAGTCCTGCATGTCGCCCTGCCGATGAATGAAGCGAACGCCCGGTCGGGCCAGGTCCTGCACGCCGCGGATCCTGGAGCCGGGGCGCACGATCAGGCCCTGCTCCCGGGCGACGAAATGGACCAGGGCGTGGCGGCGGGGGTCCAGCCATTTTCCCAGCGCGGCCGCCGCGGCTGCTGCGCGCGGCAGGGCATCGGCGACGTGGAAGCCCGCAAGGTCGCATTCCCCGCGCGCCAGCGAGGCGAGGCAGTCGTCCGAGCCCTTGAACACGACCTGCAGATCCAGGCGCTTCTCGCAGAGCGCGGGGAGAGCGGCGAGCGCGAGGTCGTGGCTCGCATGCAGCGTCAGCCGGGGCCGTGCCTGCGGCAGCGCGGGCGTGAGCATCGCCGGGATCTCGGCGCGCAGCCGCTCCATCGGCTCACCCAGCGCCGCCCGCACGCGCGCATCCGCCTGCAGCACCTTGCGCCCGAGCGCGCTGAGGCGCGCGCCGCGCCCGCGCTGCATGTCGACCAGCGCGGCGCCGAAAAGCTGCGCGCCTTCGCCGAGCACGCCCCAGGCGAAGCGGTAGGACACCCCGGTGGCCCGCGCGGCCTCGCGCAGCGAGCTCGAGCGCTGCAGCTCGTCGAGCAGCCGCAGCAGCGCCCGGCCGCGCTCGCGCGACAGGCCCGGCCCGGCCAGCCAGGTGGCGTCGAAATGCAGCTGGAGCCTGGTATGCACGAGAGAGCCTATTTAATTACCTCTTAGGTCCTATGTAAAGTAGCGCCATGATCAATGAATATGCATAGCGATGCCTAATATCCTGGGGGTGCTCGCGCAGCCCGGGCTGTGGGAGATCGTGGCGCTCAGCCTGCGCGTGAGCCTGTCCGCCGTCCTGCTGGCGACGCTGGCCGGCCTGCCGCTGGGCGCGGCGATCGCCGTGGGCCGCTTTCCCGGTCGCACCAGCGTCATCGTGCTGCTCAACGCGCTGATGGGGCTGCCCCCGGTGGTGGTCGGCCTCGCCGTCTACCTGCTGCTGTCGCGCGCCGGCCCGCTGGGCAGCTTCGGCCTGCTGTTCACGCCGGGGGCGATGATCGTGGCGCAGACCATCCTCGTCCTGCCGATCATCGCCGCGCTCAGCCGCCAGGCGGTGGAGGACGCCTGGCGCGAGTACGACGAGCAGCTGCGCTCGCTGGGGGTCGACGGCGTGCGCGCCGCGCTCACCGTGCTCTGGGACGTGCGCTTTTCGCTGCTCACCGCGGTGCTCGCGGGACTGGGGCGCGCGAGCGCGGAAGTCGGCGCCGTCATGATCGTGGGCGGCAACATCGATGGCGTGACGCGCGTCATGACCACGACCATCGCGCTCGAGACCTCCAAGGGGGACCTGCCGCTCGCCCTGGGCCTGGGCATCGTGCTGATCGCCATCGTGCTCGTGCTGAACGCCGCCGCCTTCCTGGTGAAGGAAGCCGCGCAGCGGAGGTTCGGATGATTCTGCCGCTGCGGCTGGAAGGCGTCTCCTTCCGGCACATCATCCAGCCGCTCAGCCTCGCGATCGAGGCCGGGCCGAGCACCATCCTCCTCGGCGCCAACGGCGCCGGGAAAAGCGTACTCATGCGCCTGATGCACGGCCTGCTCGCGCCTTCCTCGGGAAGGATCACCTGGAGCGGCGGCGCCGGACGGCAGGCCATGGTGTTCCAGCGGCCGGTGATGCTGCGGCGCTCCGCGCTCGCCAACGTCGCGTACGCCGTGGATGCGGCCGGCATGCCGGACGCAGAGAAGGTTGCGATGGAGGCGCTGAAGGAAGTCGGGCTCGCGCACCTCGCGCACCGGCCGGCGCGCGTGCTGTCGGGCGGGGAGCAGCAGCGCCTCGCCCTGGCGCGCGCCTGGGCGCTGCATCCGGAGGTGCTGTTCCTGGACGAGCCGACCGCGAGCCTCGACCCGAGCGCCACGCGCGAGATCGAATCCGTGATCCGCGCCTTCGACGCCTCGGGGACCAAGATCGTCATGGCGACCCACAACCTCGGGCAGGCGCGCCGTCTGGGCGACGAGGTGCTGTTCATCCACCAGGGCCGCCTGGTGGAGCGGGCGAGCGTGGAGCGCTTCTTCAAGCAGCCCGGCACGGCCGAGGCCGCCGCCTTCATCAAAGGAGAACTGCCGTGGGACTGACCCGGGGGTTTCTGATTGCTGCTTTACTCATGTCTACGGGGGCGCTTGCGCAGCAGCGCTACATCACCGTCGCGTCGACCACGTCAACGGAGCAATCCGGTCTGTTCAAGCACCTCCTGCCGTTGTTCGAGAAGAAGGCCGCTATCCAGGTGCGCGTGGTGGCGCTCGGCACGGGCCAGGCGCTCGACATGGGTCGGCGCGGCGACGCCGACGTGGTCTTCGTGCACGCGCAGCTGCTTGAGGAGAAGTTCGTCGCCGAAGGCCACGGGGTGCGGCGCCTGCCGGTGATGTACAACGACTTCGTGCTGGTCGGGCCGAAATCCGACCCGGCGAAGGTGGCGGGAACGAAGGACATCGTCGCCGCGCTGCGGAAGATCAGGGCCGCCCAGGCGCCGTTCGTGTCGCGCGGCGACCGCAGCGGCACGCATTTCGCCGAGCTGCAGCTCTGGAAGGCGGCGGGCGTGGACATCGCGGGGGAAAAGGGGCCCTGGTACCGCGAAACGGGATCCGGCATGGGCCCGGCGCTGAACACCGCCTCGGCCATGGACGCGTACGTCCTTTCGGATCGCGGCACCTGGCTCTCGTTCAGGAACCGGAGCGAGCTTGCCATCGCGGTCGAAGGCGACAGGCGGCTGTTCAACCAGTACGGCGTGATCCTGGTGAAAAAACCTCACGTGAAGCGCGAGGCCGGCCAGGCCTTCATCGACTGGCTGGTGTCCCGGGAAGGGCAGGACGCGATCGCGGACTATAAGATCAACGGTCAGCAGCTTTTCTTCCCCAACGCAGGGGGCTAGTGGCGCGTTATCGCGGATTGACGCTGCGCGTGCTGGGCGCGCGCGCGGCGGCCCTGGGCCCGGGCAAGGCCGAGCTCATCGAGCGTATTGACCAGACCGGGTCGATTTCGGCAGCCGCGCGCGCCATGGGCATGTCGTACCGGCGCGCCTGGCAGCTCGTAGAAGCGCTGAACGCGGATTTCCGCGAGCCGGTGATCAGCACCGCTGTCGGCGGCAAGCGCGGCGGCGGTGCCAGCGTGACTCCGTTCGGCAGGCGGCTGGTAGCGCGCTTCCGCGCCATGGAGGCCAAGGCCTCGGCGTCCATCGCCGGCGACCTGCGGCGCTTCGCCGCCGACCTGAAGCGCCGGTAACCGTTATATTCCATGGTATATAACGAGTACCTTGGGTGCGGACGCCTTCGTCGTTGCGCTGCTCGCGGCCGGCGTGCTGCTGGCCGCATTCGGCTATGCCGCGGTGGGCCACGGCGGCGCCTCGGCGTATCTCGCGGCGATGGCGCTTGCCGGCGTGGCGCCGGAGCAGATGCGGCCCATTGCGCTCGTGCTGAATATCCTGGTTTCGACCATAGCGACCTACAAGTTCCATCGGGCGGGGCACTTCCGCTGGCGCCTGTTCTGGCCGTTCGCCGCGGTCTCGATTCCGCTTGCCTACCTCGGCGGCGCCGTTACCCTGCCGGGGCAGGCGTACAGGGTGCTCGTCGGGCTGGTGCTGCTGTACGCGGCCTGGCAGCTCTGGCGCAGCCGGGGCGAGGAGATGCGCAGCCTGCGCGAGCCGCCGGTGGCCGCCGCGATGGCGATCGGCGCGCTGATGGGGCTGCTTGCGGGGCTGACCGGCGTGGGCGGCGGCATATTCCTCAGCCCGCTGCTGCTCATGCTGGGATGGGCCGGGACCAAGCAGACCTCCGCCGTGGCCGCGCCGTTCATTCTCGTCAACTCGGCCGCCGGCCTCGCCGCGGTGTTCATCGCGGGAACCGCGTCGCTTCCAGGCTACGTCGGCATCCTGGCCCCGGCGGTGCTCGCCGGCGGCTGGCTGGGCGCCGAATACGGCAGCCGGCGCTTCGCCAATCCCCTGGTGCGCCGCGTGCTCGCCGTGGTGCTCGCGCTCGCCGGCGCGAAAATGATTCTGGTGTAGATTCGGTGCGTCCATGAGGATTTTCGGCTTCGCCGGCTGGTCCGGCAGCGGCAAGACCACCCTGATCGAGAAACTCATCCCGCGCTTCGCCGGCGCCGGGCTGCGCGTGTCGCTGATCAAGCACGCGCACCACACGTTCGACGTCGACCAGCCGGGCAAGGACTCGTACCGCCATCGCCATGCGGGCGCGGCCGAGGTGCTGGTGACGTCCTCACGCCGCTGGGTGCTCATGCACGAGCTGCGCGGGGCCCACGAGCCTTCCTTCGAGGAGCAGATCGCGCGCCTGTCGCCCTGCGACCTCGTCCTGGTGGAGGGCTTCAAGCACGCGCCGATACCGAAGCTCGAGGTATGGCGCGCCGAGCCGGGGGAAGCGCTGCTGCACCCGAACGACCCGCACATCGTCGCCGTGGCGAGCGATGCCAAGGTCGAGACCCGGCTGCCGCTGCTGGATCTCAATGACGACGCGGCGATCGCGCGCTTCGTTCTCGGCTACCTGAAGCTCGCATGAACAAGGGCCTGCTCAGCGTAGACGAAGCGCTGGCGCAGCTCCTGGCCGGCGCGCGGCCCGTGACCGACATCGAGGAGGTGCCGACCCTCGAGGCGACCGGCCGCATCCTCGCCCGGGCGCAGCGCTCCACCATGGACGTGCCGCCCATGGACAACAGCGCCATGGACGGTTACGCAGTGAGTACTTCAGATCTCGGAAGAAATGCCTCCTTGCGTGTAAGCCAGAAAATCATGGCAGGCTCCGTCGGCAAGCCGCTCGAGCCGGGCACCGCGGCGCGCATCTTCACGGGGGCGCCGATTCCGCCCGGGGCGGACGCGGTGGTCATGCAGGAGCACGTCACCGCCCACGGGGAGGAGGTTGTCATTCAAAAGCCTCCCAAGGCTGGCGATTGGGTGCGCTACGTCGGCAGCGACGTGAAGAAGGGCGGCGAGATCCTGCCGGCGGGCAAGCGGCTTGCACCGCAGGACACGGGTCTTGCGGCCTCGGTGGGGATCAAGACGCTGCCGGTGTTCAGGAAAGTGCGGCTGGGGCTGTTCTTCACCGGCGACGAGCTGGTGATGCCGGGTGAGCCGCTGCCGCCGGGGCGCATCTACAACTCCAACCGCTTCACCCTGCGCGGCCTGGCGCAGGTGTTCGGCTGCGAGACGCGCGACTACGGCATCGTCCCGGACAGCCTCGAGGCGACGCGCGAAGTGCTGCGGCGCGCAGCCGCCGAGTGCGACGTGATCGTCACCTCGGGCGGCGTTTCGGTCGGCGATGCCGACTACGTGAAGCCCGCAGTGGAGGCCGAGGGCAGGCTCCTGATGTGGCGCATTGCCATGAAGCCGGGCCGGCCGCTCGCCTTCGGCACCGTCCGGGACGCCTTCTTCATCGGGCTGCCCGGCAATCCGGTCTCCAGCTTCGTCACGTTCCTGATTTTCGTGCGCCCCTTCCTCCTGAAGGTGCAAGGGTTGAATCAGGCGGAGCCCCGCGCCGTCGCCGCGCGCGCCGATTTCGACTGGCCGCAGCCCGACGCGCGGCGCGAGTTCCTGCGCGTAAAATGGAACGCGCAGGGCGGGCTGGACCTCTACCCGACGCAGGACTCCGCGGTGCTGACGTCCACCTCATGGGCCGACGGGCTGGTGGACAATCCCGCGCAGCAGGCGATCCGCAAGGGCGACACGGTGCGCTTCCTGCCGTACTCGGAGCTCTATACGTGAAAGTGAAAGTGCTGTTCTTCGCCGCGCTGCGCGAGCAGCTCGGCACTTCGGGCGAGGACATCGAGCTGCCCGCCGAGGTCACTTCGGTGGCCGGGCTGCGCGCGCATCTGAAGGCGCGGGGTGGCATGTACGAAAAGGCGCTGGCGGACAAAAGCCTGGTGCGCATCGCCGTGAACCAGGAAATGGCCTCTCCTTCAAGAGCAATTCGGGCGGGCGACGAGGTCGCCTTCTTCCCGCCGGTGACCGGCGGATGAAAGTCGCCGTCCAGAGGGAAGACTTCGACCTCGGCAGCGAGGTGAAGGCCCTGTCGCAGGATCCGAAGGTCGGCGCGGTGGCAAGCTTCGTCGGCGTCGTGCGCGAAGTGCCGATGGCCCTGGAGCACTACGCCGGCATGACCGAGCGCGAGATCGGGAAGATCGTCGAGGAGGCGCGCTCGCGCTGGCAGGTGATGGACTGCACCGTGATCCACCGCTTCGGCGAGCTGAAGCCCACCGACCAGATCGTGCTGGTGGCGGTGGCGAGCGCGCACCGCAGCGACGCCTTCGCCGCCTGCGAGTTCATCATGGATTACCTCAAGACGCGCGCGCCGTTCTGGAAGAAGGAGCAGCGCGCCAGTGGTGCGCAATGGGTCGAGGCGCGCTCGAGCGACGACCAGGCCGCCGAGCGCTGGGAGGTCAGGCCGGTCGCAAGGAAGCCCTGAGCTCCGAGAGTTCCGCTTCGGCCAGCGTTTCCTTCTCGAGCAGCCTGCGCGCCCAGCTTTCGAGAAGCTGCTTTTCGCGAGAGAGAATCCCCAGCGCCTTGTCGTAGGCCGCTTTGACGATGTCGCGTACGGCGACGTCGATTTCCCGCGCCGTCTGCTCGCTGTACTCGCGGTGGCCCGTCGGCATCTGGCCGCCGAGGAAGGGCGAGCGCTCCTCCTCATAGGCGACGAACCCCAGGCTCTTCACCATGCCGTAGCGCATCACCATGCTGCGCGCGATGTCGGTGACCTTGGCCAGGTCGTCGGCGGCGCCGGTGGACAGGTGGCCGAACACCGCCTCCTCGGCGGCGCGACCGCCGAGCAGCACCGCCATCTTGTTCTCCAGCTCCTCGCGCGTCATGAGGAACCGGTCCTCGGTGGGCCGCTGGATGGTGTAGCCGAGCGCGCCGATGCCGCGCGGAATGATGGAGATCTTGTGCACGGGGTCGGTGCCGGGCAGCGACATCGCGACCATGGCATGGCCCATCTCATGGTGCGCCACCACGCGGCGCTCGTTGGGGTTGAGCAGCCGGTTTTTCTTCTCCAGGCCGGCGATGAGGCGCTCGATCGCCTGGTTGAAGTCCTCGAGCGTCACGCTGTCGGCCCCGCGCCGCGTGGCGAGCAGCGCCGCCTCGTTCACCAGGTTGGCGAGGTCGGCGCCGGTGAAGCCCGGCGTGAGCGCCGCCACCTGCTCGAGGTCCACGTCGATGGCGAGGCGGATCTTCTTCGCGTGCACCTTGAGGATCTGCACGCGCCCGACCTTGTCCGGACGGTCGACCAGCACCTGGCGGTCGAAGCGTCCGGCGCGCAGCAGCGCCGGGTCGAGGATCTCCGGCCGGTTGGTGGCCGCGAGCAGCACCAGGCCGGTGCTCGGGTCGAAGCCGTCGAGCTCCACCAGCAGCTGGTTGAGCGTCTGCTCTTTCTCGTCGTGGCCGCCGAAGCCGCCGGCGCCGCGCGCGCGGCCGAGCGCGTCCAGCTCGTCGATGAAGATGATGGCGGGCGCCTTCTGGCGCGCCTGCTCGAACAGGTCGCGCACCCGCGCCGCGCCCACGCCGACGAACATCTCGACGAACTCGGAGCCCGAGATGGAGAAGAACGACACGCCGGCTTCGCCCGCCACGGCGCGCGCCAGCATGGTCTTGCCGGTGCCCGGCGGGCCGACCAGCAGCACGCCCTTCGGGATGCGGGCGCCGAGCCGGCCGTACCTGCCCGGGTCCTTGAGGAACTCGACCACTTCCTGCAGCTCGGCTTTCGCCTCGTCCACCCCGGCGACGTCGGCGAAGGTCACGCCGGTGCTTTTCTCGACGTAGATCTTGGCGCGGCTCTTGCCGATGCTCATGAAGCCGCCCAGGCCGCCGCCCGCCTGGTTGGCCATGCGCCGCACCAGCAGGAACCACACGCCGAAGAACACCAGCGCCGGCAGCACCCAGGACAGGATGTCGCGCAGGAAGGTGCTTTCGTGGACGCGGGTGTACTTCACGCCGTACTTCGACAGGCGCTCGGCGAGCTCGGGCTGCACCAGGTTGGCCACCGCGACCGTCTTGCCGTT
>DASUUN010000160.1:0-4183 GCA_036374055.1 Burkholderiales bacterium
CACGTAGGCGCTGGGGTCGACGACCGGGGTGATCCCGTCGATGGCATAGACCTTGGGCACCCCCGGATTCTAAAGTAAGCTTTTCCAATGTCTTCGATCCTCGTTTCGCTGGATGGGGGCGTCCTCACGGTCACGCTCAACCGCCCGGACAAGCTGAACGCGTTCAACCCGGAGATGCACCAGCGGCTGCGCCAGGCGCTCGAGCGGGCGCTCGACGAGGCGGCGGTGCGCTGCGTGCTGCTCACCGGCGCCGGGCGCGGCTTCTGCGCCGGGCAGGATCTGTCGGAGCGCAACGTCGCGGACGACGCCCCGATCGACCTCTCCGTGAGCCTGGGTTCGCACTACAACCCGCTGGTGCGCCGCATGCGCGAGCTGCCCAAGCCGATCGTGTGCGCGGTGAACGGCGTGGCCGCCGGCGCCGGCGCCAACCTCGCGCTCGCCTGCGACCTCGTGATCGCGGCGCGCTCGGCGAGCTTCGTGCAGTCGTTCGCGCGCCTGGGCCTGGTGCCCGACTCGGGCGGCACCTGGTTCCTGCCGCGCCTGGCCGGCAGCGCGCGCGCCATGGGCCTCGCGCTTCTGGGCGACAAGCTCTCGGCGGAGCAGGCCGAGAAATGGGGGTTGATCTGGAAGGTCGTCGAAGACGACGAACTGACTAAGAGTGCCGTTGAAACCGCGAAGGCGCTTGCCGCCGGCCCCACCCGCGGCTACGGGCTGGTGAAAAAGGCGCTGAACGCCTCCTGGGGCAACTCGCTCGACGCGCAGCTCGACCTCGAGCGCGATCTGCAGCGCGAGGCGGGCCTGTCGCAGGACTACCGCGAGGGCGTGACCGCGTTCATGCAGAAGCGCAAGCCGGAGTACAAGGGGAAGTGATGCGGCAGGCGAGCAAGGCCGCGCTCATCGCCGAGGCGATCTGGCCCGGGGACGCCGCGTCGCGCTGGCTCGGCATGACGCTCGAGGAGGTGCGCGCGGGCTACGCGCGGCTTTCCATGCGCGTCACCGAGAACATGGTCAACGGCCAGAACGTGTGCCACGGCGGGCTGATCTTCGCCCTCGCCGACTCGAGCTTCGGCTACGCCTGCAACTCGCACAACCAGCGCGCCCTCGCCGCCGGCGCCAGCATCGATTTCCTCAGTCCGGCGGTCCTGGGGGAAGTCCTGGTTTCGGAATGCATCGAAAACGCCAAGGCGGGGCGGCGCGGCATCTATGATGCGCGGGTCACCAACCCGAAGGGCGAGACCATCGCGCTGTTCCGCGGCGAGTCGGCCACCGTGAAGGGGCACTGGATCGAATGAAGGCCTTTGCGCTCGAGCCTGTCGAGAAATGCTCTGCGGAGGAGCTGCGGGCGCTGCAGCTGGAGCGCCTGCGCTGGTCGCTGCAGCACGCGTACGACAACGTGCCGCATTACCGGAAGAAATTCGACGCCGCGGGCGTGAAGCCGCACGAGTGCCGCGCGCTCGAGGACCTGGCGAAGTTCCCGTTCACCAGCAAGGCGGACCTGCGCGAGACCTACCCGTTCGGCATGTTCGCCGTGCCGATGGACAAGGTGGTGCGCATCCACGCCTCGTCGGGCACGACCGGCAAGCCCACCGTGGTGGGCTACACGGCGAAGGACATCGACACCTGGACGCACGTCATGGCGCGCTCGATCCGCGCCGCGGGCGCGCGCCCGGGCGACAAGGTGCATGTCGCCTACGGCTACGGCCTGTTCACCGGCGGCCTGGGCGCGCACTACGGCGCCGAGCGCCTGGGCCTGGCGGTGATTCCCCTGGGCGGCGGCATGACCGAGCGCCAGGTGCAGCTCATCCGGGATTTCCAGCCGCAGGTGATCATGGTGACGCCGAGCTACATGCTGGCGATCGCCGACGAGATGGACCGGCAGGGCATGGATTCGAAAAGCAGTTCCCTGAGAGTTGGAATTTTTGGTGCCGAACCGTGGACGGACCAGATGAGAAAAAATATCGAAGAGCGCCTGAACATCCAGGCCATCGATATTTACGGCCTGTCCGAGGTCATGGGGCCGGGCGTGGCGCAGGAGTGCGTGGAGACCAAGGACGGGCTCACCATCTGGGAGGACCACTTCTATCCCGAGATCGTCGACCCGGCCACCGGCCGGCCGCTGCCCGACGGCGAGAGCGGCGAGCTGGTGTTCACCTCGCTCACCAAGGAGGCGCTGCCGGTGATCCGCTACCGCACGCGCGACCTCACGCGCCTGCTCCCCGGCACCGCGCGCACCATGCGGCGCATGGCGCGCATCTCGGGGCGCAGCGACGACATGCTGATCATCCGCGGCGTGAACGTGTTCCCGTCGCAGATCGAGGAGCTGATCCTGAAGCAGCCGGGCCTCTCGCCGCACTACGTGCTCGAAGTCTCCAAGGACGGCCCGCTCGACCACCTCACCGTGGTGGTCGAAGGCGACCCCAGGGCCACCGCCGGGCTCCAGCACCACATCAAGTCCTACATCGGCATCAGCGCCGACGTGCGCATCGGCGCGGTGGAGCGCTCCATCGGCAAGGCGAAGCGCGTCATCGACAAGCGCCCCAAATAGAAAATGGGGACGTACCCCATTTCTGGCGAAAATGGGGTACGTCCCCATTTTCCGCAGCCATGAAGCTGGTTGCCGGCCTGCTCATCGGCATCCATGCGCTGCTCGCGCTGGCGCTGTTCGCGCTGAGCGTGCATGGCCCCGCCGGCCTGGCGCCCGGCGCGGGGCTGTATCTCGCCGCGGCGGTGGTGCTCCTGCTGTGGACCGCCGCGCGCCGGTCGTGGCGCTTTCTGCTCGCCGCGGGCGTGCTGATGCTCGCCGCGCCGCCGGCGCTGTTCCTTTCGCTCGACAGCCTGGAGCGCAGCCGCTACGAGGCGCGGGTGGCGGCGACCCGGGTGAGCGAGGTGCACGACGAGCCCATTCTGTCGCGCGCCGGCCGGCCGATCGGCATGCGCCTCACCTTCGCGGTTTCGGTGCCGGAAAGCGGCCGGTTCGCCATCTCGCCTTCGGTGTACGGCGCCGAAGGGCTCTACATGGACGCCATGCAGCGCGCGCTGGACGGACGCGCCGACGCCTGGGAATACGAGGCGGGGCGCACGCACCGGCAGTCGGCCGAGCTCTATCCCCCGATCCTCATGCGCGCGCCCGACGGCAGCCGCTGCCTGTCGCACTTCGCGCCCACGCTGCCGGCCCCCAGGGGGGGCGCGCCGCTGCGCATCGTGATCCACGAGACGCCATTCACGGGGCATACCGAGCGCCCTTACGACCTGCCGCAGATCTACCGCAACGTGATCGCCGAAGGGCTGCCGTCCTGCAAGGCGGGGTTGTAGGCGCAAGAACCGGATGGAATGACCGGTCTCGAGCGGCTACCATCTTTCCATGGAACGCATCATCGAAAAGGCCAAGAGCTATCTCGACGCCCGGCGCGGCGAGCGCGTGACGCTGGAGGAGCTCGCGGGCGCGGTCGGCGCAAGCCCGTTCCACCTGCAGCGGCGCTTCAAGGAGGCGCTCGGCGTCTCGCCGCGCGACTACCAGGATGCGCATCGCGTGGAAGCGGTGAAGTCGTCGCTGAAGAACGGCCGGCGCGTCACCGAAGCGCTGTACGACGCAGGCTACGGCTCGGTGTCGCGCTTCTACGAGAACCCGCCCCTGGGCATGGACGCGCGCGCCTACCGCGCCCGCGGCAAGGGCGAGCGCATCGCCTTCACCTGCTTCCCCACGGCGCTCGGCATGGTGCTGGTGGCGGCCACCGAAAAAGGCCTGTGCTCGGTCAAGCTCGGCGACGACCCCAGGCAACTCGAGGGGCTGCTGGCCGAGGAATTCCCGCTCGGCAAGCTGGAGGAAAACGGCCTGCCCGAGCTCAAGCAGAAGATCCTGGCCTTCCTCGAGGGCGAAGCGAGCCTCGCGCGCGTGCCGCTCGACATCCGCGGCACGGTGTTCCAGCGCCGCGTGTGGGACGAGCTGCGCCGCATCCCGCGCGGCCAGACGCGCACCTACAGCGAGATCGCGCGCGCCATCGGCTTTCCCGCGGCGGTGCGCGCGGTCGGCAGCGCCTGCGGTGCGAACCCGGTGGCGCTGGCGGTGCCCTGCCACCGCGCGCTGCGCACCGACGGCGGCCTGGGCGGCTATGCCTGGGGCCTCGCCCGCAAGAAAAAGCTGCTTGCGCTCGAGAAGAAGCGCAAGTAATTGACGCGCGCCGAC
>DASUUN010000161.1:0-15413 GCA_036374055.1 Burkholderiales bacterium
ATCGTCGAAGAGGGGCGTCCACTGGCGGTCGGTGAGGAAGTCGTAGATCGGCACCTCCTCGAAGAAGACCACCGACTCCTTCACCAGGATGTAGACGATGCCCGCGGTGGTGAAGACCGACACGAGCGCGGCCAGGAACAGTACGATCTCGATGGCGCGCTCGCGCAGCGCGCGCGCGCGCCTGCGCGCCGCGGGGTACGCCGTGCCGGGCAGGGCTGCGCTTGCTTGGGCCATCGGGATGCCGGGAGACTATGTTTCCATTGTTACCGTTTCATGACCATACGGGCAGCGCGGCTGGTTTACAGTGCGCGCCGCATGGAAAGCCCGCACAAAGGGAAGAGGGGCCTGCGGAGGATCGCCGGCGCCGCCCGAAACTCCTTCCGCGGCTTTCAAGAGGCGCTGTGCCACGAGGACGCGTTCCGCCAGGAGCTCGCGCTCGCGGTGGTGTTGGTGCCCGTGGCCCTATGGCTCGAAGTGACCGGCTTCGAGCGTGCGCTGCTCATCGCAAGCGTGCTCTTCGTCCTGGTGGTCGAGCTGCTCAACTCCGCGATCGAGGCCACCGTCGACCGCATTTCCTTCGACGACCATCGCCTGGCGAAGCGCGCAAAGGACATCGGCAGCGCCGCGGTGATGCTGTCCCTGGTCATGGCATCCCTCGTCTGGGCGCTCGTCATTCTGCGGTAACGGCGGCTACTTAGTCCGGTCACATTCGGCGCCTAGGCTGCGCGCGCCATGAGAGCGCTGCGCGTAGCGATGGTGACCGAGACCTACCCACCGGAAGTGAACGGCGTGGCGCGCACCGTCGCGTTCATGGCAGAGGGCCTGCGCCGCCGCGGTCATCGCGTCCGCCTCATACGACCGCGGCAGAACGGGCACGACGTCGCCTTGCACGGCGAGCTGTTGGCGCGCGGCCTGCCGATCCCGCGCTACACGCAGCTGCGGATGGGTATGCCGGCCAAGGGGGTGCTGCGGCGCGCCTGGTACGAAGAGCGTCCCGACGTCGTGCACATCGCCACCGAAGGCCCGCTCGGCTGGTCCGCGCTCGCGGCGGCCCGGCAGCTCGGCATCCCTGTCGCGACCGACTTCCATACCAACTTCCACGCCTACAGTCGGCACTACGGCTTCGCCTGGCTCGCCCGGCCGGTGATGGCCTACCTGCGCCGCTTCCACAACCGCGCCGCCTGCACCATGGTGCCGACGGCCGAGATGGCCGAGGAGCTCGCCACCGCCGGCTATCGCGGACTGCGCGTGGTCGGACGCGGCGTCGACCCCGGAGTGTTCTCGCCGGCCCGGCGCTCGCCCGAGCTGCGCGCGCGCTGGGGTGCGGACGACGCGACGCCGGTCGCCCTTTGCGTCAGCCGCTTCGCGCCGGAAAAGAACTTTCCGCTGGTCATCCGCGCCTTCGAGGAGATGCGGCGCGCCGAGCCGGCGACGCGCCTGGTGCTGGTGGGGGACGGGCCGATGACCGAGGCGCTGCGCAGCCGCAACATCGGCTATGTCATCGCCGGCCGCCTCGTGAACGGCGAGCTGTCGGCGCACTACGCGTCCGCCGACATCTTCCTCTTCCCCAGCATCACCGAGACGTTCGGCAACGTCACCCTGGAGGCGGCCGCGAGCGGACTCGGCATCGTCGCCTACCGCTATGCGGCAGCGCGCCAGCACCTCGAGCACGACCGTTCGGCGCTGCTCGCCCCTCTCGACGACGCGCAGGCGTTCCTCTCGCTCGCCGGGCGCATGGTCCGCGAGCCCGGGCTCGCGCGCCGGCTTGGCGCCGCCGCACGGCTCGCCGCCGAGCCGCTCACCTGGGAGCGCATCGTCGACGACTTCGCGGCGGTGCTCGCCGATGTGGCGCATTGACGCGACGCTGCGCCGCCTGCAACGCTGGGACGAGGACGCATGCAAGCGACTTAACCGCGCGCTGCGCTATGGGCTCTTCCTGTGGCTGCTGCGCGCGGTGAGCCGCCTGGGCGACGGTGTCATCTGGTACGCGCTCATGGCGGCGCTGCTGGCGCGCTACGGCGGCCCGGCGCTGCAGCCGGTCCTGCACATGATGTTCGTCGGCGCCGTCGGCGCCGCGACTTACGCGATGGTGAAGCGCAGCACTTCGCGCCCGCGCCCCTATCAGGCGCTCAAGAACGTCGCCCTTGGCGCGCCGGCCCTGGACGCCTTCAGCTTTCCATCCGGCCACACGCTGCACGCGACCGCGTTCGCCCTCGTGGCCTGCGCCTACTATCCGGCGCTCGCTCCGCTCCTCGTCCCGTTCGCCGTTCTCACTGCCGTATCACGCGTGATGCTGGGCCTGCACTATCCGAGCGACGTGCTCGCCGGCGCTGCCCTGGGTGCCCTCATCGCCGCCGCCTCCTTCGGGATCTGAACCGCACCAGTCCTCAAGGCCGCCCCGCATTGCCGCTTCGAGCGAAACGAAGGTCTCCTTGGTGCGCGCCAAGTGCTCGTCGAAGCCCTGCTGCGGCACGAGACTCCTGCACAGCGGCGGCAGCGGCGAGGCGCGCAACAGCCGGTCGGCGCCCGCGAGCAGCTCGAGCGCGCGGCGCGCGAGCGCGGGGCCGCAAGGGAACGCGCGGCATATGAAGGCGACCAAATCGCTCTTCGACTCGGCGAGCACGTCGCCCGGGTCGCAGGCCAAGTGCAGCCGCACCCGATGGTCCATCGCCCACTCCGCCATGGCGTGCGCCACCATGGCGCCGCGGAAGAAACGCCGCTCGTGCTGCGGGACGAAGACATTGTGGGCCATGACGTCCGATAGGAGATGGCTGGCGTACCCTATGGCGAGCGCCCGATCGGCTTCGCTCGGCGGCGCGGCGGCCACGCGCCGCAGCATCGACCACAGGTGTGCGCGCCGGAAGACGGGCGTTCCCATCACCCGCCCGATGAGGGCGAGGTCCGGCACGCAAGCGCCGGCGAGCACGAGCCGGGGCAGGCAAAGCGCCGCCGCGCGAAGCTCCGGGTCGGCGAACGGCAGCAGCACGAGCGTGTACTGTGCGAAGAAGAGATGCGTCTGCAGCCCCCAGGCGAGGGCGTCGGGCATCCAGCACGAGAGCGCGAGGAGCGCGGCGAGCTTCATCCCACGAGATAGCGCAGCAGGCTGGCTGCCGGCAGCTCCAACGCCCCGTCGTTCTCGAGCTCGAGCGCCGCGGCCGGCACATGCAGTTCTCGCGCGAGACGTCGTTTCATCTCTGCCGGCGCCTCCCGCGCGCGCCGCGCGAGCCGCTGCCCGCGCAGCAGTGCCGGCGCCGTCACATGCACCACCTCGAGGTCGCGGAAGGCGAGGCGTGCCTGCGGCAGGTGCGCGCGTGAGCCGTTCACCACGACGGTGATGCCAGCTTCGAGCTGGTCGAGGATCTCGCGCCCGATGCCGTAGCGGTGGCTGTTCGCCTCCCAGTGCATGGCGAACTCGCCGCGCGCAAGGCGCGCGTCGAACTCGCGCTCGCTTGCCGGCTCGTGGCGCTCCCCCTCGCCGGCAGCAGGGCGCGTGATCGTGCGCCGCGCGAAAGCCAGAGCGCTCTGCGCTGGCAGGCGCTCGCGTACCCAGGCGAGCAGCGTGTCCTTGCCCGCACCCGAAGGCCCGATGACGTAGACGAGGCGGCCGCGCCGGCGCAGCGGCGAGCGGTGCAGTTCGCGGAACACCGCGTCGGGCGCCGGCTCCTTGAAAACTGTGATGGCGTCGAAGCACAGCGGCGCGTCGCCGAGTTCCGCCACCGCGGCTTCCGCCGCACGTGCAAGGCGCGCGGCGGCCTCGCCGGGCTCATGCGGCCCGGTGAGCGAAAGATGAAAGCAGAAGTCCTCCAGCACGTGCGGATAGCCCCAGCGCGCGAGGTTGGCTTCCTCGCGCTGCGTGAGGATGCGCTCGCGGCGGCGCCGGATCTCGTCGTCGGACAAAGGAGTGCGCCAGCGGTCGAAACGCTGCACGCACTCGGCGGCGATCGCGGCGAGGCGCGCGTCGGGCGCCACCGGCACGACGGCGAGGAAATCGCGCAGGCGCCGCACTTCCATGGCGGGAAGCTCGAATGCCGTCCGCGCCGCGCAGAAGCGGTCGAGCGCGGCGGTGAGCTCGCCGAGCCGCGCGTCGCCGGCGAGCCAGAACGGCGCCTTCAGCGTGGCGTGGAAGCCGTAGCGGCGCGGTGCGCGCAGGAGGTCGCTCTCGCGCGAGAGCCACGCGCGACCGAAACGGCCCCACGCGCTGTCCGGCGCGGGAGAGAAGTAGATCGCGTAGCGCGGACCCATGCCGGTCGCGAGCATGCGCGCCAAGTGTTGCAGGTTGCTTACCTGCGCGGTCACGAAACTTACATTTCGGGCTTCTAACATCCGCCCCGCATGCTGCAACTTGTCGGAAGCGAGAACCCCGAGCGACGCGAATGGATGGGCATCCTCTCGCGTGCGCCCCTCGGATTGCTGGAGCGCTGGCACGCCGGCGCGAAGCCGCCGGCGCACCGCTGGCTGCGCCGCCCGGAAACCGGCTTGGTAATGGTGCGCGGCCGTGCCGGCGGCAGCGGCGAGCAGTTCAACCTCGGCGAGATGACCGTCACGCGCTGCGCGCTGCGGCTGGAAAGCGGCGAGAGCGGCGTCGCCTACGTGCAGGGGCGCAGCCATCGCAAGGCCGAGCTCGCGGCGTTGGCGGATGCGCTCCTGCAGTCCGCGGCATCCAAGACTGTCCTGGAGGACCTGATCGGACCGGTGCGCGCGCGGCTGCAGAGCGACGCGGAAGCGATGCAGCGCAGGGCCCAGGCGACGCGCGTGGAGTTCTTCACACTGGCGCGCGAGGCGTCGGAATGAGCGGGGTCGATCTCGGCTCGGTGCTTCCCGGGTTCGACGATCCCGCGTTCGGCAGCCAGGCGGCGTTCCGCGCCGCGCTGCAGGCGCTCTCGCGCCCGGGCGTTCTGGTCGATTGCGAGCGCGCCGCCTATTCGCTCTGCCTCGCGCTGCTCGACCAGGACACGCGCCTGTGGCTCTCGCCGGCGGCGCAGGCCTTCGGCCCCAGCCTGCGCTTCCATACGGGCTGCGTCCTTGTCCCTGAAGTATCACAGGCAGATTTCGTGATGGCCGGGACAGCGCGCGAAATGCCCTCGCTCGAGTCGCTGGCGGCGGGCAGCGACGAGGCGCCGCACCGCTCGGCGACCCTGATCGTCGAGGTGGACGGGCTTGCGGACGACGGCGGCTGGAAGCTGAGCGGACCGGGCATTCCCAGCGAGGCGCACCTGAGCGTTGCCGCGCTCGGTGAGCGCTTTCTCGAGGAATGGAAAGCCAACGGCCGGCGCTTCCCCCGCGGCGTCGACGTCTTCCTCTGCAGCGGCAACCTCGTCTGCGGGCTGCCGCGCACCACCAGGATCGAGGCCTGATGTACGTCGCGGCGAAAGGCGGCGAGCGCGCGATCCGCAACGCCCAGGCGCTCCTTGCGAGCGCGCGGCGCGGCGACCCGCAGGTGCCCGAGCTCGAGCTCGAGCAGATCAAGCAGCAGCTGCGCCTTGCGGTGGACCGGGTGATGAACGAGGGCTCGGTCTACGACGCCGATCTCGCCGCGCTCGCGCTCAAACAGGCTTCCGGCGACATGGTGGAGGCCATCTTCCTCCTGCGCGCCTACCGGGCGACGCTGCCGCGCCTGGGCTACTCCGCGCCAGTCGACACGGGCCGGATGCGGCTGTGGAGGCGCATCTCGGCGACGTTCAAGGATCTTCCGGGCGGGCAGGTGCTCGGGCCGACCTACGACTACACGCAGCGGCTGCTGGACTTTTCGAGCGTGTCTTCCACGGGGAAGGCTGCGGAAGCAGATTGCATCGAGGAAACGATGCCCCGCGTCGTGGACCTGCTCGACCGCGAGGGGCTGATCGAGGCGCAGCTCCCGCCGCCGGGCGATCCGGAGCCGCTCGACCTCACGCGCGAGCCGCTCTCGTTCCCGGCTTCGCGCGCCGCACGGCTGCAGAACCTGGCGCGCGGCGATGAAGGATTCCTCCTCGCGATGGGCTATTCGACGCAGCGCGGCTACGCGCACTCGCATCCGTTCGCAGGCGAGATCCGCTACGGGGTGGTCGAGGTGGAGCTCGTGCCCGACGAGCTCGGCTTCCCGGTCGTGATCGGCGAGATCGCGCTCACTGAGTGCCAGATGGTGAACCAGTTCGCCGGGTCGAGATCGCAGCCGCCGCAGTTCACGCGCGGCTACGGCCTCGCCTTCGGCCACAGCGAGAGGAAGTGCATGGCGATGGCGCTCGTCGACCGGGCGCTGCGCGCCGAAGAGTTCGGCGAGGCGATCACCGCGCCCGCGCAGCAGCAGGAGTTCGTCCTCTCGCATTCCGACAGCCTGGAGGCATCGGGCTTCGTGCAGCACCTGAAGCTGCCGCATTACGTCGACTTCCAGGCGGAGCTGGAACTCGTGAGGAAGATGCGGTGAGGGACGAAAACTACAACTTCGGGTATCTGGACGAGCGCACGAAACGCATGATCCGCCGCGCCATCCTCAAGGCGGTGGCGATCCCGGGCTTCCAGGTGCCGTTCGGCTCGCGCGAGATGCCGCTGCCCTACGGCTGGGGCACGGGCGGCGTGCAGATCACCGCCTCGATCATCGGTCCGCGCGACGTGCTGAAGGTGATCGACCAGGGCGCCGACGACACGGTGAACGCGGTGAATATCCGCGCCTTCTTCGCGCGCACCACCGGCGTCCGAACCACCTCGCGCACCGCGGAGGCGACGCTGATCCAGACCCGTCACCGCATCCCGGAGACGCCGCTTGCCGAGGGCCAGATCCTCGTCTACCAGGTGCCGGTGCCCGAGCCGATGCAGCGCCTGGAGCCGCGCGAGGCCGAGACGCGCCGCATGCACGCGCTCGCCGACTACGGTTTGATGCACGTGAAGCTGTACGAGGACATCGCGCGCTACGGGCACGTCGCGACCACCTACGACTACCCGGTGATGGTCGAGGGTCGCTACCTGATGGCGCCGTCGCCGATCCCGAAATTCGACAACCCGAAGATGCACATGAGCCCGGCGCTGCAGCTCTTCGGCGCCGGGCGCGAGAAGCGCATCTACGCGCTGCCGCCCTACACGCGGGTCGAAAGCCTCGCCTTCGAGGACCATCCGTTCCAGGTGCAGCGCTGGTCGCAGCCCTGCGCGCTGTGCGGCGCGCGCGACAGCTACCTCGACGAGATGCTTACCAACGACCGCGGCGGGCGCATGTTCGTCTGCTCGGATACCGACTATTGCTCGCAGCGGCGCGACCGGCAGGAGGCGGCGTGATCGTGCGCGAAGCGCTCGCCGAGGACTTGCGGGGAGTGCTCAAGCTCTATGCTCAGCCCGAGCTCGACGACGGGCAGCGCCTTCCGCTCGAGGATGCCGAGGCGCTCTTCGGCCAGATCCGCGCGCACCCGCACTATCGGCTCTACGTCGCCGAAGATCGGGGCCGCATCGTCGGCACCTTCACCCTGCTCATCTCGCGGAACCTCAGCCACCTCGGGGTGCCCTCGGTGGTGGTCGAGTCCGTGGCGGTCGCCCCGGGACTGCAAGGCGAAGGCGTCGGGCGCCGCATGATGGCGTTCGCGCTCGATATCTGCCGGCGCGCCGGCTGCTACAAGATGGCGCTGTCCTCCAGCCTGCGCCGCAGCCGCGCGCACGCCTTCTACGAGGGGCTCGGCTTCGAACGCCACGGCTACAGCTTCCAGGTGGCGCCGTGAGCCCGCTTCTCTCGGTTTTCAACGTCGAGAAACGCTACGGCGAGCGAAGCGCAGTAAACCAAGTTTCGTTCGAGTTGTGGCCGGGCGAGGTCCTTGGGGTGGTCGGCGAGTCAGGCTCGGGAAAGACGACGCTGCTCAACTGCATCTCCGGGCGGCTCGCGCCGGACGGCGGCGAGGTGCGATACCTCACGCGCCACGAAGGCGCGCGCGATGTCTACGCGATGAGCGAGGCCGAGCGCCGCATGCTGGCGCGCACCGACTGGGGCTACGTGCACCAGAGCCCGGAGCAGGGACTGCGCATGAACGTCTCCGCCGGCGCCAACGTCGGCGAGCGCCTGATGGCGCTCGGCGCGCGCCACTACGGGCGTATCCGCGGCGAGGCGGCCGAATGGCTGACGCGGGTCGAGATGGACCCCGCGCGCATCGACGAGTCGCCCATGGCCTTCTCCGGCGGCATGCGCCAGCGCCTGCAGATCGCGCGCAACCTCGTCACCCGGCCACGCCTGGTGTTCATGGACGAGCCGACCTCGGGGCTCGACGTGTCGGTCCAGGCGAGACTCCTCGACCTGCTGCGCTCGCTCACGCGCGAGCTCGAGCTCGCCGCGGTCATCGTCACCCACGACCTCGCGGTGGCGCGGCTGCTCGCGCACCGCATGCTGGTGATGAAGGAAGGCTGCGCCGTGGAAAGCGGGCTCACCGACCAGGTGCTCGACGACCCGCAGCATCCGTACACGCAGCTCCTCGTCTCCTCGGTACTGCAGCCGTGATCCGCGTCGAACGGCTCTCCAAGACCTTCGTCCTCCACAACCAGGGCGGGGTCGAGCTGCCGGTGCTGAAGGATGTCGACCTCGAAGTGCAGTCCGGCGAGTGCGTCGCCCTGCATGGCGCTTCCGGCGCAGGAAAAAGCACGCTCCTGAAGTGCCTGTACGGCAACTACCGGATCTCGAGCGGCGCTGCGCACGTCGCCGGGGTGGACGTGGACGCCGCCTCGCCGCGCGAGCTGCTGGCGCTGCGGCGAAAGCACGTGGCGTACGTGAGCCAGTTCCTGCGCGCCATCCCCCGCGTCTCCGCCCTCGACGTGGTGCTGGACGGGCGGGACCTGCGGCCCGAGGGCGAGCACCTGCTGCTGCGGTTGCGCATCCCGATGCGGCTGTGGAGCGTGCCGCCCGCCACCTTCTCCGGCGGCGAGCAGCAGCGCATCAACATCGCGCGCAGCTTCCTGCGCCCGCGCCCGGTGCTGCTGCTCGACGAGCCCACCGCGTCCCTCGATGCGGAGAACCGCCTCACGGTGGTCGGGCTCATCAACGAGGCGCGCAAGTCCGGCGCCGCCATCGTCGGCATCTTCCACGACCAGAAAGTGCGCGACGCCGTCGCGACGCGCGTCTACGAGCTCCACTGACATGGAAACTGTCTTTACGAACGCCCGCATCGTCCTCGCCGACGAGGTCATCCAGGGCTCGATCGCGGTGCGCGAGGGGCGCATCGCCGCGCTGGACCAGGGTCGCTGCGACTCGGGAGAAAACCTGGAGGGCGACTACCTGGTGCCGGGGCTGGTCGAGCTGCACACCGACAACTTCGAGCGCCACCTGATGCCGCGGCCGAAGGTGCGCTGGCCCGACCTGCCGGCGCTCCTAGGCCACGACGCCGAGATCGCCGCCGCCGGCATCACCACGGTGTACGACGCGCTGGGGCTGGGCGACATGGGCCTGGAGGGCATGCGCAGCCAGGACATGCGCTCGGTCCTCGACTCGATCAGCGCCGCGACGGCGGCAGGCCTGCTGCGCGCCGAGCACCGGCTGCACGTGCGCTGTGAGCTGCCGGCGCCGAATCTGCTCGCCTTGTTCCAGCCGTTCCGCGATCACCCGCTGGTCGGGCTGATCTCGGTGATGGACCACACTCCCGGCCAGCGCCAATGGGAGAACCTCGAGCATGCGCGCGTCTACTACTGCGGCAAGAAGGGCTGGACGGAGGAGGCCTTCATGAGTTCGATCGCCGGCGCCCGCGAGAATCAGGAGCGCTACGCGGTACCGCACCGGCGCTACTTCGTCGAGCACGCGAGGAGCCGCGGCATCCCCCTTGCCAGCCACGACGACACCCTGCCCGAGCATGTGGATGAGGCGGAGCGCGAGGGCGTCGCCATCTCGGAATTCCCAACCCGGGTCGAGGCCGCGCGCGCCGCGCGCGAGAAGGGTATGACCATCGTCATGGGCGCGCCAAACGTCGTGCGCCGCGGTTCGCACTCTGGCAACGTCGCGGCGACCGAGCTCGCGCGCCGCGGGCTGCTCGACGCGCTTTCCTCCGACTACGTGCCTTCCAGCCTGATGATGGCCGCGTTCCGGCTCACCCGGGACGCGGATTTCAGCCTGCCGCAGGCGCTCGCCTCGGTGAGCCGCAATCCGGCCGCCGCGGTGGGCCTCGCCGATCGCGGCGAGATCGGGCTCGGATTGCGCGCCGATCTCGCGCAGGTGCGATGGGCGGGCGATGAGCCGGTAGTGCGCGCCGTCTGGCGCGAGGGCCGGAGAGTCGCATGAACGCCGCCATCCGCATCACCGGCCTCAGGAAGACCTACGGCAAGCGCGCCGCGCTCGACGGCGTGCACCTCGAGGTGCTGCCCGGCGAGATGGTGGCGCTGATCGGTGCCTCCGGCTCGGGCAAGTCGACGCTGCTGCGCCATGTCGCGGGCCTCGTGCGCGGCGAGGCGGGTGAGGTGGCCGTGAACGGCGAGCCGGTGCAGAGCGGCGGGCGCTTCTCGCCGCAGGTGCGGCGCATCCGCACGGGCGTCGGCTTCGTCTTCCAGCAGTTCAACCTCGTCGGCCGGCTGCCGCTGCTCGTGAACGTGATGACCGGCATGCTGCACTGCCTGCCGCTCTGGCGCAGCCTGCCGCGCCTCTTCTCGCGCGAGGAGCTCGCCCGTGGCATGGAAGCGCTGCGGCGCGTCGGCATCGACAGCCAGGCCGCGCAGCGGGCTTCCACGCTCTCGGGCGGGCAGCAGCAGCGCGCCGCGATCGCCCGCGCGCTCGTCCAGGGGGCGCGCATCGTGCTTGCCGACGAGCCGATCGCCTCGCTCGACCCCGAGTCCTCGCGCCGCGTCATGGAGATCCTCGCCACCATCAACCGCGAGGACCGCTGCACCGTGGTGGTGTCGCTGCACCAGGTGAACGTGGCGCTGAAGTACTGCCCGCGCACCGTCGCCCTGCGCGACGGCCGGGTGGTGTACGACGGCCCTTCGGCCAACCTCTCACCGGCGCTGCTGCGCGAGCTCTACGGCGCCGAGGCCGACGAGATCCTTTCCTTGCCCGATCACATTTCCGTGCTCGGGGAAACGCCCATCGAACTCACAGGGAGGCTTCAACGTGCTTAGGAAACTGCTCGCAGCATGCGCCATCGCGCTGTCCGCCCAGGCGGCCGCGCAGGAAGTGAACTTCGGCATCATCTCCACCGAGTCGCAGAAGAATCTCAAGGCGGCCTGGGGCCCGCTGCTCGAGGACATGACGAGGAAGACCGGCCTCAAGGTGAACGCCTTCTTCGCCTCCGACTACAACGGGATCATCGAGGCGCAGCGCTTCAACAAGGTGCAGGTCGCCTGGTACGGCAACCAGTCAGCGATCGACGCGGTCGACCGCGCCGCGAGCGAGGTGTTCGTGCAGACCCTCGCCGCCGGCGGCGCGCCGGGCTACTGGTCGCTGCTCGTGGTGCACAAGGACAGCCCGCTGCGCTCGCTCGAGGACGTGAAGCAGCAGGCGAAGAGCCTGCGCCTGGGCTTCGGCGACCCGAAGTCCACCTCGGGAACGCTGGTGCCGGGCTACTACGCCTTCCAGCAGAACGGCCTCGAGCCGATGCGCGACTTCAAGGCGGTGGTGCGCTCCAACCACGAGACCAACCTGCTCGCCGTCGCGACTCGCCAGGTCGACGTGGCGACCAACAACAACGAGAGCCTCGAGCGCCTGCGCATGACGCAGCCCGAGCGCGCCGCGCAGATCCGCGAGATCTGGCGCTCGCCTCTCATCGCCTCCGACCCGCTGGTGTGGCGCAGCGACCTGCCCGCCGGCACGAAGCAGCGCATCAAGGGGTTCTTCCTCGCCTACGGCAGGAGCGGCGACGAGAAGCAAGTGCTCGACAAGCTCGGCCTGGGCGGCTTCCAGGATTCGAGCAACGCGCAGCTCCTGCCTTACCGGCAGCTGCGCCTGATCGGCGAGAAGGACAAGGTGCTCGCGGACACCACGATCTCGGAAGCCGAGCGGCGCGAGAAGGCGGCCGAGATCGACCGCAAGCTCGCCGAGCTCAACACCCTCATGGCGGCGGCGGCGAAGAGGTAGCCGGTGCAAGCCACGCTTCACGCGCAGCGCCCGTCGCTCAACGCCACGCTCAGCTGGGGCGTGGCGCTCGCCACGCTCGCCTGGGCGTGGCAGGGCGCCGACATCCGCCCGCTCGCCTTGGTGCGCGACTCGGGCAACATGGCGCAGCTCGCCGCCGACTTCGTGCCGCCGAACTTCCGCGACTGGAAGATCTACGTCACCGAGATGCTGGTTACGGTGCAGATAGCGATCTGGGGCACCGTGCTCGCGGTCGCCTGTGCGGTGCCGCTCGGGCTGCTTTGCTCGGCGAACATGACGCCCTGGTGGATCCACCAGCCGGTACGGCGGCTGATGGACGCCTGCCGGGCGATCAACGAGATGGTGTTCGCCATGCTGTTCGTGGTGGCGGTCGGGCTGGGGCCCTTCGCCGGCGTGCTCGCGCTGTGGGTGCACACCTGCGGCTCGCTCGCCAAGCTCTTCTCGGAGGCCGTCGAGGCGATCGACCCGCAGCCGGTGGAGGGCATCCGCGCCACGGGCGCGCGCAAGCTCGAGGAGATCGCCTACGGCGTGATCCCGCAGGTGATGCCGCTGTGGATCTCGTACTCGCTCTACCGCTTCGAGGCGAACGTGCGCTCGGCGGCGGTCGTCGGCATGGTCGGCGCGGGCGGCATCGGCGTGGTCCTCTGGGACATCATCCGCAGCTTCCAGTACGCGGAGACCTGCGCGGTGCTCATCATCATCGTCATCACGGTGACGCTGCTAGACCTCGCCTCGGCGCGCGTGCGCAAGCTCTTCATATGATCGAGCGGATCGTCCGGCTCTACGCCGACAGGGGCGGCAGCCAGTACGGCAGCGAGGCGGTGAGCCAGCTTGAGCACGCGCTGCAATGCGTCCGGCTCGCGCTCGCCGAGGGCGCCGACAGCGAGCTCGCCGCCGCCGCCTTCCTGCACGACCTCGGGCACCTCGTCGCTTCCAACCCGCACGCGGTCGGGCGGGACGTGGACGATGTCCACCAGTACCTGGCGCTGCCATTCCTGCGCGGCGCATTCGGCGCGGCGGTGCTCGAGCCGATCGAGCTTCACGTCGAGGCCAAACGCTACCTCTGCCGTGCGGAGCCCGGCTACTGGCAGAGCCTGTCCCCCGCCAGCCGGCACAGCCTCGCGCTGCAGGGCGGCGTGCTCTCGGTGGGAGAGGCAGCGGCCTTCTTGGCGCAGCCCTTCGCAACCGATGCCGTGCGACTGCGCCGCTGGGACGACCGCGCCAAGCTGCCCGGGGCGCCGACGCTCGACCTTGGCGAAATCGAGCGCGTACTGGCAGACGCGACGGCGTCGCACCGCACCGGCATCGTCTAGGGCCAGCGGGGGGCCGACCGGTGCGACAGAGCGATGCGCACGAGCTGCTCGAGGATCTCTTGCGCGCTTCCCACCAGCAGACGCGGCTGCTGGAAGAAATCCGCGAGCTGCTGTCGCCGTCGCGGTCGCCGGCAAGCCGCGTGCCCCACGACGACCCCCACAGCCCTCGCGAGCGCGAGTGACGAAGGGGGCCGCCCGGGCCGCGAAGGTCGGAAGGCCGGCTGTCATGAAACGGCAATACCCAGCACATAAAGTGTCGTCTGTGTTCATAGACGGCGTACTTTCGAGGGGAACCTGATGAGACGCATCAATCGCTTGGCTGTCGCGGCGGCTTTGGTTGCCGCCGCGCCGGCATTCGCGCAGCAACCGATTGTACAGATCGACGGCTCGAGCACCGTGTTTCCGATCACCGAGGCAGTCGCCGAGGAGTTCCAGAAGTCCAAGCGCGGTGCCGTGCGCGTGACGGTGGGTATTTCCGGCACCGGGGGCGGCTTCAAGAAGTTCTGCCGCGGCGAGACCGACATCTCGGACGCATCGCGGCCGATCCTCAAGAAGGAGATGGACGCCTGCAAGGAGGCCGGCATCGAGTACTTCGAGCTGCCGGTGGCGTTTGATGCGCTCACCGTAGTCGTGCACCCGAAGAACGCCTTCATCAAGCAGCTGACCATCGCCGAGATGAAGAAGATGTGGGAGCCGGCGGCCCAGGGCAAGGTGACGCACTGGAACCAGGTCAACCCGAGCTGGCCCAACCAGCCGATGAAGCTCTTCGGCCCTGGCGCGGATTCGGGCACCTTCGACTACTTCACCGAGGCAGTGGTCGGCAAGTCGAAGTCCTCACGCGGCGATTTCACTGCCTCCGAGGACGACAACGTTCTGGTGCAGGGCGTCTCGCGGGACACGAACGCGCTAGGCTATTTTGGTTTCGCGTATTACGTGGAGAACAGGGACAAGCTGAGGGCCGTGCCCGTCGTCAACGAGAAGGGCCAGGCTGTTTCGCCCTCCATGGAGGCGGTCGAAAAGGGCACCTACTCGCCGCTGTCGCGCCCGATCTTCATCTACGTCAGCGCCAAGTCGCTCGAGAAGCCGCATGTGCGGGAGTTCGTCGAGTACTACCTGAAGCATGGCGGTGCGCTCGCGAGGGAAGTGAAGTACGTGCCACTGCCCGACTCGGCGTACAAGACCGCGCTGGCGCACGTGCAGAAGGGCAAGAAGGGCACGGTGTTCGGCGGTGTGGCCGAGGTCGGTATCACCATCGAGGAGTTGCTCAAGCGCGAAGCGAAGCTCTGAGCGCAAGCGGCGAGCGCGGAAGCCCGACGGCCAGGCGGGCTTTTCCGCTTGTGACGCCCGATGAAGCGATACCACGTTCTCTTCCTCTGCACGGCGAACTCGGCGCGCTCGATCCTTGCCGAGGCCTATCTGAACCACGTGGGACGCGAGCGCTTCCGCGCTTACAGCGCCGGCAGCCGGCCGGCGGGAAAGGTGAACCGGCTGGCGCTGGAGCTGCTTCGCGAGAGCGGCATTCCGACCGCCGGGCTGCGCTCCAAAAGCTGGCAGGAGTTCACCTGGTCCGGCGCTCCCGAATTCGATTTTGTCCTGACGGTATGCGGCGCCGCCGCGGGAGAGCTCTGCCCCGTCTGGCCGGGCCGGCCGGCGACCGCCCACTGGGGCGTCGCGGATCCGGCGGCGACGACGGGAAGCGACAAGGAGAAGCGCGACGCCTTCCGGCTCGCTTTCGCCGAGCTGAGCGACAGGATCGACCGCTTGGTCGCGCTGCCGCTCGACACACTGAGCGCATGGGAGCTGCCGTACCGCCTGCAGGCGATCAGCGGCGCCGCTACGCCACCCACGCCACGGCGAAGTAGCGGGCGAGCCGCCCGGCGGCCATGAACGCGAGCGCCATGGGCCAACGCATCCGCAACCATCCTGCGGCAACGCACAGCGCGTCGCCTACCAGTGGCAGCCAGGCGAGGAGCAGCGCGGCGACGCCATAGCGCTTCACGAACTCGAGCGGCTTCTGCTTGAGCGGGCCC
The DNA here is from genome assembly GCA_036374055.1 of Burkholderiales bacterium. Classification (GTDB taxonomy): domain Bacteria; phylum Pseudomonadota; class Gammaproteobacteria; order Burkholderiales; family SG8-39; genus SCGC-AG-212-J23. Next base: position 15,354 of record DASUUN010000161.1, read on the forward strand.
TGCGGAATGAAGCGTCCTATCGCATAGGAAGTCATGCCGCCGGCGGTGTTGCCCACGGTC
>DASUUN010000162.1:0-5618 GCA_036374055.1 Burkholderiales bacterium
CATTCCCGACACGATGAGAACCGACAAGCAACCGAAGCTGGCCGAAATGGCCCAAGAGGTCACCGCACGCGAAGCATGGCGGGTGTTCGGCATTATGGCAGAGTTCGTCGAGGCGACCGAGCGCCTGGTCGGCATCCACCCCGCGGTGTCGGTATTCGGCAGCGCGCGGGTGAAGCCCGGCACGCTGTACTGGAATCTCGCGGAGGAGACCGCGCGGCTGCTCTCGGACGCGGGCTTCGCCGTGGTGAGCGGCGGCGGCCCGGGCCTCATGGAGGCGACCAACAAGGGCGCTTTCGAGGGCAGCGGCCTCGCCGTCGGCCTGAACATCGAGCTGCCGCGCGAGCAGTTCGGCAACCGCTTCCAGGACGTCAGCTTGCGCTTCAAGCACTTCTTCACGCGCAAGGTGATGTTCGCCAAGGTGGCCACCGCCTACATCGTGCTGCCGGGGGGCTACGGCACCCTGGACGAGTTGTTCGAGGCGCTCACGCTGGTGCAGACCGGCAAGACGCGCCAGATGCCGATCATCCTCGTGCACGAGCCGTTCTGGCGCGGCCTGCTCGGCTGGATGCGCGAGCGCCTGGCGGCCGAGGGGATGATCGACGAAAGCGAGCTGGATCTGCTGCAGGTTTGCGACCAGCCGCAGCAGGTGGTCGACACGATCTTCGCCTTCTACGAGAAGCGCGGCTTCGAGCCCTCGCCCGCCGAGCGCGAGGTGTTGCTGAACCTGTAGAATCGCTGGCGTGCGCCGCCGGGTTTTCACACTGCTCCTGATCGCGTCCTTCGCGGCATGGGCGCAGACCCGGCCGCCGAAGCTGGAGCCGCTGCCCGAGCCGCCTCCGCCGCCGCCGCTGCCCGCCGGCCCGGCCGCCGACGAGCCGCGCGTGCGCATCCCGGTGCAGGAAGGCGACAAGATCGAGCCGGTGCGCCGCAACGGCGTGGTGATCGCCGTGCGCGTCACCCCGCCCAACGGCAAGCCCTACTTCCTCATCGATACCAGCGGCAACGGCAACTGGATGCGGCGCGACTCGCTCGACACCGGCCTCGCCGTGCCGATGTTCCCCATCCTCGAATTCGACTGACTTGTCGGTCTACACGCCAGTTTCCGAATCCGAGCTGGCGGCCTGGCTGGACCACTACTCGGTCGGCCGCCTGGTGTCCTGCGAGCCGATCAAGGCCGGGATCGAGAACACGAACTACTTCGTCACGACCACGCAGGGGCGCTACGTTCTCACGCTGTTCGAGCGCCTGCCCGCCGAAGAGCTGCCGTTCTATGTCAATCTGATGGCGCACCTCGCGCGCCACGGCATTCCGTGCCCGGCGCCGATCGCCGACCTTTCGGACCAGTACCTGCAGCGCCTGAACGGCAAGCCGGCGGTGCTCGTGACCCGGCTGGCCGGGGAATCGATCGAGCGGCCCGGCAGCGCCGAATGCGCCGAGCTCGGCGCGCTGCTCGCGCGCATGCATCTCGCGGCGCGCTCCTATACCGCCTACCTCGACAATCCGCGCGGCCCCATGTGGTGGCGCCTTGCCGCCCGCGAAGTCGACAAGCACCTTACGCCAGCGCAGCGCGCGTTGCTGACGCAAGAAATCGCCTTCCAGGCGGAGCACCGCTTGCCCGACCTGCCGCGCGGGCCGGTGCACGCGGACCTGTTCCGCGACAACGCCCTGTTCGAGGACGGCCGCATCTCGGGGGTGATCGACTTCTACTTCGCCGGCGTGGATACGTTCCTTTACGACGTGGCGGTTTGCGCAAACGACTGGTGCCTGCGCGATCCGGTCGGCGGCCTCGAGCTCGACGCGAGCCGCACGCGGGCGCTGCTGCGCTCCTACCACGCGGCACGGCCGCTAGGGCCGCTGGAGCGCGCCGCCTGGCCGGTGGTGCTGCGCGCCGCGGCGCTGCGCTTCTGGCTGTCGCGCCTGTATGACTTCCACCTGCCGCGCCCCGGCGTGATGGTGCACGCCCACGACCCGGAGCACTTCCGCAGGATCCTCGAGCTGAGGGTGCGCGGGGATGCCAGCTGGATGGATGGATGACGCAGGCGCGCATCGTCGGGGCGGCGCAGGGGGTTCGCTGGCTGGGAGAAGGCTGGCGGCTGTTTCGCGTCGCGCCGCTGCCCTGGCTGGCGCTCGCCTGCGTCTACCTGCTGGGCACCAACATCCTGGCGCTGGTTCCCGTGGTCGGCTTCGTCGCCGCGCTCATGCTGGTGCCGGCGCTCACCGTCGGCATGATGGCGGCCGCGCGCGCCGCCTCGCACGGCACGCAGCCCGGCGTGCGCATGCTCGCCGAAGGATTCCGCAACGAGGGACGCGCCCAGCTCGCGCTCGGCGCGGTCTATTTCCTGTGCTCCATGCTGGTGTTCGGCAGCACCGCGCTCGCCGACCCTGAAGGCAGGCTGCGCGCGATCCTCGCCGGACGCGCGGCGCCGGGCGAGGCGGCGCTCGGCGAGGTGGTGCTGCCCCTGGCGATGTTCGCGCTGACATACGCACCGGTGCTCATGCTGTTCTGGTTCGCCCCGCCGCTCGCCTCCTGGCACTCGACCGGCGCGCTCAAGGCGCTGTTCTTCAGCTTCATCGCCTGCCTCATGAACTGGCGCGCGTTCCTCGCCTACGGCGCGGCGGTGGCCGTGATGATGATGGCGGTGCCGCTCGCCGCGCTGCTCGCCCTGCGCGCCTTCGGCGGCGCCGACCTCGGCGTCGCCGTGGCGTCGCTGGTGTTTCCTCTCCTGCTCATCATGCTGCCCACGCTGTTCGCCAGTTTTTATGTAAGCTACCGCGACGTGTTCGGACCCGAAAAGCCATGAAGCTGCCCGAGCTCTCGCCGAGCGCCGCGCCGCAGTTCGTCGACGCCGCCTCCTGCAAGGCCTGGTTGCAGCAGCTGCCGCTCGCCAACGTCGGCGCCGCGCAGCAGGACCTGCTCGACGAGCTGGAGGAGTTCAACAGCTTCCCGACCTCCGCGGGCAACCGCCTGGGGGTCCTGGAAACCGTGCGCGAGGCGGTCAGCTTCGTGCAAATCGAGCAGGCCAAGCGCTTCATGAACCGGCCGCTGCCGATGGCCGATGCGGAGAAGGCCGTGTTCGAGGACACGATCGAGCTGTGGGAGCAGATGTGCCTGGGCTACCTGCGCTGCCTCGAGGCGGCGCTCGCCCGCGATGCGGCCATGCGGGCGCAGGCCGCGCTCATCACGCAGCGCCTCGGCGCTTATCTCGGCCTCAAGATGTTCCACCACCACCGGGCCTACCGGGAGCTGCCGCCCGAATACTGGCGCTCGCTGCACGAGGTCTACGCCCACGCCGAGCGCCTGGGCGTGGCCGACGAAGCGGTAAAGGACTACCTCAACCGCGACATCCACGACACCTCGCCGCGCACCGCCTACGCCCGCGCGGTGCTGATGGCCATGAGCAGCCCCCACGAGCTTGTCCAGCGCCAGCTCACCTTCGTGGCATTCCTGCTGGAGCGCTGGGCCGTCAAGCTCGAGATTTCGCAATCGCCGATCGTCGAGGAGAAGGGCGTGCTGCCGCTGGTCGCCGACCTGGCGGGCGACCGGTGTCCGAGCCGGGGGGACCTGAAAGCCGCGGAGCCGCGCTTCCTGGACACGCGCAAGCTGGCGAAGAGCTTGCGCAACCGCGTCGCGCTGCTGCGCAAGGGCGAGTCGCCGGCCAAGCTGGCGCTGGGCGAGGACTGCGTGCAGCCGTCCTGCGAGCAGCTGCTGGTGTTCCTCTTCCGACAGTGGTGCCAGATGAGGCCCTCCGCCGTCGCGCAGGCGCGCGGCGCGGCGAAAGTGCAGCTCTGCACGGAGGTCGCCGCCATTCACCACTACATCTCGGGCGGCGCGGCGCGCCGCGCGGTGGACCACACCAAGCTCACGCAGCAGCAGCGCCAGGAGCTCGAGACGCTCGGACATATCCGCACCACGCCGGACGAGGAGTACAGCAACGTGCAGGGGTTCATGCTCGAGGACTGGCTGGTCGAGGACGACAGCCCGCAGGAGCTGCGCCTGCGGCGGCCGGCAGGCGTCATCGGCAAGCGCTACGCGCACGGCCAGCTCGTCGCCGCCCGCGCGGCCGACGGCCGGGCCTTTCATCTCGGCCAGGTGCGCTGGCTCATCTGCGCGGCCGACGGCGAGTTGCGCGCCGGCATCAGGCTCATGCCGGGCGTGCCCGCCGGGATCACGCTACGCCCCACGGGCCTCAACGAGAAGGAGCGCTCCGTCTACGGCCTTTCCCTGGGCGCGGTCGCGGCGCTCGAAGAGCCGCCTTCCCTCGTGCTCCCGACGGGCTCGTTCAAGGCGGCCCGGGTGTTCGAGGTGCCGGGCGAGCAGCCCAGGAGCCTGAAGGTCACCGAGCTTCTCGAGCGCGGGTCGGATTTCGAGCGCGTAGCGTACGAGTCGACTTAATATCGGACGCAAAGCGAGAGTAGCCACTCACTTGAGAGACAAGACCGACTTCGGATACGAGCAGGTCCCGGAGGCCGAGAAGGCACGCCGGGTGGGGAAGGTGTTCGACCGCGTTGCCGAGCGCTACGACCTGATGAACGACCTCATGTCGCTCGGCCTGCATCGCGCCTGGAAGGCGTTTGCGGTAAGCATCGCGCGCCCCAGGCCGGGGGAAAGGATCCTGGACGTGGCGACCGGCAGCGGCGACCTTGCCCTCTCGCTCGGCCGGAAAGTCCTGCCCGGCGGCGAGGTCTGGCTGAGCGACGTGAACCGCAGCATGCTGCAGCGCGGGCGCGACCGCGTGGCCGACCGCGGCCTGCTCGCGCCGGCGGTGCAGTGCGACGCCGAGCGGCTGCCGTTCCCTGCCGGATATTTCGACTGCGTGACCGTGGCCTTCGGCCTGCGCAACATGACGCACAAGGACGCCGCGCTCGCAGAGATGGCGCGCGTCCTGAAGCCCGGCGGGCGGCTCATCGTTCTGGAGTTCTCCAGGGTCTGGAAGCCGCTCGAGCGCGCGTACGAGCTGTACTCCTTCAAGGTGCTGCCCTGGCTGGGACAGCGCGTCGCGGGTGACGCGGCGGCCTACCGCTATCTCGCCGAATCGATCCGGATGCACCCGGACCAGGCGACCCTCGCCTCGATGCTGGAGCAGGCCGGGCTGTCGCGCGTCGAAGTTTTCAACCTCGCGGCCGGCGTGGTGGCGCTGCATCGCGGGTTCAGGATTTGATACGATGAACAGGCGAACGGGATAGGTGACACCATGAAATGGCTATTGGGACTTTGCGTGCTGGCCCTCGGCGTAGTGCTTGCGCTCCCCGAGGCGGAGGCCCGGCGCTTCGGCGGCGGCCGGAGCATCGGCATTCAGAGGAACGTCCAGAAGGCGCCGCCGGCCGCCACGCCGGCCAAGCCGGCACAGCAACAGACGGCGCCTGCGGCGACCGGCAGCAAATGGGGCCCGATCCTCGGCGGCCTGGCGCTGGGCGGCGTCCTGGCCTATCTCTTCTCCGGCAACGGCCTCGCCGGCCTCCTGCTGATCGCGCTGCTCGCTTTTGCCGCGGTCATGGCCTTCCGCCTGCTTGCGCAACGCCGGGCTCCGGCGCCGCAGCGCATGCAGTACGCCGGCTTCGGCAACGAGACCATCGTGGCGCCGCCGCCTTCGCAGGCGCTCGGCGGCAGGCTGCAGGCG
>DASUUN010000163.1:0-14134 GCA_036374055.1 Burkholderiales bacterium
AGCGAAAAATTCTCCGCCAAATTAAGAACTTCGTAGCGTGCAAGCCCAAGAAATCGAGGGAAACAGGGAGTCGGGGATGACTTTGACGAAGGCCGAACTTGCCGACCTGCTGTTCGAGAAGGTCGGGCTGAACAAGCGCGAGGCCAAAGACATGGTCGAAGCCTTCTTCGAAGAGATCCGCGGGGCGCTGGAGCGGGGGGAGAGCGTCAAGCTTTCCGGCTTCGGCAACTTCCAGCTGCGCGACAAGCCACAGCGCCCGGGACGCAACCCAAAGACCGGCGAGGAAATACCCATCAGCGCCCGCCGTGTCGTGACTTTCCACGCCAGCCAGAAGCTCAAGGCCATGGTGGAGAAAGCGCGCCATGGAGCCAAGCCGCAGGAAAGCTGAACTTCCGCCGATCCCCGCCAAGCGCTACTTCACCATCGGTGAAGTGAGCGACCTCTGCGGGGTGAAGCCGCACGTGCTCAGGTACTGGGAGCAGGAGTTCACGCAGCTCAAGCCGGTCAAGCGTCGCGGCAACCGCCGCTACTACCAGCACCACGAGGTGCTGCTGATCCGGCGCATCCGCGAGCTGCTGTACGAGGAAGGCTTCACCATCAGCGGGGCGCGCAACCGCCTGGATTCCAACGCCGCGCCGCACGAGGACAAGGCCGAGCCCGCGATACGCAACGGCCGGGCTGCCCCGGCCAACGGCGTCGATCTCGGCGCCCTCAAGCGCGAGTTGCGCGCCGTGCTGGACCAGTTACAGGGGTAAAATCCCCGCCATCTCCGTGTAGCGCAGCCTGGTAGCGCACGTCCTTGGGGTGGACGGGGTCGCGAGTTCAAATCTCGCCACGGAGACCATTCCCCCTTGAGTCCCGCCGACTGGCTCTGGATCCCGGTCACCGTATGGGCCGCCTTCGCCCAAACGGTGCGCAACGCTGCGCAGCGCCATCTCACCGCCGAGCTCGGCACGCTCGGCGCCACCCTGGTCCGCTTCCTTTACGGCCTGCCTTTCGCCGTGCTTTGGCTTTTATTGGTTTCGAAGATCGGGGCGACGGCGCTGCCTCAAAGCAACACGCCCTTCTTCCTCTGGGTGCTGGTTGGCGCGGTGAGCCAGATCGCCGCGACCGCGCTGCTGCTGCGCACGATGCAGGCGCGCAATTTCGCGCTCGGGGTGGCCTATTCGAAGACCGAGGTGCTGCAGGTGGCTGTATTCGGGCTCGTTTTTCTCGGCGACCGCATCAGCGGGCCGGCGGCGCTGGCGGTCGCGGCCGGAACGCTTGGCGTACTGCTGCTTTCGCCGGCCGACAAGGAGCGGCCGCTGCGCGCGCTCCTGACGGGCTGGACCTCGCGCACCGCGCTCCTCGGCCTCGCCTGCGGCGCGCTGTTCGCCCTGTCCGCGGTCGGCTACCGCGGCGCGGCGCTCGCGCTTCCCGGCACGCCGTTCCTCATGGCCGCCGCCTTTACGCTCGCCGCCGCCCAGCTGGCGCAGACGCTGCTGCTGGGCGGCTGGCTTCTCGCGCGCGATCGCGACGTGGTGCGGCGGGTGCTGCGGGCGTGGCGCATTTCGCTTTTCGCCGGCTTCATGGGCGCCGCGGCCTCGGCCGGCTGGTTCACCGCCTTTGCCATCGAGCCGGTGGCGCACGTGCGCACGCTCGGCCTGGTTGAGTTGGTGTTCAGCTATGCGGTGTCACGGCGCCTTTTCCGCGAGCGACTGTCGAGGCTGGAGGTGGCCGGGATGGGGCTGCTCGCGCTCGGCGTGGCTATCATCACCATCGGCGCAACCAATTGGCCGCTTCAATAGCCGACAGCTATCCTCCTGTCCATGTTATTAGCCGCGAAGACAATCAGCCAGGTGCTGCTCCACATGAGCGTGGCGTTCGGCGTGATGTACGCCTTCACCGGTTCGGTGGTGTTCGGCGGCATCGCGGCCCTCATCGAGCCGGTGTCGATGGTGCTGCTGCTGCCGCTGCACGAGCGTCTGTGGCGCGCCTTCAGTCCCAGGAAAACCGGTAGAACAGGCCCACGCCGCTCGACGTTCCGGTCTCGGCGCGCGCTGACAGCCGCTGCGTGAGCGCAAGGTCGAGCTTGACCAGCGCGGAAGCCATGACGCCCAGGCCCTGCTCGTAGGAAACGTAGAGCCGGTCGGACAGGCGCTTGCCCACCGCGACCACGCGGTCGCCGACCTCGCCGCTGCCGCGCAGCGAAATCTCGTCCACGCCGAACGCCTGGGCGATGCGCCGGTCGAGCGGCAGCTGGTCGCCCCGCGCCAGCAGCGCGCCCGCCGCCGCCTGCAGCAGGCCGAGGTCGGCCTTGGTGGCTTCGCCCGGCGCCCGGCCGAGCACCAACCAGGAAAGCCGCTCGCCTTCGGGCACGGGCGGCTGCGAGACGAGCTGCACGCGCGGCGCGCGGGCGGTGCCGGAAACCTGCACCCCGGCCTCGACCTGCTGGTTGCGCCGCCAGGCGGTCATCTGCAGCGACGGGTTGTCGAGCGGTCCGTCGAAGATGGCGATGCCCGGGTCGACCTGCAGCCGCTGCCCGTAGGCGCGGAAGGTGGCGTTCACTGCGTGGATGCGCCCGTAGGCGCGCAGCTCTCCCTCCGGGGTGGTCTCCACCTGCAGTTGCCCGGCGAGCCTGCCCTCCAGCCCGTAGCCGCGCACTTGCAGCTGCTCGCCGAGGTCGAGCCGCACGTCGAGCGCGATCGGCACGCGCGCGCGCCCCTTGGCCGCCGGCTTGGCCTGTCCGGCGATCACCACGTCATCGCCGAGCTGCGGCAGCCTGTCCTGCTCGAGCTCGAGATAGCCGCGCTCGGCGCGCAGGGCGCCGCTCAGCGAAACCTTGCCTTGCACGAGTTGGGCCTCACCGGCCCCCGAGACGGTCAGGCGCAGATCGGGGCGCGCCAGAAGACCGAAATCCTCCGCGCGCCACTCCAGGCGAGCGCCGCCATCGGCCGGGCGCAGCGGCAGCACGCCGCTCGCGGTGAGCCGCCCCCCGCTGCCGCTGATCGAGAACCGGGTGATGCGCAGCCGGTCGCCTTCGAGTGCCGCTCGCAGCTCGCCGTCCTTGAGGAACACGCCATAGGGAGGAATCTGCAGGGCAAGGGCGTCGCCTGCCACGCTGCCGGCGAGGCTGACCCGGCCGAGGGTGCCGCTCCCCTTCAGCTCGGCCGCGAGCCGGCCGTCGACGCGCGCCCCTTCCAGGAACGGCTGGAGCAGCGCCCGCAGCTCGGCGAAACGCACCCGGGCGGTGAAGTCCAGCGGCGAATCGGCGGCGAAACCCTGGAGCGCGCCCTGCACGTCCGCCGTACCGTACCGGGAAGCGAGTGCTGCCGTCGCGCGCGCGACGCCGTCCACGAAGCGCGCCTCGAGCTCGGCCTTCTCCAGCTCAAGCGCAAAGTCATCGGCGATGAGGTCGCCCGACGCCCGCCGCAGCGTCAGCGTACCGTCCAGGCGCGGCGCGGCGCTGAGGTCCCAGCGACCGTCGAGCAGCAGCGTGGCATGCAGCCGCTCGGCGAGTCCGCCGGCAAGGATCAGCCACTGCGCGGGCAAGGCGCTGAACTCGCCGCTCGAGGCAAGCCGTGACGGCGACCAGGCAAGCCGATCCACCCGCAGCCTGCCTTGGCCGAGCCTCGCCTGCAGCCGGCCGAGCTCGAGGCGTCCCGGAGCGATGCTGAGCGCGGCGGGCGCCGTGAGCTCGAGGGGATAGGCGCCGCGGTTGCGCAGCGCGTAGAGCTCGCCGGTCCATCCGGCCGACGCCTGCCAGCCGCCGCGCAGGCGCGCGGCCAGGTCCAGCCCCTCCGCCTTCACCTGGAACTCGCCGTCGTGCCGGGCGAGCGAGCCGCTCGCTTTCGCGGTGACCGAAGCAAGGGAAAGGCGGTTTGGCAGCGTCACGCGCGAGGCCTGGGCCTGCACGCTGCCTTGGGGGCTTTCCCAGGAGCCGGTCAGCCGGGCGCTGGCGCGCAGCTCGCCGGACCAGCCCTCGACGAGCTGCGCTAGCTGCGCCGCAGCGAGTTCGAGATTCATTTCGTCTCCCGGCCGGCCGAAGTCGCCGCGCGCGGTCACGCGGGCCTTGCCCAGCGTGGCCTGCGCATCCGCGCGCGATACGCGCCCGCGCGAGATGCGCGCGCCGCCACGGCTGACGAGCGCCTCGCCGCGCAGCGTGCTTTCCCGGATGTCCCAGCGCGCATCCACCGCGAAGTTCTCCTGCAGCACGCCGCTCGCCTCCACGGCGCCGTTGATGGATCCGTCGGGATAGTCGCCGAAGCGGGCGGGATCGAAGCGCGCCAGCTTGAGCTTCGCCTGAAAGCGCGTCGGCTGCCCGAGCACAAGCCGCCCGCTGCCGGTGGCTTCGCCGCCTTCGGCGGCGGCGCGCAGGCTGCGGATCTCGACAACGTCGCCGGTGCGCACCGCGTCCGCGCTCAGGCTCATGCCGTCCTGGGCAAGCGTGCCCTGTACCCGCTGCGCGTCCTTCGAAGCGATGACGCTCAGGGGTCCGCTCAACCGGGTCTGCCGCAGCGTGCTGCGCACCGCCCGGAGGTTCAGCTCGGCAGCGCGCAGATCGAGCCGCGCCTGCTGCGCGTCGATCTGCGCGCTGCCGCTGAGCGTGCCGGCGCCGGTGATCCGCAGCTCCTGCAGCGACAGGGAAGCGAAATCGGTAGCGAAGCGCGCATCGAGCGCTGCGACCGGCGCGCGCTGCCGGTCGAGCGGGCCGGGCTCGGCGTTGCGCAGCGCGAGCGTGCCGCCGAGCGCATCGGCGCGGCCCGCCTTGCCGCTCAGCGCCAGCGTGAGGCGGGTGCGCGGCCATGCCGCATCCAGCCTGCTCAGGTCCGCGGGCCCGGCCTGCGCTTCGATCGCCTGCAGCGGACGCTCCGCGAAAGGCGCCAGCGCCGCCGTGGCCGTCACCGGGATGTCGGCGACCGTGGCCGAGACCGCGGCGTCGATGCGCTCGAGCGTGCCGCCGACCTGCAGGCGCACGCGCGCCGGGTAGCCCGGTTCGCGAACCGCGAAGGAGGCGCTGCCCGAGACGGCGCCCTGCGCGCCCAGCACCGCGTCGTGCAGCTCGAAGTCCTCCAGCGTGAAATCGCGGAACCGGATGCGCGCGATCTGCGCGCTGTGGATGCGCAGCCCGAGCGGCAGGGAGGGCCTTGCCGCCGGCCCGCCGCGGCCTTCCCCCAGGACGATGTCGAGCCGCTCGGCGCGCAGCGAGCGCAGGCCGGCGCGGCCGCCGAGCACCGCGAGCAGCTCCAGCCGCAGCTCGCCGTTGGCCAGGCGGACGTCGGTCGCGCCATCGCGAAAGCGGATCTCGCCGAAGGCGATGTCATCCGCGAGCGCGCCGCGCACACCGGCGAGCGACAGCTTGCCGTCGGTCGCCTCCGCGGCGCGCGCCGCGGCCCAGCGCAGCCCGGACTCGGTGCCGAGCAGCCAGGCGGCGCCGAGCGCGAGAAGCGCGACGACCAGCGCCAGCGCCGCGAGCAGCCACTTCATCAGAAGCTGTAGCCTACGGAGAAATGCAGGCGCAGCTGGCCGGTCTGCTCGCCGTAAGCCACGTCGGCGCGGATCGGGCCGATCGGCGTGCGGAACCGCGCGCCCAGGCCCACGCCGACCACGGCTTCGAGCTCGCTGTCGCCGTCCCAGGCATTGCCGGCGTCGACGAATCCCGCCAGGCCCCAGCTGTCGGTGAACCAGTGCGTGTACTCGGCGCTCGTCACCAGGAGCCGGCGTCCGCCGACGATGGCATTGCCCTGCTGCACGCCCAGGCTCTCGAAGCCATAGCCGCGCACCGTCTGGTCGCCGCCGGTGCGGAACAGGAAGCTGGCCGGGATGCCCTCGCGGCTGTCGGCCAGCACGCGGCCCGCCTGGCCGCGCAGCAGGATGTCGCCGCGGCGGCCGTTCGGGATGAACAGCGAGGCGCTGATGATGCCGCGCAGGAAGGCGCGCGAGGCGAGCCCGGGCAGCGCGCCGCCGACCTCGAACATCGCCAGGTAGCCCGAGCGCGGGGCGATGAAGTCGTCGGTGCTGCGGTAGCTGCGGCGAAAGCCGCCGTAGATGGCGTGGCGGTCGTCGGTGACCTCGCCCGCCACCCGCTGCTCCTCGATGTGCGCCGAGAGGATCAGCGCCGACGGCGTCACCTCCGCGCCCCAGTTGTGCGACACCCCGGCCGCCAGCTCGCTGGTGGACTCGTTCTGGATGTCGGTCTCGCGCGCGCGGGCGAACAGGCTGTTCCACCGCGCGCCCGGCCGCGGCGGCGAGTCGAAATCGACCTGCAGGTTGCGGATCTTGTCGTCCAGCCGCAATCCGCTGCGGAAGCGCCAGGCGGAATCGAGCACGTCCTGGTTGCTGTAGCGCGCCTCGAGGCGCGGCCCCGCGTCGGTGCTGTAGCCGATGCCGGCCTCGAAGTGCTGCGTGCTCGCCTCGATCACCGCCACGCGCACCGGTGAAGCCTCGGGCCGGCCTTCGGCAGGATCGATGTCGGCCTGCACGCTCACGAAGTAGCCGCTCTCCAGGAGCCGGCGCTGGTACACCAGCAGCTGGTCGCGGTCGTAGGTGTTGCCCGCGCGGAAGGGGCTGAGGTTCTCCACCAGCCGTTCGGAATAGCGGCGCACCCCGCTGATGCGCAGCTCGCCGAAGCGGAACGGCGGACCGCTGTCGAGCTCCACCGTCAGCCGCGCGCGCCGCGTCGCCGGGTCGACCAGCGCCTCGCTGCGCGCGATGCGCGCCGCGGCGTAGCGCCAGCTGGAAAGCGCGCGCACCGCGCCGCGCTTGGCCGCTTCCCAGTCCTCCTGGCGAAAAGGCTGCCCGCGCCTGAGGCTCCAGCCTTCCCGCACCCGGCTCAGGAGCGCGCGCGCGTCCGCGTCGCCGGTCGCCGGGCCGTTGAACAGGATATCGACGTCGTCGACCTCGGTGCGCTCGCCCGGGTCGAGCGTGAGCCGCACGACCCACTGCTCGGGGCGTTCCTCGATGGCCACGCTCGCCGCCGCGGAGAAATAGCCCTCGGTCGCGGCGGTCTCGCGCGCCTCGCGCACCGCCTCGTCGGCGAGGCGCCGCAGCTGGTCGGGCGTCATCTGCGGGTCGTTCTGCCAGCGCGCCAGGTTGAGGCCCTGGCGCAGCGTCTGCGCCATCTCGCCCGGCGCGTCGATCTCGACGCGGTACTGCACCTGCGCGCAGGCGAGGCCCGCCGCGAGGAAACCGAGGATGGCGGCCGCCGTGCGCACGGGGAGTTCGACAGCGCCCGCGGCCACGAGTTGTAGAATCGTTCGCATGAAGATCCTGGTCTCGAACGACGACGGCTATTTTTCGCCGGGCATTACGCTGCTCGCCGAGGCCCTGAGCCAATTGGGGGAGGTCACGGTGGTCGCGCCGGAGCGCGACCGGTCCGGCGCCTCCAATTCACTTACGCTCGACCGGCCGCTCACCGTGCGGCGGGCGCCCAACGGCTTTTTCTCGGTGAACGGCACGCCGACCGACTGCGTGCACATCGCCGTGACCGGGCTGCTGGATTTCACCCCCGACCTCATCGTTTCGGGCATCAACCTGGGCGCCAACATGGGCGACGACACGATCTACTCGGGCACCGTGGCTGCCGCATCGGAGGGCTTCCTGCTCGGCATCCCGTCGCTCGCGGTGTCGCTCACCAGCAAGGCGGGCGAGCACTTCGAGAGCGCCATCGGCATCGCGCTGCAGCTGGTCGAGCGCTTCCGGCGCGATCCGATCGGCGAGCCGGTGCTGCTCAACGTCAACGTGCCCGACGTCGAGCCGGCGCGCCTGCGCGGCATCGAGGTGACGCGGCTGGGAAAGCGCCACAAGGCCGAGCCGGTGGTCAAGCTGCAGACCCCGCGCGGCGAGACGGCGTACTGGATCGGCCCGGCCGGCGGCGCGCAGGACGCCGGCCCGGGGACCGACTTCAACGCCGTGGACAACCTGAAAGTCTCGGTCACGCCGCTGCGCCTGGATCTCACGCACCACGCGCAGCTGCCGCTCGCCCGGGGATGGCTCTCGAAGTGAAGCACCGGCATGGAATAGGCATGACCTCGCAGCGCACCCGCACGCGCATGGTGCAGCGGCTGCGCGACAGCGGCATTCGCGACGAGCGCGTGCTCGGCGCCATGGCCGCGGTGCCGCGCCATCTGTTCGTCGAGGAGGCGCTCGCCAGCCGCGCTTATGAGGACACCGCGCTGCCCATCGGCTTCGCGCAGACCATCTCGCAGCCCTACGTCGTGGCGCGCATGATCGAGGCCCTGATCCGCGACCGGGCGCCGAAGAACGTGCTCGAGGTGGGGACCGGCTGCGGCTATCAGGCGGCGGTGCTGGCGCACATCTTCCCCGAGGTCTACTCCATCGAGCGCATCAAGGGGCTGCTCGAGCGGGCGCGGGCGAATCTCTTCGGCCTGCGGCTCTCCAATCTTCGTCTGGCGCACGGCGACGGCTACGCCGGGCTGGAAAAGGCGGCGCCGTTCGCGTCCATCCTGGTCGCGGCGGCGGCGCGCCAGGTGCCTGAGGCGCTGTTACGGCAGCTTGCGCCGGGTGGCAGAATGATACTGCCGCTGCACGAAGGCGACGGCCAGCGGCTGGTGCTCGTCGAGCGCGGCGCGCGCGGCTTCGCCGAGTCGGAGCTCGACCCGGTGCGCTTCGTGCCGATGGAGATGGGAAAGGCTGGAACAAGGCTTGAACAAGGCAAGGATAGCGCTGATCGTGCTTCTCGTCGTCGCGGTCGCAGGCTGCGCCGCGCGGCGCAGCCCGGCGCCGGTGGTCGAGCGCTACCACAAGTCGAAGCCGGCACCGGCCCGGCCGGTGGCGCGGGCGCCCGCGGCCGCGCCGCAATCCGGGGACTATTACGTCGTCAAGCAGGGCGACACCCTCTACAGCATCGCGCTTGACAGCGGCGCCGACTATCGGGAGGTGGCGCAGTGGAACAACCTGGACGACCCGACCCGGATCCAGGTCGGCCAGCAGCTGCGCGTGACGCCGCCGCCCGGCCGGGCGCAGGCGAGCGCGGCGCGCGGCGTCGGCAGGGTCGAGGCGCGACCGCTGGCGAGCGAGTTGCCCAAGCGGGAAGAGCCGCCGAAGCGGGAAACGCCGCCGAAGCCGCCGCCCCCGGTCGCGTCCGCGGCAACCCTGTTCGGCTGGCCGGCGAAGGGACGCATCCTGGCCGAGTTCGCCGAGCCGCGCAGGAAAGGCATCGACATCGACGGCAGGCCCGGCGACCCGGTGGTCGCGGCGGCGGCGGGCCGCGTGACCTATGTCGGCACCGGTATCCAGGGCATGGGCAAGCTGGTGGTGATCAAGCACGACAACGGCTACATCACCGTCTACGCGCACAACCAGGACATCGTGGTGAAGGAGCAGCAGTCCGTGGCGCGGGGCCAGAAGATCGCCGAGATCGGCAGCACCGACGCGGAGCGTCCGAAGCTGCACTTCCAGATCCGCAAGGGCGCCGCGCCGGTCGACCCCTTGCTTTACTTGCCCAAGACTTGAGCTTTCTTGAGCGCCTGCGCCAGATCGTGCACTACTGAAGCATAGAAGGCGCTGCGGTTGTAGCGCGTGAGCACGTAGAAGTTGTGCAGCCCGATCCGGTACTCGCTAGGGCGCTCGGGCGTCTCCAGCTCGACCAGCGCGGCACGCGCGTCCTTCGAGCCCGCGTCGAACTGCATGCCCGCCTTGCGCAGGTCCTCGAGCGAATGCCTGGGGTCTACGCTGCCGTCGGCGAGCGCCCGCCAGGCCTCGCCGCTCGGCTTGGCCTCGAACAGCACTTCCTCGCCGCTGCGCCAGCCGTGCTCCTTCAGGAAGTTGGCCACGCTGCCGATGGCGTCGGACGGGCTGCGGCGCAGGTCCACGGTGCCGCTGCCGTCGAAGTCCACGGCGTAGCGCCGCGTGCTGCTCGGCATGAATTGCGGTATGCCGATCGCTCCGGCATAGGACCCGCGCACGGCGAAGACGTCGGTACCGGTATCGCGCGACAGCAGCAGGTAGTGCTCGAGCTCGCTGCGGAAGAAGGGCGAGCGCGCGGGGTAATCGAAGGCGAGCGTGGTGAGCGCGTCGACCACGCGCCAGCGCCCGGCGTTGCGGCCATAAAAGGTCTCGACGCCGATGATCGCCACGATGTACTCGGCGGGCACGCCGTAGCGGCGCTCGGCGCGCGCCAGCACGCGGCGATGCGTCTTCCAGAAGCCCTTGCCGGCGGCGATGCGCCGCGGGTTGACGAAGTTGCCGCGATACTCCTCCCAGGAGCGCGCCTTCGGCGGCGGCGGCTGGATCGCCTCGAGGATCGGCTCGGTGCGGTGCACCCTCGAGAAGAGGTAGATCAGCTCCTCCTCGTCGAAGCCGTGGCGCGCGGACACCTCGCGGATGAAGGCCTGCACCTCCGGGCGGTCGGCATAGCTGGGGCTCTTGGCCGCGGCGTCGCCGGCGGCAAGCGCCGCCAGGAAAAGGGCGGAAAGAAATCTCGTCACGTCAGTCGCAGCTCCCGGACCAGGCGGCGCAGCTGCTTGGCCCGGCGCGCGCTCGCATGCGGGCCATAGCGCAGGCTCATGTACAGCGCCGCGATGTGAAGAATCGCGCGCCGCGCTCCCGGCAGCGCGCGCGCCGCGCGCTCGGCGTAATCGCGCGGCCCCTCGTGCGGCGAGCGCTCGACGCCGCGCGCCGCGAGCTTGGCGCAGAACGCACGCCAGGCGCGCTGCACCGGGTCGGGGCGCGCCATGCGGCGCAGCGACCATAGCAGCAGCAGCGCGGTGATCACCCCCAGAGCGGTGAACAGCGTCGCGGTAAGCGAGCGCCAGTCGGCGTTGCGGATGCCGATCAGGCTCATGAGCTCGCGCTGGCGCTCGGGGTTGTAGCTCAGCACCCAGACGTTCCACTTGTGCGCGGCCGCTTCCCACTGGTTGCGCAGGTCGTGCAGCCACTCCAGGCCGGGGCGCCGGATCAGCGCCTGCTCGCCTTGCGCCACCGCGCGCGCCAGTCCCGACTCCACGCGCCCGGGGACCGCGGCGGCGGTCGGGTCCACGCGCAGCCAGCCCTGCCCGGGCAGGAACACCTCCGCCCAGGCATGGGCGTCGGACTGCCGCACGGTGACGATGCGGTCGAAGGGGTTCACCTCACCGCCCTGGTAACCGGTGACCACGCGCGCCGGAATGCCGGCCGCGCGCATCAGGAACACGAACGCGGAGGCGAAGTGCTCGCAGAACCCGGCCCTGGTGTCGAACAGGAACTCGTCCACCGAGTCGCTGCCCAGCACCGGCGGCTCGAGCGTGTAGACGAAGCGCCCCTGCCGAAAGAACGCGATGGCGCGCGCCAGCACCTCGCCCTCGTCGCGTGCGCCCGAGCGCCATTCCCCGGCGAGCGCCGTCGCCTTGGGGTTGAAGGTCTCGGGCAGCCGCAGTGCGCGACGCAGCAGGTAGGGCGCCTCGTCGGTGCGCGGCTCGGGCCCGATGACCGACGTGACGTCGTAGCGCAGGCGGGCGCGCACCGGAAAGCGCGCCAGGATCTGCCCGTCGCCGCTGTAGCGCGCCCGCGGCGGGACGCTCGCCGCGCTCTCCAGGGCGAACAGCCAGGTGCGGTTGTGCGGCTCGAGCACCACGTCGTAGTAGTAGGCCGCGCGGCCCGCGGTCGGCGGATCGAAGCGCGCCGGGACGTAGTCTCCCAGGCTCCAGGTGCGGCCGTCGAAGTCCCACATGACCGGCCCGCGCCAGTAGCGCAGCGCCTGCGCCGGCAGCTCGCCCTGGAATTCGGCGCGGAAGGCGATGGCGTCGGACAGCGCGAGGTTCGACAGATTCCCCGGGCTCATGGTCTCGGACAGCCCCGTCATCCCCGCGTACGCGTCCTGCGGCAGCCCCCAGAGCGGCGTGTTCACCCGCGGGAAGAGCAGGAACAGCACCAGCGCCGCCGGCGCAGCATGGCCGAGCAGCACCGCGGCGGTGCGCATGTTGGAGCGCGCCGCGCGGTTCGGCGCGCTGAAACCGACCAGCGTCGCCGTGAGCGCGAACAACGCCGCGCACATGAGCAGCGCGGTCGGGATCGACTGGGTGTAGAGGAAGTTGGTGACGATCAGGAAGTAGCCGAGGAAAGCGGCTGCCGTGGCATCCCTGTGGCTGCGGGTCTCGAGCAGCTTCAGCCCCGCGAACAGCACCAGCAGCAGGATGCCCTGCTGGCGGCCGAGCATGTGACGGTACTCGACCCATACCCCGAGCATCGCGACCGCCGCTACTCCGAGCACCAGCCAGCGCGAGGGCAGCGGCGAGCGGTCGAGCGACAGGTAGAAGCGCCAGCCGAACAGGCACAACGTGAGCAGCGTGAGCCACCACGGCGCGCGCTGCGCGTGCGGCAGGATGGCGAGGGCGAGGGCGCCGATCAGCCAGGCGAGGTCGCGCGGCGTGGCGAGGCGCATCTCCGGGGCGAGGGGGTGGGGGGCCGGCGTCATGATGGCTGGTACAGCGCCAGCGCCTGGAGGCAGGCGGCCGCATGCGAGTCGCCGCGCGCCAGGGCGATCTCTACGCCCGGCAGCCGCAAGCCGTAGCGCGCGCCGCCACGCTCGGCGGCGAGCACCCAGCCGGCGAGTCGCGACAGGCGCTGTTCCAGGCCGAGTGCCGGCGGCAGGAGCTCCCAGTCCAGCCACAGCTCGGCGGCCGCCTCCCCGCTGAACTGCTTGGTGAGCATGTCGTCGGTGCGCGCCACCGCTTTCCACGCGACATGGCGCGGCGAGTCGGACAGCTGGTAGGTGCGCAATCCCGAGAAATCCTCGTTGCCGGCGACCGGCGAGCGCCGCCCGCCGGGCGCGTCGTGCGCCGCAGCCGTGGGCAGCGGCGAGCGCTCGGGCCTGGGGTAGACGAGGCAGCGCGCGTCGGGCTCCACATAGCTCCAGGCGCGGAACAGGCCGAGCGGGTAGCGCGTCTCGAGCATCAGCCGGCCGATGGGCAGCCAGCCTCGGCGCGCGGCCGGCGCTTCGAGCACCACCTCGGCGACGCCGTGCGCCGGGATGTCCACCACCAGCTGTGCGCCCGAGCCGAGGTGGCGCGCCAGGATCGCGGGCCGGTCGAAGCCGGCGCGGCTGTCCAGGACCACCCGGAACTGCGCCGGCTCGCCGGCGAACACCGGCTCCGCGCGGCCGGCGGTGACGCCGATGCGGGCGAGATTGCGCGCGGTGTGCACCATGGCGGCGAGTCCCAGGCCGGCGAGCAGGAAGGTGAGCGCGAATCCCAGGCCCAGGGCGTAGTTGATCGAGCCGATGAGCAGCAGCGCGAGCGCGGCGCAGAACAGCCAGCCCATGCGCGCCGGGACGATGTACACGCGGCGGTGCACCAGCACCACGGTGCCGCGCTCCGGCGGCTTGAATCCATAGAGCCAGTGGGCGAAGCGCGGATTACGCTCGAGGAGGCCGCTGATCATGCCGTGGGGCCATCATACTTCCAGCGCCCCTTCCAGGCCGCGAGCACCGTGCCGGGATAGCCCGCCTTGCCGAGGCTGCCGTTGTAGCGCCCGAGGGCGCGGTAATAATCGCCCTTCTCCCGGTCCAGGTAGTGGCGCAGGATCCAGCAGCCGTAGATGAGGTTGGTGCGCAGATGGAACAGGTTGTCGCGCGGCCGGCCGGCTTCCGCGGTCCAGAAGGGCATCACCTGCATGTAGCCGCGCGCGCCGGCGCGCGACACCGCGTACTTGCGAAAGCCGCTCTCGACCTCGATCACGCCGAGCACCAGCTGCGGGTCGAGGCCCGCGCGCAGCGCCTCGAAATGGATGGTGCGCAGCAGCTCCAGGCGCTGCTTGCGGTCCGGGATGCGCCGCGCGAGCCGCTGCGACATGGCCGACAGCCAGCGCTCGCCGTCCTCGCTGCGCTTGAACGCCAGGCGCGGCGCCGGCCGGTCGCTCACCGCGGCGGCCAGGCGGATGCGCACCGCTTCGCTGAGCCGCTCGCGCTCCTGCGCGCCGGCGAGCGCCTGGAGGGGAAGCAGCAGCAGGACGAGCGCCGCGAGCTTCATGCCCTCTTGAGGAAGGCGACCAGTTCCGCGAGCGGCAGGTCCCTCGGCTTGTCGTCGCGCCGGCCCTTGTACTCGGCGGTGCCGGCGGCCAGCCCGCGCTCCGAGAGCACCACGCGGTGCGGGATGCCGATGAGGTCCATGTCGGCGAATAGCACCCCGGGGCGCTCGTCGCGGTCGTCCATCAGCACGTC
>DASUUN010000164.1:0-3555 GCA_036374055.1 Burkholderiales bacterium
CTGGAGCCGATGCCGCCGAAGCTGGTGCCGACGTCGAGCCCGGCAAGCGCCAGGAAGAAGCGGGCGCTGCCGAGCAGGGCGATGATCGCGATCAGATCCGCCGACCAGCTGAACAGGAGGCCGGTGGCGAAGGTCGGCACCAGCGCCGCGGCGACCCAGGTGGCCGCGAAGATCAGGTACGGGACGACCCGGAACAGCCAGGATGCGCTCTCGGCCAGCACGACCTCTTTGCGCATCAGGCGGAGCAGATCGCGGTACGGCTGGATCACCGATGGCCCCTTGCGGCGCAGGAGCCTGGCCTTGATCTTGCGCACGAAGCCGGTCAGCAGCGGCGCCAGCACGAGGACCAGCGTCATCTGCGCCCCCTGCACCAGCAGACCCTGGATCAGCGCCATACCGCCAGCACCAGCAGCAGGAAGATCAAGGCGAGAAACACCAGGGTCAGATAGCGGCGGACGGTCAGGAACTGCAGGTGGTTGAGCCGATCCGCCGCGAAGGCCACGGCGCCCGCGACCGGCGCGTAGATGCCCTCCCACACCGGGTCCTGCAGGCGCACGCGCAGCCGCGCCGGGCGGTGGTCGCCGGGCGGCGGCATGTCGACCTCCTCTCGCGCCCGAAAGGCGAGTGTGCCGAACACGCGGCGGATCGGTTGCGCAAAGCTGCCGGCGCTGTACTGGGTGATCGGGCTGGGGTCGGGAAAGCCGCAGTCCCAGGGGGCCCCGCGCCGCACGGCGTGCGAGGCAAAGCGATGGATCACGTAAGCGGCGGATCCGGCGGAGAACGCGATGAACAGGAGCACGAGCAAGCCGTTGTACGAGCTCCGGCCCGCGCTCAGCGGCACCACCGTGAGCCAGGGGATCGTCGTCTGGACGGGCAGGCGCGCACCGTCGGTCAGCGCCATGACCACCGGCGACAACGCATCGATCACCAGACCTGGAAAGACGCCGGTCATTACGCACAGGCCGGCGAACCCGAACATGGCGGCGAGCGACAAGGAGTCCACTTCGCGCGCGCGCTCGGCCGCCGGGCTGCGCGGGCGGCCGAGGAAGGTGATGCCGAATGCCTTGACGAAGCACGCTGCGGCGAGCGCCGCCGAGAGCGCCAGCCCGGCGCCGACCGCGGGCACCAGGAACCTGAGGCTCCACTGCGGCACATCGGGGCTGAGCAGGATCGCCTGGAAGGTCAGCCACTCGGAGATGAAGCCGTTGAGCGGCGGCAGCGCGGAAATGGCCGCCGAACCGACCAGGAAAGCGAAGGCGGTGAGCGGCATGCGCTGGATCAGACCGCCCAGTTGCTCCATGTCGCGCTCGCCGGTCGCCCTGAGCACCGCTCCGGCACCGAAGAACAGCAGGCTCTTGAACAGCGAATGGTTGAAGACGTGGAACAGCGCGGCGGTCAGCGCCAGCGCCGCGGCAGCGCCCATGGCGTTGGCCTGGAAGGCAAGCGCTAGGCCGAGGCCGATGAAGATGATGCCGATGTTCTCGACGGTGTGGTAGGCGAGCAGGCGTTTCAGGTCGTGCTGCATCAGCGCGTACAGCACGCCAAGCACGGCGGTGGCGCCGCCGAGCACGAGCACCACCGCGCTCCACCACCACGCCGGGGGGCCCAGCAGGTCGAACACGATACGCACGAAGCCGTACACCGCGACCTTGGTCATGACGCCGCTCATCAGCGCCGAGACGTGGCTCGGCGCCGCCGGGTGGGCGAGCGGCAGCCACACGTGCAAAGGCACGAGCCCGGCTTTGGACCCTGCGCCCAGCAGCACCAGAGCCAGGACCAGTGCCGACAGGCCGGGCGGCAGGTAAGCGCTGCGGATCGTCTCGAACGCATAGCCGCCGCTCGGGCCGGCGAGCAGACCGAAGGCGAGCAGCAAGGACAGCGTCCCGAAGCTCGCCATCACCAGGTAGACGTACCCGGCGTGCGCATTGGCGCGCTCGCGGTGGTGCGCCATGAC
Organism: Burkholderiales bacterium; assembly: GCA_036374055.1. GTDB lineage: Bacteria > Pseudomonadota > Gammaproteobacteria > Burkholderiales > SG8-39 > SCGC-AG-212-J23. Next base: position 1,955 of record DASUUN010000164.1, read on the forward strand.
CAGCGCCCATGAGGTCAACGACATGAACTCCCAGGCGAGCAGGAAGGTGAAGGCGTCGGCGGCTATGATCACGAGGTTCATGCCGGCGAGAAACGCCGGAAAGAATGGCAGGACCCGGCGGGCCGCCTGCTCGTGCTGGCCGTAGCCGAGTCCGTAGAGGCTCGCCGCGGCGCCTCCGAGATTGATCACAGCGAGGAAGAACGCCGCCAGGGCGTCCAACCGGAAATGTGCGCCGATCCAGGGCAGGCCCAGCGGCAGCACGACCGTCGCCGGGGTTCCAGCGAACAGCAGGTGTCCCAGTGCACCGATCAGCACGAGCGCGCTCAGCAGAGCGCTCGCGAGGTACACGGACCCGGTCGCGTCGCGCGAGCGCGCCACGGCGAAGACGCCGACGGCCAGGAGGAGGGCGGCTACGATGAGGATCAGCGGCAGCGGCATCGCGCGCCCCGGCCGTTCACATGGCCGGCCGGATGCGCGTATTGCGCGCGCCGGGCCGAGCGTTCGGTGGCGATCATCCCTTCAGCCGCACGCCGCGACCGCCGCCCTGGCTGATCGCGCCCTCTTGGATCAGTTCGATGCCCGCGTTGTCCAGCGCGGTGATCAACTTGACCAGCGAGTCCACGTTGCCGCGCACATTGCCTGCGCTCGCCTCCATGCGCTGGATGGTCGGCAGCGACAGGCCAGCGGCCTCGGCGAGCGCGCGCTGGTCCATGCCGAGCAGGGCGCGCGCCGCCCGGATTTGTGGCGCGGTTATCAAGTCTCAGTGATCACATCTGCGCTACCAGAACTCTGTTCTGCTTCGTAGCATCGCGCAATTGGTTGTTCAAGGATCATGCCGGTGCCTGGGGGCGGCCGGTGCTCTAAGGTCGCCGGCCCCTGTTCGGAACCGCCCGACAAAACGCCCGTTGTCCAGGCGAGCGTCGGCGCGTGACCGCCGGCCAGGCTCATGCGAACGGGAGAGGGGAAATGCGCAAGCTCATGCTGGTTGCAACCGCGCTCGTGGGCGGCGCCATCGGTCTGAACCAGGCCGCGGCGCAACAGAGTCAGCAGCAGGCGACCGAGGAGGACATGAAGGTCACCGGCATGGTGACCGAGGCCGACAAGCAGACCAACGAGATCACGATCGACGACCAGACATTCGTCATGCCTGACTCCGCAGGGGGAGCTTCGGTGTGGCCGCAGGTCGGCGCCGAGGTCACGGTCTTCTACGAAGAGCAGGGCGATCAGAAAGTCATAACGCGGATCGGGCAGGCGCAGCAGTAGCGCTTCGAGCGGCGGTCGGGGAACGCGCATCGGCCGCGTCCGCCCGCCCGCCGTCGGCCTCCTCCGGAGTGGTGGCTGCGCGGGGGTGGCTCCATGCCGGCTTGATGCTATCCTCGCCCTTCAATGAACGCTTGAGGAGGCTTGACATGCGCGCATGGAAACACTGGTCGGCGGGGCTCGCGCTCGCCGGTCCGCTAGCGGCCGCAGGCCACGCCGGGGCCGAGGAGATCACCCTTCGGATCGCGAGCGGCCATCCGCCGGCCGTGGTCTACGCCGGCCTGATGCAAAGCTACTTCCAGCCTGAGCTCAAAAAGCGGGTCGAGGAGCGCACCGACCAC
>DASUUN010000165.1:0-18865 GCA_036374055.1 Burkholderiales bacterium
AAGGGCTGGAAGAAGGCGCTCGAGGAAGACGAGTCCCTCAGGCACGGGCTCAATGCGGCGCTCGGCCGGATCACGCATCCGGCGATAGCGGCCGCGCTGCAGCTTCCCTGCGCGAGCGCCGAGGCGTTCCTCTAGAAGCCGTCAGCCAGCGTGCGCATGGCGCATCACGATTTGCGCCGCGTACTCCAGCTCGGCGCGCGAGTTGAGATAGTCCGGGCACAGGCGCAGGTACTCGCCGCGCGCGTCGGTCTTCACGCCCTGGTCCTCCAGCGCCGCGGCCAGGGCCTTGGCGTCCCCGCTTCTCAAAGTGACAAAAGCGCCGCCGTGGTCCTCCACGGGAAGCAGTGACTTCAGCAGCGCCTTCTGCGACTGGCTGTATTCTCGGATGCGCTCGACGCCGAGCTCGAGGGTCAGCTCCAGGCCGGCGAGCGCCTGGAAGGGCGCGAGCACCGGCGGGGTCGACTCCAGCCAGGCGTCGCCGCCCGGGCCGAACTGCGGCGGCTCCGGCCGCGCATAGGCGAACACGTCCTGCTTTGCGAACCAGCCGGTATCGAGCGTGCGCAGGGCGTGATGCCCGGGATGCACGTACAGCCAGCACGCGCCGGGGCCGCCGCGCAGGTACTTGTACGAGCCGCCGACCGCGAAGTCGGCGTCGAGCGCGGCGAGGTCGAGCGGCAGCACGCCCGCATGGTGATACACGTCGAGCAGCACCTTGGCGCCCTTCGCATGCGCGGTCCTTACCAGCTCTCGAACTCCCTCCAGAGGCTTGCCGTTGCGGAAGGCGACGGTCGAAACGACCACGAGGTCGCAGTCCTCGAACCTGAAGGCGTCGAAAGGCAGGGCCTTCAACTGGATGCGGTCCTTGTCGCGATACACGCGCAGGATGAAGTCGAGCGAGTCGAATTCCGCGTCGCTCGTGAGCACCCGCGGCCTGCCCGGGAGCGCGTTCAGCACGGCGCGCAGGCCCTGTCCGGCGCTCGTCTTGGGAACGATGCAGCCGGGTTCCACCTGCAGCAATCTGGCGGTCAGGGCCCGGAAAGCCTCGCGCCCCTCCATCCAGAAATTCCAGGCGCCGTCCATGTCGCGATACCAGGCGTCGATCGCGCCGCGCAGGTCCTCGGCCATGCGATCGGGCGGCCGGCCGAGCGAATGGTTCGCGAGATAGACCTCCTTTCGCTGCAGGACCCGGGAGAAGCGCGGCCATACGCTGGCCCGCAGCCAGCCTTCATCCAATCTCGGTGCGCACATCGATCAGCTCGGGAAACAGCGAGAGCTCCAGGGTCCTGCGCAGGAACGGCACGCCGGCGGTGCCGCCGGTGCCCTTCTTGAAGCCGATGATGCGCTCCACCGTCTTCACATGGCGGAAGCGCCAGAGGAGGAAGTTCTCCTCGACGTCGACCAGCTTCTCGCACATGTCGTACTCGGCCCAGTAGCGCTCGGTGCTTTCGTAGATCGTCTTGAAGACCGCCACCACGCCCGGATGGCGCTCGTAGGGCTGCGACCAGTCGCGCTCGACGCGCTCGGCCGGTACCGGCATGCCCTTGCGCGCGAGGTAGCGCAGGAACTCGTCGTAGAGGCTGGGAGACAGCAACAGATCCTGCAGGTGCTGCGCCGTTTCCGGGTCGTGCTTCTGGAGATCCACGAGACGCGCATTCTTGTTGCCGAGCAGGAACTCGATGGCGCGGAACTGGAACGACTGCAGGCCCGAGGCCGGGCCGAGCACGTCGCGAAAGCGCGTGTACTCCGAAGGCGTGAGCGTCTCCAGCACGGCCCACTGCTCGAACAGCTGCCGCTGGATCTGCTTCACGCGCGCCAGGATCTTGAAGCACGGGGCGAGCTGGCCGGCCTTCACGTGTCCGATGGCGGCCGTGAGCTCGTGGATCATGAGCTTCATCCACAGCTCGGAGGTCTGGTGCTGGATGATGAACAGCATCTCGTCGTGGTGCGACGAGCGCGGCCTTTGCGCCGAGAGCAGCCGCTCGAGCTGCAGGTAGCCGCCGTAGGACGTGTCGGCCGCCAGGTCGGTGATGTACTCGTTCATGCCCTGACTATAATGCCCGCATGCTCAGACTGTGCGGTTTGCGGATCAGCAGCTACCACAACAAGGTACGCATCGTGCTGCTCGAGAAGGACCGCCAGGTCGCGACCAGGCAGTGAGCGGCTACCAGGAGTACCTGCGCTTCCTGGTCACGCTGACCGCGGTGCTGGACCCGTTCCTCGCCGTGCCGATCTTCCTCAGCGTCACCGCGATGGGCGACGAGAAGGCGCGCCGGCGCCTGGCCGGCGCGGTGACGCTTACCGTATTCCTGGTGCTGAGCGGCGCCGCCATCTTCGGCGAGGCCCTGCTGCGGTTCCTCGGCGCGAGCCTGCCCGCGTTCCAGGTGGGCGGCGGGCTGGTGCTGCTGCTCATGGCGCTCGCCATGCTCAACGCGCAGGCCGGCGGCATGCGCCAGTCGCGCGCCGAGGCCGAGGAGCTCGAGTCGCGCTCGATGTCCGGTGTGGTACCGCTCGCGGTGCCGCTGCTCGCCGGGCCGGGCGCCATCAGCACCACCATCATCGCCGCGCAGGCGGGCGGCGTGGCGCACACCGGCGCGCTCATCGGCTGCGTGGCGCTGGTGTGCCTCGTCCTCTGGTCGATATTGCGCGCCGCCGACGCGGTGGCCCCGCGCATGGGCACCACCGGGCTCAACATCGCCACGCGGCTGCTCGGCCTGATCCTCGCGGCCATCGCCATCGAGACGATGGCGCTCGGCCTGCGCGCCCTGTTCCCCGGCTTGAGCTAGAGCCGCAGCGGGTCGCGCGGCGCGCGCTCCTCGAGCACGTCCTCCATGCGCGCGCGGACCGCGCCCTTGATCGCCGGGTGCGTGAGGATGTAGAAGCGCTCCTCCTTCACCGCCGCGACGACCGCGCGCGCCACGTCATCGGCGGATTTCTTGCCCGAGGCGACGGCCTTCTGCAGCAGCAGGTCCTTTGAAGTTTTCGTGGACGCGCCCAGCTCGGGCGGTCGGTTGCGCTCCGATTCCGCGATCCCGGTGGGCACATAGGCAGGACACAGCACCGATACCCGGACATGCGAGCCGCGCTCGCGCAGGTCGTGGTGCAGCGCTTCGGAAAGCGCCACCACCGCGTGCTTGGTGACGCAGTAGGCGCCCATGCCGGGCGGCGAGATGAGGCCGGCCACCGAGGCGGTGTTCACGATGTGGCCGTGGTCCTGCGCGATGAGGCGCGGCGTGAAGGCGCGCACCCCGTTCACCACGCCGCGCAGGTTGACGCCCAGGATCCATTCCCAGTCGAGCTCGGTGTTCTCCCAGACGGCGCCGGTCAGCGCCACGCCGGCGTTGTTGCACACGAGGTGCACGCCGCCCAGCTCGGCCACGGTGCGCTCGGCGAAGGCCTCCAGCTGCTCGGCCTTCGAGACGTCGACGCGCATGCGAAAACCGGGAAGCGGCAATTGCTGCAAGCCCCGTTCGTCCACGTCGGCCATCGCCACGCGCATGCCCTCGGCGGCAAAGGCGAGCGCCATGGCCTTGCCCAAACCGCTCGCCGCGCCGGTCACGGCGGCCACTTTGCCTTCGAGATCTTTCATTCGATCAGCTCCATGAGTGCCACAGCATGAACCCGCCGCCGCACAGGATCAGCACTTCCATGAAAAGCACGTGCAGCGTCGCGCCGATTCGCGTGACCAGCCAGGCGGCGAGCGCGCTTCCAGGGATGGTGGCGAAGCCGATCACCAGGCCGGTGGAGAAGGCCTGCGCGTCGAGCAGGTCGAAGCGCTGGAACAGCGCCGCCTTGCACAGGTCGAGCGCGATGGTGGTGAGGGCGTCGGTGGCGAGCACCGCGGGTCCGGCGAGACCCGAGCCGAGCAGCAGCGACACCAGGATCACGCCGGTGCCGGTGGTCACGCCGCTCGCCAGGCCGAACACGCCCGCGCCGACGGCGAGGCCGCGGGTCTCGAGAACCACCGCTCTCGCCTTGAGGATCCTCCTGAGCGGCACCGAGGCCATCACCGCAAGCCCGAGTATCGTGCCGATGGCGCGCGCGTCGAGGATGCTGTAGAGCCAGGTGCCGAGCACGAGGAACGGCAGCGAGGCGGCGAGCACGATGCCAAGCGCGCGCCGCTCGAGGCTGCGGCGGTAGAACCAGAAGCGTCCGGCGTTGATGATCACGCCGGCCACCGCCAGCACCGGCACCACCGCTTTCACCCCGATCAGCGGAACCAGCGCCGCGGTCAGGATGACGCCGGTGCCGAAGCCGCCCATGCCGCCGATGACCGCGGCGCCGAGCGCGAGCGCGGCGACCGCGGCGAGCGTCGGCGCGTCGAGCAGCAACCTAGCGGGGAGGCACGGGGCGCGGCCGCCCGTGGGCATCGATGGCGACGTAGGTGAGCGTCGCCTCGGTGACCTTCACCACGTGCGGGTCGGTCGGCCGGCGCTCGGCGAACACCTCCACCGTGACGGTGATCGAGGTGGTGCCGATGCGCTCGACGTCGACGTAGAAGGACAGCAGGTCGCCGATCTGCACCGGCTGCTTGAACACGAATTCCTTCACCGCCACGGTGGCCACGCGGCCGCGCGCGATGCGTCCGGCCGCCGTGCCGCCGGCGATGTCCACCTGCGCCATGATCCAGCCGCCGAAGATGTCGCCGTTCTGGTTGGCGTCCGCCGGCATCGGCATGACGCGCAGGGCGGGCTGCTTTCCCTCAGGCAGCTTTTCCACGGCTCTCCAGGTAATGCAAGGGCCCGCCGCGGAAGGGCGCGAAGCCGGTGCCGAAGATGAGCCCCGCGTCCACCAGCTCGGCGTCCGCGACGATGCCCTCGGCGAGCACCGCCTGCGCTTCGTCGAGGTAGGGCTCGATCAGCGCGTCGACCAGCTTCTGGTCGTACGAGTCCGGCTGGCCCTTCACCGGCTTGCCGTTCTCGTAGCGGTAGAGGCCCTGGCCGCTCTTCTTGCCCAGGTGGCCGAGCGCGACCTTGTTGGCGAGGATCTCGGGCACCTGGGTGGTCCTGGCGAGCGCCTTGCCCGCCGCAAGGCAGATGTCCAGGCCCACCGTGTCCGCGAGCTCCGCCGGCCCCATCGGCATGCCGAACGACTCCATCGCCGCGTCCAGCGTCTCGGGCTTGTAGCCCTCGTCGAGCAGGCGGAACGCGTTCAGCATGTACGGCCCGAGCACGCGGTTCACGAGGAACCCGGGCGAGTCCTTCACCGGCAGCGGCAGCTTGTCGATGTGGCGGACGAAAGCGGCCGCCTTTTTCGAGACCTCGGGATTGGTTTTTTCCCCATAGACGACTTCCACCAGCTGAAGCTGCGGGACCGGATTGAAGAAATGGATGCCGACCAGCCGCGACGGGTCCTTGAGCGCGGTGGCGATGTCGGCGAGCTTCAGGCTGGAGGTGTTGGAGGCGAGGATCGCATCGGGCCTGGCGAGCGCCTCGATCTTCGCGAACAGCTCGCGCTTGGCGTCGAGGTTCTCGAAGATCGCCTCGATCACCACGTCGGCGTGGCGCGCGCCGCCGCCGGTGACGTCGGGGATCAGCCGGTCGAGGGCGTCGCGCACCCGGCGCTCGTCGCGGATGCGGCGCTTGAAGAGCTGGGCCGCGCGCTTCACGGCCGGCGCGATGCGCTCGGCCGAGGTGTCCTGCAGCGTCACGCGCAGGCCGCGCATGGCGCAGATGGCGGCGATGTCGCCGCCCATCACGCCTGCCCCCACCACGTGCACGTGCTCCGGGTCGAAGGCCACGCCTTTGGCGAGCGACTTCATGCGTTCCTGGAGGAAAAAAATGCGGATCAGGTTCTTGGTGGTCGGGTGGTCGAACAGCATCTCGATCGATGCCGAGCGGTCGTGGGTCGCGGCGAACGGGTTGCCGTCGTACTTGCGCCACAGCTCGAGCACGGCGTAGGGGGCCGGATAGTGCTCCTTCTTCGCGCGCTTCGCGACCTGCTTGCGTGCCTGGGACACCACCAGCCCTCTCAGGGAGAGCATGATCCTTTGGGAAAAGGGAAGCCGCCTCGCCCCCTTGTCTGCAAGCGTCACCATGCGCGCCGTGTTCTCGAGGATGCGCAGCGGCACCGCCTCGTCCACCAGTCCCATGCGCTTCGCGCGGCGCGCATCGATCGCCCTTCCGGTGAGAATCATGTCGAGCGCCGCGGCGGGCCCGACCAGCTTGGGCAACCACTGCACGCCGTGCCACACCGGCATGATGCCGAGCATCACCTCGGGCAACGCGAAGCGCGTCTTCGGGTCGTCGAGCGCCACGCGGTAGCGGCAGGCGAGGGCCAGCTCGACGCCGCCGCCCATGCAGAAGCCGTTGACCATCGCGGTGCTCGGGAAGGGCAGGTCGCGGACCTCCTGGAACACGTCCCAGCCGAGCCTCACGAACTCGGTGGCTTCCGCCGCGGTGCGAAAGCGCGTGAACTCCTCGACGTCGGCGCCGGCGATGTAGTTCTCCTTCGCCGAGCGGATGACCAGGCCCTTGGGGTTCTCGAGGCGGATCGCGCCGATGGCGCTGCCCAGCTCTTCGAGCGCCTCGCGCGAGAAGGTGTTGGCCGACTCGCCGGCCTTGTCGAAGGTGAGCCAGACCAGCCCGTCGCGGTCGGTTTCCCAGCGCCAGTGCCGGGTGGAGGTCGCAGCGAGCCTGTCCATCAGACGGTCTCCACCAGCATCGCGCCGCCCAGCCCGCCGCCGATGCAGATGCAGGCGATGCCGCGCTTCGCGTGGTTTCGCTTCAGGGTCTTCAGCAGGTGCAGCACGATGCGCGCGCCGGACGCGCCGACCGGATGGCCCAGTGCGATGGCGCCGCCGTCGACGTTCAAGCGATCCTGATCAAGGGATCCCAGGGCGCCATCAAGGCCAAGCTCTTCCCGGCAATACTTCTCGTCCTGCCACGCGGCCAGGCATCCCAGCACCTGGGCGGCGAAGGCTTCGTTGATCTCCCAGTAGTCGAGGTCGTTCAGCCCCAGGCCGTGGCGCTTCAGGATCGGCGTCGCCGCGTGCACCGGGCCGAGGCCCATCTGCGCCGGATCGAGCCCGGCCCACTCGGAATCGAGGATGCGGCCGATGGGCTCCAGCGCGTATTTCTTCAATGCCTCTTCGCTCGCGAGCAGCAGCCACGCCGCCCCGTCGGTGATCTGCGAGCTGTTGCCCGGGGTGACGCTGCCGTACTTGCGGTCGAAGAACGGCCGCAGCTTCTTCAGGTTGTCCATCGAGGCGTCGCGCCGCACGCCGTCGTCCAGCGTGTAGGCGGCGCCGTCGCGGTCGTAGAGCGCCTCCACCTCGCCGCCGCCCGGGGCCAGGGGGCCTTCGTCCTGGGCCTGCATGACTTTCTTGTGAGATCGAATTGAGAATTCGTCTTGCTGTTGGCGCGTAATGCCGAAGCGGTGGGCGAGGTTCTCCGCGGTCTGGCCCATGAGCAGGCCGACCATCGGATCGGTCAGGCCTTTCATGATGCCGATGACCGGAGCGAGGAGCGCCTTCACCGGCAGCCGCGCGAAAAGCATGGCTCTTTGAGAGGCTGTCTTTGCCGACGCCATGTCCGAGAACCAGTGCACCATTTTGTCGGCATACAGCAAAGGCGCGCGCGAAAGCGCGTCGACGCCGCCGGCGAGCACCAGCTGCGAGCGCCCGGCGAGGATGTTGCTGATGCCGGAGTCGACCGCCTGCATGCCCGAGGCGCAGTTGCGCATGACCGTCCAGCCGGGAACCTTCTGCCCGGTGCCCATGCGCAGCGCCGCGACGCGGCCGATGTTCACTTCATCCACCGAAGGCGCGGCGCAGCCGAGGATGACCTCGTCGAGCTGGTCGGGCCGGAAAGGCTGGCGCATGAGCAGCGCGCGCCCGGCCTGGGTGGCAAGGTCGCTCGCCGCGAACGGCCCCGGGCGGTTCCTGGATTTCAGGAACGGCGTGCGGGCGCCGTCGACGACGTAGATGGGCTTGGAGAACATCACGCGGCCTTCACGGAATAGGTTTTCTCCGACTGCACGATCTCGGAGCGGCCGAAGTCCTGCGGGAAATCGTCCACCCGGATCACCTGCTTGCGCAGCGCTTCCTTCCTCTGCCATTGGGCCTGCTCTTCGGGGGTGAGCGGGTCCGGCAGGCCTTTGCGCTGCGCCTCGCGGATCTTCCGATCGAGCGGATCGCAGGCCACGGCGGCGAGGAAGGCCTGCTCGAGCACCGCGGTGGCTCCCTCGCCGGTGGGGTAGTACATGCCGGCGGTCAGGCGGTCGCGCGCGGCGCCGGGCTCCAGCGCGATCTGCGCGCACTCGCGGTTGCGCGAATCGAGCGGCGGGCGCAGGCGCTTGCCGGCGGGGAAGATGACCCAGCGCAGCAGGCGGGCGAGCGGCTTCACCGGGAAGTTGGACAGGATGCCGTCGAGCGCCTGCTGCGCGCGGTACAGCGCGTCGCGCACCGCCCAGCGCACCAGCGGCAGATCCTCGCGGATGCGTCCTTCGTCCTCGTAGCGCTTGAGCGTCGCCGACACGAGGTACATCATCGACAGCACGTCGCCCAGGCGGCCGGAAATCTTCTCCCTGCGCTTGAGCGCGCCGCCCATCGCCAGCATCGAAATATCGGCGAGGAAGGCGAAGGCGGCCGACAGCCGCGAAACGTGACGGTAATAGTGGCGTGTTTCACGGGCGCAATCGGAAGGGGTAGAAGCAATGCTTGCGGTAACCCCGTAGACGAAAGCGCGGATGCCGTTGCGCAGCACATGGCCGACGTGCGAGGTGAAGGCGTCGTCGAACTCGCGCGAGGCCTCGTCGCCCTGCATTTCCTTCGCGGCGCGCATCTCGCGCAGCACGTAGGGATGGCAGCGGATCGCGCCCTGGCCGAAGATGATCAGGGTGCGGGTGAGGATGTTGGCGCCTTCCACCGTGATCGCCACCGGCGCGATCTGGTAGCCGCGGCCGATCCAGTTGTTCGGCCCCAGGCAGATGCCCTTGCCGCCGACGATGTCCATGGCATCGTTGACGCACCAGCGGCCGCGCTCGGTCATGTGGTACTTGGCGATCGCCGAGAGCACCGCGGGCTTCTCGCCCAGGTCCACCGCGCCGGCGGTCATGACGCGCGTCGCGTCCATCATGTAGCAGTGCGCCGCGATGCGCCCGAGCGCTTCCTCCACGCCCTCGAGCCTGCCGATCGGCGTCTTGAACTGGCTGCGCACGCGCGCGTAGGCGCCGGTGAAGCGCACCAGCGCCTTGGTGCCGCCGACGGCCGAGGTGGGCAGCGAGATGGCGCGGCCCGCGGCGAGGCAGCCCATCAGCATCATCCAGCCCTTGCCGGCGTAGTCGCGCCCGCCGATGATCCAGTCGAGCGGCATGAACACGTCCTCGCCGGAGTTCGGGCCGTTCTGGAACACCGCGTTGAGCGGCAGGTGGCGCCGGCCGATGTTCACGCCGGGCATGCTGGTGGGCACGAGGGCGCAAGTGATTCCAAGATCCTCCTCGCCCCCTAGCAGCCTTTCCGGGTCATAGAGGCGAAAAGCGAGGCCGAGCAGCGTGGCGATCGGGCCGAGCGTGATGTAGCGCTTGTCCCAGGTAACGCGCATGCCGAGCACTTCCTTGCCCTGCCAGAGGCCTTTGCACACCACGCCGGCATCCGGAATGGACGCGGCGTCCGAGCCGGCTTCCGGGCTGGTGAGCGCGAAGCAGGGCACTTCCAGGCCCTTGGCGAGGCGCGGCAGGTAGTGCTGCTTCTGCTCTTCCGTGCCGTAGTGGAGCAGCAGCTCGCCCGGCCCGAGGGAGTTGGGCACCATCACCGAGATCGCCGCGGTGCTCGAGCGCGTCGCGAGCTTCTGCACCACCGCCGAATGGCCGATCGCGCTGAAGCCCAGCCCGCCGTACTGCTTCGGGATGATCATCCCGAGGAAGCCCTTGTCCTTGATGAACTGCCACACGCGCGGCGGCAGGTCCTGGCGCTCGTGCGTGATCTCCCAGTCGTCGCACATCGCGCACAGCTCCTCCACCGGGCCGTCGAGGAACGCCTGCTCCTCGGCGGACAGGCGCGGCTGCGGCGTCCCGAGCAGCCTGTCCCAGTCCGGCTTGCCGGAGAACAGATCGCCGTCCCACCACACCGTGCCGGCGTCGATCGCCTCCTTCTCGGTCTGCGACATGTCGGGAAGGATGCGGCGGTACGCCGCGAGGATGCGGTCGGTAAGAATCGTTCTTCGAAGTACAGCCACGTTGAGAACCGCGGCGACGGCAATGAACACGGCCCAGACGAAAATGTTGCTGGTCAGCGCGAAGAGCAACGCTGCGGCGGCGAGCGTCCAGGCCCACAGCGGCAGGCCGAGGAAGCCGAAGACCAGGAAGACGGCGAGGGTGCCGAGGGCGACGGCGAGTGCGGGCATGGCGGACTCCTAGGCGGCTTTGCGGACGACGGTTTTCAGCGGCGCGGTCAGTCCCGCGGCGAGAAAAGCGGTGAGGCGGTCTTCGAGGAGCTGGGCGTCGTAGCGGTCCTCGGGCTTGCAGCCGGCGATGAGCTGAACGGTGTCGGTGGCCGCCAGCGTGTAGGCGAGCGTGCCGAACATGAAGTGCATGCGCCACACCAGCTCCTCGCGCGGCATCTGCGGCAGGGCGCGCTCGAAGGCGGCCTTGTAGCGCGCCATCGCCGGCGCGTAGAGCTGGCCGATCAGCGCGCGGATCGGCTTCGCCGGCTCGGTGTAGGTGCGGCCGAGCAGGCGGATGAAGTTGCGCCCGCCGGTTTTCACGTCCTCGATCATGCGCAGGCCTTCGCCGACGAAGGCGCGGATGATGATGTCCGGCGAAAGCGTCCGGCCCGCGGCCTCGAGCTCGTCGAGCGCCGCGATACGCGCCGCGTTCATGGGGTCGAGGCGCCGCCGGAACACCGCCTCGATCAGCGCGTCCTTGGAGCCGAAGTGGTAGTTGACCGCGGCGAGGTTGACGCCTGCCTTCGCGGTGAGCTGGCGCATCGAGGTGCCTTCGAAGCCGTGCAGCATGAACAGCTCCTCGGCGGCGTCCAGGATGCGGGTGCGGGTTTCGTGCTGGGGCTTCACGGCGCGCAGGGGCATGGCGGTCTCTGGCATTCAAACGAACGTTTGAATGCTAGCCGCCGCCCGTCCCCTCCGTCAAGCTTGTTTCCATGACAGGGATGGGCTTCCTCGGCCTGGTTCTGCTTTCGATGGCCTGGCTGCTCTGCCTGGGCGGTCTGATTTTCCGACTCTGGCCCCTGGCGGGGATCGCCGGCTCGGTGGCGGTGTTCTTCACCATCCCGGCGCTCGCCCGGTACGGCGTCGAGGTGCCCTGGCCCTGGCTGTGGATCCTGCTGCCGCTCGCGCTGATGTTTCAGAAGCGATAATCCGGCGGTGAAGCGCAATGAATGGGGCTCCATCCGGACGCTCCTGCCCTACCTGTGGGAATACAAGTGGCGCGTGATCTTCGCCCTCGTGTTCCTGGTCATCGCCAAGCTCGCCAACGTCGGCGTGCCGCTGGTGATGAAGGAGGTGGTCGACGGCCTGGACGCGCCGGCGGCGATCGTCGCCGTGCCGGTGGCGCTGCTCGCGATCTACGGCATCCTGCGCTTCTCCACCACGCTGTTCCAGGAGCTGCGCGACGTGATCTTCGTGCGCGTCACGCAGCGCGCCATGCGGCGCCTCGCCCTGGGCGTGTTCCGCCACCTGCACGCCCTGAGCCTGCGCTTTCACCTCGAGCGGCAGACCGGCGGCATGACGCGCGACATCGAGCGCGGCACCAACGGCATCTCCACGCTGCTGTCGTACCTGCTGTTCTCGATCCTGCCGGTGCTGCTGGAGTTCGCGCTGGTCGCGGCGGTGCTGCTCAACCGGTTCGACTGGCGCTTCGCCGCGGTCACCTTCGGCGCGGTGGCCGTGTACATCACTTTCACCGTGCTGGTGACCGAATGGCGCATGGAGATCCGGCGGCGCGCCAACGAGCTCGATTCGAAGGCCAACACGCGCGCCATCGACAGCCTGCTCAACTACGAGACGGTGAAGTACTTCGGCAACGAGGAGTTCGAGGCGCGCCGCTACGACGAGAACCTGAGGAAGTACGAGGATGCCGCCACCAAGAGCGAGTCCTCGCTCGGCTTCCTCAACATCGGGCAGAGCCTGATCATCGCCGCGGCGGTCACCGCGCTGATGCTGCTCGCCGCCGAGGGCGTGGTGGCGAAGAGCTTCACGCTCGGCGACCTGGTGCTGGTCAACGGGCTGCTGATCCAGCTCTACATCCCGCTCAACGTGCTGGGCATGGTGTACCGGAACATCAAGCAGTCGCTCATCGACATGGACCGCATGTTCAGCCTGCTGTCGGTGAACCTCGAGATCCAGGACAAGCCGGGCGCGCCCGACCTGCCGAGCGGCCCGGCGCGGGTGGAATTCAGGAACGTGGACTTCTTCTACGAGCCGGCGAGGCAGATCCTGCACGAGGTGAGCTTCGTCATCGAGCCCGGCCAGCGGGTCGCCGTGGTCGGGCACTCGGGCTCGGGCAAGTCGACGCTGGCGCGGCTGCTGTACCGGTTCTACGAGGTTTCCGGCGGCTCGATCAGCGTCAACGGCCTGGACATCCGCGAGGCGAAGCAGGCGAGCCTGCGTAGTGCGATCGGCATAGTCCCGCAGGACACGGTGCTGTTCAACGACACCATCCGCTACAACGTCCGGTATGGCCGCCCGGGCGCGAGCGACGAGGAGGTGATCGAGGCGGCGCGCGCCGCGCACATCCACGAGTTCATCGAAGGCCTGCCGGCGAAGTACGAGACGATGGTCGGCGAGCGCGGCCTGAAGCTCTCGGGCGGGGAAAAGCAGCGCGTGGCCATCGCGCGCGCGCTGCTGAAGGACCCGCGCATCCTCATCTTCGACGAGGCCACCTCCGCGCTCGACTCGCGCGCGGAGAAGGCGATCCAGGCGGAGCTCGAGCGCATCTCGAAGGGCCGCACGACGTTAGTGATCGCTCACCGGCTTTCCACCGTGATGGACGCGGACCAGATCCTGGTCCTCAACCACGGCCGCATCGCAGAGCGCGGAACCCACCTCCAACTCCTTGAGCGGCAAGGGGAATACGCCAGGATGTGGGCGTTGCAGCAACAGCAGGCGCAGGTCGACGCGGCTTTACAAGACGTAGAAGAAGCTCTGTAGCCTCAGCCCGACAGCGGGCATTGTTCACGGCACACATAAGGTAACACTGCCACCCCCATGATTCTGCTTGCGTTTTTTCTTTTCGGTAGTCTAGACTGCGATAAAGCCATGCTCCTTTTAGGTCATAGGCTCCAACCAACAAAACCGGTAACGAACCAGAAGAATTCGTGGCATGGCGACACCGCAAAGAAAGCTGCATTCACTGGAGGGCATCGTCGCAGCCTGCGCCCTCTTCTTCGTCCTCGCTCTCAGTGTAGGTTTTGCACAGGCCGGCGGTCCCAAGCCGGTCTTCCTGCGTTCCTCGTCGGCGCTGGTGCAGGACGTCGACAGCGGCGAGATCGTCATTAGCAAGAACAGCGACGCGGTCGTCCCTATTGCGTCGATCACCAAGCTGATGACCGCGATGGTGATCCTGGATCGCGGGCTCGCCCTCGACCAGCGCATCGTGCTCAGCCGCGAGGATGTCGATTCCGTGAAGGGCACGCGCTCGCGCCTGCGCACCGGCAGCGCGCTGACGCGCGACGAGCTGCTGCTTCTCTCGCTGATGGCCTCCGAGAACCGCGCCGCCGCCGCGCTCGGGCGCACTTACCCGGGCGGCATGCCGGCCTTCGTCGCGGCCATGAACGCGAAAGCCGACGCGCTCGGCATGACCGACAGCCACTTCGTCGAGCCGACCGGACTGTCGCCGGCCAACGTCGCCAGCGCGCGCGACCTCGCGAAGCTGGTGCGCGCCGCTTACGGCTACCCGCTCATCCGAGAGTACTCGACGCGCGAGCGGGCGCGCGTGCTGACCTTCGGGCGGCCGCTGAACTTCGTCAACACCAACGGCCTGGTGCGCAGTTCCCACTGGGAAATCGACCTCTCCAAGACCGGCTATATCAGCGAGGCAGGCCGCTGCCTGGTGATGCACGTGCGCATGCACTCCAAGGACCTGATCGTGGTGCTGCTCGACTCGTGGGGCAAGCGCTCGCGGATCGGCGACGCCAACCGCATCCGCAAGTGGCTCGAGAAAAACGTCGAGCGCACGGCGAGCGCGCCCGATAGCGCCAGCTAATTCGGGGTCGGGGTCGTAGCGGGATTCCCGGCTAGCCCTCGTCCGGGCACCGCGAGAGAATCCATATGGAAAATTCGTCTATGCCGAGTGTGGCATAGGGATCGGCCGCACCTTCCTCCTCAAGCCATTGGAGCGCCAAGTTGTATGCCTCAGGCTCGCGGCTTGCTGGACAGTCGTACGGAACGCCGTTCACGTTCTGTACGTGGTGAACCAGCTCGTGCAGAAGTCTCGCGCGGCTCCGGAGATCGACTGGATTCCAATCGTTTCGCAGGTAAACAGTTCGCGTGGCCCGATCATAGGCGGCTGGCACGTCGTCGCTTAGCCGCCATTCACGGCCATATGCACGTTCGCTCATTTGCTCTTCGGGAACGACTACGACATCCGGGGATGGAGGCATGCCGACGCCCATCTCCACCGTGATCCAAGCGAGAAGAGTCAAAACGAGGCCACTCATGCCACGAGCGTAGATCATCCCGGCGGCCGTCATTTGATCCGCGTCAACCCTTCTCGGACGTGTACGGCTGCTTGCGACCCTGAGCCCGAATTAGATAGCGACCAGACCGTGAAGGGCGAAGAGCCCTTTGCGGTCCGTCCAGACCTTCTTCCCCGCAAATCCCGCTTCCGCCGCGAGCGCGCGGAAATCCTCGACCGAGTACTTGTACGAGTTCTCGGTGTGGATCGACTCGCCGGTGTCGAAGGCGAAGCGATGCCGCCCCAGCCGCACCGTCTGGCGCGCGAGCGACACGAGGTGCATCTCGATGCGGCCGAGCGCGGCGTTGTAGAACGCGTAGTGCGAGAAGCGCTTCAGGTCGAAGTCGGCGCCCAGCTCGCGGTTGATGCGCGCGAGCAGGTTGAGGTTGAACGCCGCGGTGACGTGCCGCGAGTCGTTGTACGCCGCGTGCAGCACGTTGGCGTCCTTCTTGAGGTCCACCCCCACCAGCATGCGCCCCGCCTGGCCGCGCGACATGGAGAGGAAGGCGTGCGCCTCGTCGCGCGTGAGGTTGCCGATGGTGGAGCCGGGGAAGTACACGATCCTGCGGCCTCTCGGGGAAGGCAGCTCGACCGGGCGCGAGAAGTCGCCGTGCACCGGCACGATGCGCAGCCAGGGGAACTCGCGCGACAGGCGCTCGGTCGCCGTCTCCAGCGCCGCGGCCGAGATGTCCACCGGCAGGTACGCCGCGGGCCGCAGCGCCCGGATGAGCAGCCGCGTCTTCAGGCTCTCGCCGCTGCCGTACTCGATCAGCTCGCAGCCCTTGCCGGCAAAGCGCGCGATCGAGCCCAGGTGCCGGCGCGTGAGCGCCAGCTCGGCGCGCGTCACGTAGTACTCCGGCAGGCGGCAGATGCGCTCGAAGAGGTGGCTGCCCTTGGCGTCGTAGAAGTACTTCGGCGGCAGCGCCTTCTGCGGCAGCGACAGCCCCGCGATGACGTCTTCCTTAAGCAACGCCGATCCGCGGCGTGGAGCGGTGGCCGATGGACTGCGAGATGCGGTCGGCGGTTTCCTTGACCAGCGGGCCCCACTGCGGCTTCATGCGGTCGGCCGGGCAGGATAGCGACAGCGCCGCGACCAGCGCGCCGGCATCGTCGCGGATGCCCGCGGCGACGCAGCGCACGCCGATCTCGGTCTCCTCGTTGTCGACCGCCCAGCCCTGGCGCTGGATGCGCTCGAGCTCGCGCTCGAGCTGCGGCAGGCTGCTGATCGTGTTGCGCGTCTGCGGCGCGAGGCCGGTGCGCTTGGCGTAGTCGCGCAGGCGCGCGAACCCTTCCTCCAGCAGGAACAGCTTGCCGGCGGCGGTCACGTGCAGCGGCGCGCGCGTGCCGATGACGTGCACCACGCGCATCGCCGAGCGGCCCGAGGAGGTGCGCTCGACGTACACGATCTCGTCGTCGTGGCGCACCGAGAGGTTCGCCGTCTCGCCGGTCTGCGCGTGCAGCTCGCGCATCAGCGGCAGCGCGAGCTCGCGCACGCTGATGCGCGACTTGACCAGGTTGCCGAGCTCGAGCAGCCGCATCCCCAGGCGGTAGCTGCCCGGCTCGACCCGGTCCACCAGCCGGTCGGCCGACATCGCCGACAGGATGCGGTGCGCGGTCGACGGATGCAGCCCGGTGTACTGCGAGATCTGCTTCAGGCCGAGCGGCTCGGGATGCTTCTCCAGCACGTCGAGCAGGCGCATCATGCGCTCGACCACCTGGATGGGATTCTTCTGTTCGTCTTTCATCTGAACACCCCATTGTAGAATGCCCGGCCATGCCAGTGGTGACCTGCATCGAGGACCTGCGCGAGCTCTCGCGCAAGCGCATCGCGCGCGCCATCTTCGACTATGTGGACCGCGGCTCTTACGCCGAGGCCACGCTGCGCGCCAACCGCGCCGACCTCGAGCTGCTCACGCTGCGCCAGCGCGTGGGCATCGACGTGGACGGGCGCTCCACGCGCGGCACGATGCTCGGCCAGCAGGTGACGATGCCGGCGGCCCTCGCGCCGATCGGGCTGTGCGGCCTCAACTGGGCCGACGGCGAGATCCTCGCGGCGCGCGCCGCGGAGCGCTTCGGCGTGCCGTTCACCCTCTCCACCATGTCGATCTGCTCGATCGAGGACGTGGCGGCCGCGGTGTCGAAGCCCTTCTGGTTCCAGCTCTACGTGATGCGCGACCGCGGCTTCGCCGCCTCGCTCATCGAGCGCGCCAAGGCCGCCGGCTGCTCGGCGCTGGTGCTCACGCTGGATCTGCAGATCCAGGGGCAGCGCCACCGCGACCTGAAGAACGGGCTGGCCGTTCCGCCGCGCCTGACGCCGGCAACGTTTTTCGACGTCATCCGCAAGCCCGCCTGGTCTCTCAATGTCTTGAGAGGCAGGCGAAAATCCTTCGGCAACCTCGAAGGCCGTATTCCCGACGCGAAAGGCCTCACTACGCTGTCGCAATGGATCGCGGGGCAGTTCGACCCCACGCTGTCCTGGAAGGACGTCGAGTGGGTGAAGAGGCTCTGGGGCGGCAAGCTGGTGCTCAAGGGCATCCTCGACGCGCAGGACGCGAAGATCGCGGCGCAAAGCGGCGCCGACGCCATCGTGGTGTCCAACCACGGCGGGCGCCAGCTCGACGGCACGAGCTCGTCGATCCGCGCGTTGCCCGAGATCGCCGCGGCGGTCGGCGAGCGCCTCGAAGTCTGGCTCGACGGCGGCATCCGCAGCGGGCAGGACATCCTCAGGGCGCTTGCGCTCGGCGCGCGCGCCACGCTGATCGGCCGCGCGTACATCTACGGCCTGGGCGCGATGGGCGAGCAGGGCGTGGCGCTCGCCCTGGAGCTCATGCGGCGCGAGCTCGACGTCACGATGGCCCTGTGCGGCCTGCGCGACGTGCGCGAGGCGAGCCCGGCGATCCTCAGGCCTGCCTGAGCCGCGCGCGCCGCGCGAAGCGCCCGGGATCCATCGCGTCCACCAGCTTGCCTTCGAGCGGCAGCGGCTCGCCTTCGAGTTCGCTCGCGATGAGCTCGGCGGCGAGCGCCGCCCAGATCAGGCCGCGCGAGCCGTAGGCAAAGGCGCCGCAGACCCCTTCGCCGAGCTTCCCGACCACCGGCACGCGATCCGGCGCCACCGCGCGGAACGCGACGCGGCCTGCGTAGGTTCTTGGAGGTGGAGTGACATCGAGAATGCGGCCCAGGCGTTCCAGGTTGCTTTCATGACCTTCGTCGCGAAGCGAAGCGTCGTCGTCGTCGATGTCGTAGGTCGCGCCCACCACGCACAGGCCGTCCACCGCCGGCAGCACCATGCCGCCGCGCAGCACCACCGTGTGCGGCGGCTCGAGCTCGCTCGCCGGCACGTAGGTGAGCTGGCCGCGCACGCGCCGCAGCCGCAGGTGCGGCACCGGCTTGAGCTTCGATGCCTCGAATGAGTTTGCGAGAATCACGACCGGGGCCGGCGGCAGTTCCCTGACCTCGGAGGAAAACCTCCTTTCGAGTCGATCGCCGCAGGCGGCGAGCTGGGCTTCGACCAGCGAGCGCGGCTGGATCCAGCCGCCTTCGGGGAACCACAGGCCGCTCGCCGGCAGCGGCACGCCGGCGTGCGCGCTGGCTTCCTCGCGCGTCGCGTACTGGGCGTACCCGGGCGGCAGGCCGAGCGCGGCGAGCGCCTTGCGCTGCGAGGCTTCCTCCCTCGCGTCGCGCGCGAGCTGCAGAACCCCGCAGGGGTCCCAACGAAGCCCTTTCAATGAATTCCACCTTTGGATGGAATTGAGAAAGCCGGCCCTCGTCAGCCGCGCAAAGAGGCTGTCGTCCGGCGTGACGATCGGGTGGAAGGTCCCGGCATGGTTGCCCGAGGCTTCCTGCGCCGGGGCGGCATGGCGCTCGTACAGCGTCACGTTCCAGCCGCGCGCGCACAGCCGCTCGCAGACCGCCGCACCGGCGAGCCCCGCGCCGACGACCGCCGCGGTTCTGCTGGAAACAAACGTGGTCTGTCCCTGATTCTGCTGTTTCTGCTGTTTCTGGCAGTGCGCGACCAGCATTTCGCGCTTGCCGCCGAAGCCGGGGCGCTTTTCCACGGCGAAGCCGGTGTCGTGCAAGGCTTTTCTCACTTCCGCGGCCACGCTCCACGTGGCGGCGGTGGCGCCCGGCGCGGCGAGGCGCGAGAGGTTGCGCATCACGGCGTGCGACCACATGTCCGGGTTCTTCGCCGGCGCGAAGCCGTCGAGATAGAAGGCGTCCGCCGCGAGGCGCAGCTCGCGCG
>DASUUN010000166.1:0-32111 GCA_036374055.1 Burkholderiales bacterium
GGATACCGGCTTGCGCGAGCATCTCGAGTCCCTCGGCTTCGTTGAGGGTGCGGGTCTCGCCGAAACCCAGGGGCGCAGCGATCGGCGCCGCCGGCCGGCGGAGCAGCGCCCAATGGTCGGCGAGCTGGGCAAGCGCATCCATCGCGGCAGGCTCGCTCGCAAACGTGGCGATGCCCAGCTTCTCGAAGGGCGCGCGCACCGATTGCTGCGGCGCGGCGAGCGCCACGGCGTGACCGAACCGGCGCTGGAAATCCGCCAGGTCGCGCGCGAAGCCCGGCACGTCGTAGCCGGTCCCGGCCACCGGAAGGGCGAGCATCAGCACATCGCTCTGCGCGTCCTCGCCCACGATCGGCAGCACCCCGCCCAGCAGCTGCGGATTGCCGAGCAGCGCGCCGGTGACGTCGATCGGATTGTCGAGCGCAGCGAACCCCGGCAAAGCCTTCGCCAGCCGCGCGCGGGCCTCCGGCGAG
Organism: Burkholderiales bacterium; assembly: GCA_036374055.1. Lineage (GTDB taxonomy): Bacteria > Pseudomonadota > Gammaproteobacteria > Burkholderiales > SG8-39 > SCGC-AG-212-J23. The sequence continues at coordinate 471 of DASUUN010000166.1, forward strand.
ACGGCGGCGAGCGGGATCCCGCGCTGCTCGCTGTAGTCGGCGGCCATGACGCAGCTCGCCCCCGAGTTGCTAACCACGACCAGCCGCTTGCCGTGCGGACGGCGCCCGGAGAGGTAGAGCGCGGCGGCCGAGACCAGCGCCTGCGGGTCGGCGGCGCGCCAGATGCCGTGGCGCTCGAAGAACGCGTCGACCACGCGGTCCTCGCTCGCCAGCGCGCCGGTATGCGAGCTGGCGGCCTTCTGGCCGCGCACCGTGCGCCCCGCCTTCAGGGCGACGATCGGAACGCCTTTGCCGCGCGCCGCCTCGGCGGCGCGCGCCAGGCCCTGCGGATCCTTGATCGCCTCCATGTAGAGCAGCAGCAGGCGCACCCCCGGGTCCTCGATCACCGCGGCGGCCAGGTCGGCAATGCTCACGTCCGCCTCGTTGCCGGTCGCATGCACATGACGGATGCCCAGCCCTTTTTCGTACACCAGCGTATAGATGGCCTGGGAATTGGCGCCGCTCTGGCTGACGATCGCCACCGGCCCGTCCCGGCCCTCGAGTTCGTGGAAGATGGTGGAGAAATTCGCCACCACGCCGGTGGCGAAGTTGGCCAGGCCCTGGCAGTTCGGGCCGATGAGGCGCATCCCGGCGCGCCTTGCCGTATCCACCAGCGATTGCTGCACCCGCAGGCCCTCGGGGCCGGTCTCGCCGAATCCCGAGGCCATCACCACCGCGACTTTCACGCCGCGCGCCGCGCAGGACTGCACGGCGCGCACCGCCTCGTCCCCGGCCACGGCGACGATGGCAAGCTCCGGGGCTTCGGGAAGGTCTTCCAGGCGCGCGAAGGCGCGCAGTCCCTGCACCGTGGCGCGGCCGGGATTGACCGGGTAGATCGGCCCGCGGAAGCCGTAGCGCTGCATGTACATGATCGGACGGCCGCCGACCTTGTGCGGATTGTCGGAAGCGCCGATGACGGCCACGGAGCGGGGGGCGAGGGCCGATTGCAGCATGCGAGATGCATAATACGGCCATGAGCGACCTCTCCCAATTGAAGGTTGATTCGATGCGCGGCCGTGTTTCGCACGCAGAGTGGGAAACGCGCGTCAACCTCGCGGCCTGCTACCGCCTGGTCCACCACTTCGGCATGGACGATCTTGTCTACAACCACATCTCGGCGCGCGTGCCGGGCGAGGAAGGCCACTTCCTCATCAACGCCTACGGCATGACCTACGACGAGATCAGCGCCTCCAGCCTGGTGAAGATCGACTTCGACGGCAAGGTGGTGCAGGACTCGGGCACCGGGTACGGCATCAACCACGCGGGCTTCGTGATCCACAGCGCGGTGCACCGCGGCCGCCCCGACGTTGCCTGCGTGATCCACACGCACACGCCCGCCGGCATGGCCGTGTCCGCGATGAAATGCGGCCTGCAGCCGCTCACTCAGAACGCCATGTTCTTCTCCGGCATCGGCTACCACGACTACGAGGGCCCGGCGGTGGACCTCGACGAGCAGCAGCGCCTGGTGTCCGACCTCGGCGGCCACGTCGCCATGGTGCTGCGCAACCACGGCCTGCTCTCGGTCGGCGCCACCATCCCGGAAGCCTTCGTCACCCTGTACTGGCTGGAGCGCGCCTGCCAGGCGCAGGTTTTCGCCATGGCCAGCAACGCCGAGCTGATTCATCCATCGATGAAGGTGGTTGGATTGACTAATGAAAGATACAAACCGGGTCAGCGGCGCAACATCGGCGCGCTCGAGTGGGCCGGGCTGCTGCGCCTGGTCGAAAGAAGGTACCCGGGCTTCCGCGATTGATGCTCCTCGAGGGAAAGGTCGCGCTCGTCACCGGCGCGGGCGGCGGCATTGGGCGCGATTTCGCGCTCGCCATGGCGGCCGCGGGCGCGCGCGTGGTGGTGAACGACATCGGCACCTCCGTCAAGGGCGAAGGGCGCGACGCCGGGCCGGCGCAGAAGGTGGCCGACGAGATCCGCGCGGCAGGCGGGACGGCGGTGGCGAGCGCCGACAGCGTCTCGGAGTGGGAATCGGCCAACCGCATCGTGCAATGCGCCGTCGATTCGTTCGGACGGCTCGACGTCGTGGTAAACAACGCCGGCATCCTGCGCGACCGCTTCTTCTTCAATATGTCGGTCGAGGAATGGCGCGCGGTGATCGACGTTCATCTCAACGGCTCCTTCTATGTGTCGCGCGCGGCCGCGCCGCATTTCAAGTCGCAGGAGTCGGGCTGCTACGTCCACATGACCTCGACTTCCGGGCTGATCGGCAACCTGGGCCAGGCCAACTACTCGGCGGCCAAGCTGGGCATCGTCGGCCTGTCCAAGTCGATCGCCCTGGACATGGCGAAATACAAGGTGCGTTCCAACTGCATCTCGCCTTTCGCCTGGAGCCGCATGATCGGCTCGATCCCGACCGAAACCGAGGAGCAGAAGGCGCGCGTGGAGAAGCTGAAGTCCATGGAGACGGCCAAAATCGCGCCGCTCGCCGTGTTCCTGGCGAGCGATGCCGCGCGCGACGTGTCGGGCCAGATCTTCGCGGTGCGTGCCAACGAGATCTTCCTCATGTCGCAGAGCCGGCCGCTGCGCTCAGTCCACCGCGCCGAGGGCTGGAGCGCCGAGACCATCGCAGCGCATGCCGCGCCCGCGCTGCGGCCGCACTTCTACCCGCTCGAGCGCTCGCAGGACGTGTTCTCCTGGGACCCGCTGTGAAGCGGGTCCTGGTGGTCGATCCCATCGCGGCGGCCGGAGAGGAATACCTCGCCCGCCACGCCGAGGTGGTGCGGCCCCCCGACAGCGATCCGGCCACCATCCGCCGCCTGGCGGCCGGCGTCGACGGCATCGTCATCCGCAGCAAGCTGCCCGAGGACATCTTCGAGGCGGCCCCCCGGGTGCGCGCCGTCGCGATCCACGGCACCGGCACCGACCTCGTGCCGCTCGAATCCGCCACGGCGCGCGGCGTGATGGTGTCGAACATCCCCGGCGGTAACGCCCAGTCGGTAGCGGAGTACTGCGCCATGGCGATGCTGATGCTGGCGCGCAACGTCGTGGCGATCACTTCTTCCCTGAAGAGCGGTACCTGGGACAGCGCCCGCGCGCTAGGCGCCGATTCCCATGAAATCGGCGCCATGACGCTCGGCCTGGTCGGCGTCGGGGCCATCGGCACGCGCCTTGCCCGCATCGCGCGCCACGGCTTCGGCATGCGCGTGCTCGGCACCCAGCGGCGGCTGGACCGCCTGCCGCCCGAGGCAGAGGGCTGTTCTCTGGAGGAGCTGGTGCCGGCGAGCGATTTCGTCGTCATCACCTGCCCGCTTACGCCTCAGACGCATCATCTTTTCGATCAGAAAATGATCGAAGCCATGCGACGTACCGCCTGGCTGGTCAACGTCGGACGCGGGCCGGTGGTGGACGAAGCCGCGCTGGTCGCGGCATTGAAGGAAAGACGGATCGCCGGCGCGATGCTCGACGTCTACGAGCAGTACCGCCTGGAGCCCGGGCATGCGCTGCTCTCGCTCGACAACGCCATCCTGACGCCGCACCTCGCCGGCATGACGCGCGAGTCGCGCGCTCGCATGAGCGTGGCGGCGGCCGAGGAGCTGGTGCGCATGCTGTCGGGCGAGCAGCCGAAGAACTTCGTCAATCCGCAGGCGGCGAACATTGCGCATCACTGACGTCCGGGCCTATCCCACCTCCTTCCCGATCCCGCCGGCGAACCGCGTGGCGCTGGGCATCGGCACCGCCGTCAAGCGCGACGCCGTGCTGGTGAAAGTCTCGACCGACGAGGGCATCCACGGATGGGGCGAGGCGCACCACGGCCGCGCACATACCGCGGTCGCGAAGCTGATCGAGACGACGTTGAAACAGCTTGTCGTGGGCATGGACCCGCGCGAGGTGGTTTCGGTCTGGGAACGGATGTACCGCTTCCAGCTCGCCAGCCACGGCATGGGCGCGGGCGCCTGCCTTGCCATGAGCGGCATCGACATGGCCCTGTGGGACATCCGCGGCAAGGCCCTGGGCCTGCCGCTCTATCAGCTGCTGGGCGGGACGCGAAAAGGCATCCCCGCCTACGCTGGCGGCGTTTCGCTCGGCTACCAGCCGCCGGGGCAGTTGATCGAGGAGGCGGCGAAAAGCCTCGCGCAGGGCTACAGAGCCGTGAAGCTGCGGGTCGGCGATGCGCCCGCCCGCGATATCGAGCGCCTGCGCGCGGTGCGCGCCGCCTACCCCGAGACGGTGCTGCTTACGGACGCCAACATCGGCTACCGCGTCGAGGAGGTGAGGCAGGTCATGCCGGTGCTGGACGAGCTGGGAATCGGCTGGCTGGAGGAGCCGTTCCCGGCGCACGACCATCGCAGCTACCGCGAGGCGAAATCGTTCGGCCGCACGCCGCTGGCCGCGGGCGAGAACCATTACACTCGCTTCGAGTTCAACCGCGTGATCGAGGACGGCGCCATCACCATCCTGCAGCCCGACCTGTCGAAAAGCGGCGGCATCACCGAGGTGCTGCGCATCGCCGCGGCCGCCTCGGCCTGGAAGCTGCCGGTGCATCCGCACAGCTCGATGACCGGCGTGAACCACGCCGCCACGATCCATTTCCTCGCCGCCGTGGACAACGGCGGCTATTTCGAGGGCGACGTGTCGCGCTCGAACAAGTTCCGCGACGAGCTGGTCGAGAATCCGGGCCGCATCGACGCCGAGGGCAACGTCTGGCCGCTGGAGCGGCCGGGCATCGGCGTGGAGGTGGACGAAGACTTTCTTCTGCAGCATCCCCCGATCGAAGGCCCCGGCTACCTATGAGCTGCCTTTGTTGCCCCCCTGACAAGGGGGGAGCGAGCAACGCGAGCGGGGGGTTCGCTTTTCACCGAAAGCCAACCCCCCGCTCGCCTGCCGCTACGCGGCAGGCTCACGACCCCCTTGTCAGGGGGTCGGCGAAAACCGTCTTTGCCAATCAGGTCGCCCAATGACCAAACCCATCCGCTCCGACCTGGCATGGTCCACCGTCGACCGCATCGTGGTGCGCGGCAAGGACCTGCCAGGGGAGATCCTCGGCCATCTCAACCTCGGCGACATGGCGTTCCTCGAGCTCACCGGGCGCGTCCCCGACGCCAAGGAATCGAAGCTGTTCAACGCCATGGTGGTGACGCTGGTGGAGCACGGCATCACGCCGAGCGCCCTCGCCGCGCGCCTGACCTACCTCGGCGCGCCGGAGGCCCTCCAAGGTGCCGTCGCGGCGGGCCTGCTCGGCCTCGGCAGCGTGTTCGTGGGCTCGATGGAGGGTGCGGCGAAGCTTCTCTCCGAGTCCATTGCTGCAGGTAAGGATGCGAAGGCGGTCCTCGCGGAGAACAAGCGCATCCCCGGCCTGGGGCATCCGATCCACAAGCCGATCGACCCGCGCACCACCCGCCTGTTCGAGATCGCGCGCGAGACCGGCCATTACGGCAAGTATTGCCGCCTCATGGAAGAGATCGCGAAGGAACGAGGCATCACCCTGAACGCGACCGGCGCGATCGGCGCGCTCGCCTGCGAGCTGGGCCTGGACTGGAAGGTGGTTAAGGGCCTGGGCGTGATGGCGCGCGCGGTGGGCCTGGTCGGCCACATCCTCGAGGAAACGCGCGCGCCGATGGCCGAGGAGGTCTGGCACCGCATCGAGGAAGAATCCACCCGGCACGTGAAGAAATGAATCTCGCCCGCGACAACTACCCCGAGCTGCGCGACGCGGTGCGCGCGTTGTGCGCGAAGTTCGACTCCGCCTACTGGCAGCAGATCGACGAAAAGCGCGCCTACCCCGAGGCCTTCGTCGACGCCCTCACCCAGGCCGGCTGGATGTCGGCGCTGATCCCCGAGGAGTACGGCGGCTCGGGCCTGTCGCTCACCGAGGCGAGCGTGATCATGGAGGAGGTCACCCGCTCCGGCGGCAACGCCGGCTGCTGCCACGGCCAGATGTACAACATGAACACGCTGCTGCGCCACGGCTCCGCGGCGCAGAAGCAGAAATACCTGCCGAAGATCGCCGCCGGCGAGCTGCGCCTGCAGGCGATGGGCGTGACCGAGCCCACGGCGGGCACCGACACCACCAAGATCAAGACCATGGCGGTGAAGAAAGGCGACCGCTACGTGGTGAACGGCCAGAAGGTATGGACCTCGCGCCTGCAGCACTCGGAGCTCATGATCCTGCTCGCCCGCACCACGCCGCTTGACCAGGTGGCGAAGAAGTCCGAGGGCATGTCGGTGTTCCTGGTGGAGACGAAGAGCAAGGGCCTCGAGGTGAAGCCGATCCGCAACATGGTGAACCACGAGACCAACCAGGTGTTCATCGACAACCTGGAAGTGCCCGCGGACAACCTGATCGGCGAGGAAGGCAAGGGCTTCCGCTATATCCTCGACGGCCTAAACGCCGAGCGCATCCTGATTGCCGCCGAGTGCATCGGGGACGGCTACTGGTTCACCGAGCGCGCAACGAACTACTCCCGCGAGAGAATCGTCTTCGACCGTCCCATCGGCCAGAACCAGGGCATCCAGTTCCCGATCGCCGAGGCCTACATGCAGATCGAGGCGGCCAACCTGATGCGCTACAAGGCGGCGTCGCTGTTCGATGCCAAGGCGGCCTGCGGCGCCGAAGCGAACATGGCCAAGCACCTCTGCGCAAAGGCCTCGTGGGAGGCGGCCAACGTCTGCCTGCAGACCCACGGCGGCTTCGGCTTCGCGGCAGAGTACGACGTGGAGCGCAAGTTCCGCGAGAACCGCCTGTACCTGGTCGCGCCGATCTCGACCAACCTGATCCTGTCGTACGTCGCCGAGCACGTGCTGGGCCTGCCGCGCTCGTTCTGAGCCCGCCGGGACTACTTGAACACCAGGCTGATCGGCGGCACGAGGATGAGCAGCGCCAGCATCAGCATGATCACCAGCACGAACGGCATTGCGCCGGCGAAGATCTGGTTCAGCGTGATGCGCGGGTCGTCGAGCGTGGACTTCACCACGTAGCAGGAGATGCCGAACGGCGGGGTGAGCAGCCCGAGCTCCACCGCCACCGTGGCGACAATGCCGAACCAGATCAGGTCGCCGCCGAGCGCCTTGATCACGGGCACCGCGAACGGCAGCGTGATGACCATGATCGATACCGAATCGAGGATCGTGCCGAGCAGGATGGCGAGCACCACGAAGGCGAGCGCGAACCCGTACAGCCCGAGCTGCGCCTCGGAGACGAAGGCGCTCATCTGCTGGGGCAGGTTCGACATGGCGAGCATCTGGCCGAAGATGCGCGCCGCGAGCAGCAGGAACAGCACCGACACCGTGACATAGCCGGTCTCGGCCATGGTTCCCCACAGCGACTTCCAGGTGAGCTTGCGGCGCGCGATGGCGATCAGCAGCGCCCCGAGCGCGCCGGCGGCCGCCGACTCGGTGGGCGTGAAGATGCCGCCGTAAATGCCGCCGAGCACGACGATGATGAGCACCACGATCGGCAGCAGCTTCAGGGCTGCGCCGCGGATGTTCTCGTTTTCCGTCTGCCGTGCCTGCTGTCCGCCGACGTAGCCCGGCGTGAAGGTCGCCATCAGCACGATGGCGAGCGCCATCAGTCCCGCGAGGATCAGCCCGGGCACGATCGCGGCGAGGAACAGCGCGCCGACCGATTCCTCGGCGATGAAGCCGTAGACGATGAGCAGCAGGCTGGGCGGGATCAGCATGCCGAGCACCGAAGTGCCGGCGACCACGCCCACGGCAAAGCGCGGCGTGTAGCCGAAGCGCAGCATCTCGGGCGTCGCGATGCGCGTGAACACCGCCGCCGAGGCAATCGACGAGCCGGTCACCGAGGCGAACAGGGCATTGGCCGCCACCGTGGCCACGCCCAGGCCGCCGCGCACGCGCTGCAGCGCCCAGCGCGCGACGTCGAAAGCGTCGCGCCCTACGTCCGAGACGCTGACCAGCAGTCCCATCAGCACGTACAGCGGCACCACGCCGAAGAAGTAGTTCTTCAGGTACTCGCTCGAGCTGCGCGACAGCGTGCGCACGCCGAGCTCCGGGTCGCCGCGGATCAGCCAGATGCCGGCGAAGCCGACCACGATCATCACCACGCCGATGGGCATGCCGCTGTAGAGGAGGAGCACCAGCAGCACGATGCAGGCGAGCCCGACCTGGACGTTGCTCAGGCCGCCCGAGGCGAGCCAGGCGCCGGCGAGCGCGGCCGCGACGAGCGCGGCGACCACGCCCCAGCCCGGCTGCCTCGCGCGCCAGGCTGCCTGCGAGGCCTGGATCAGGAACTCCAGGCAGGTCGCCGCGGCGCCGAACACGATGACGCCGAAGAACGGCCACACGCGGAAGGTGAACACCCCCGGGGTGCCGGTGATCTCGTCGCTCGACCAGGCCGATTCGAAGCGCGGCCAGGTGCCCCAGGCGATCAGGCCGAAGACCGCGGCGCCGATGAGGTGAAACAGGACGTTCACCAGCGCAGCGGCGCCGGGGTGGCGCGCCTCCAGCCACTCGATGAGCACTTCGACGCGCGTGAAGCGGCCCACCCGCAGCGTGTTCGGAAAGGCGAGGAACAGCGCCGCCACCACCGAGAAGCCGACGATCTCGGCGGCGCCCTGGATGGGCGAGTCGAACAGGTAGCGCCCGGCGACGTCGGCGCAGATGACGAACGTCAGGCCGAACAGCCACAGCGTCCCGACGCTGTTCATGCCCAGCGTCAGGGCGTCGAAGCCCTGCCTGAGCCGCCTCAGAGCTGCTTATCCCATTCGCGCAGCGGCTTGGCGCCGCGCTTGCGCGCTTCCTCCATGAAGATCTTCAGCACCTGGCGCCCGGCATCGCCGTTGCGGCGCGCCCAGTCGCCCGAGACGTCCGGCAGCGCCTTCGCCCACTTCACGCGCTCGGCCTGCGGCAGCTCCGAGATGCGCACGTTGGGCATCTTGGCGAGCGCGGCCCACGCGCCCGCCTCGCGCTCCGCCACCAGGTCCGCACACATCTTCGCGTAGTCGCGGCCGAGCTCGCGGAACAGGTCCTTCATGTGCGGCGGCAGCCGGTCGTAGCTGTTCTTGTTCATGGCGAGCGCGCCGGAGAACACCGCGCCAAGGTCCACCTTCGTGATGTAGGGCGCGACCTCGTGGAGCTTGAAGGGCAGCACGCCGGTGATGAGGATCACCGCGCCGTCGGCGACGCCGGTCTGCAGCATGTTGTAGAACACGGGCAGCCCGGCATCCACCGGAATGGCGCCCGTGCCGTGCACCCGGCTCGCGATGGCACCGGGAGCGAGCAGCTTCTTGCCCTTGATGTCATCCAGGGTCTTCACCGGGAATTTCGTGACCAGGTGGTAGGTGTCCGCGACCTGCGCGCCGAGGTAGACCGTGTTGTGCTTGGTCCACTCGGCGGCGAATGCCGGCACCTTCTCCATGAGCTGGTTCTGCACCTCGACCAGCGCGCGGAAGTCGCCGGTGACGAACGGCGAGTAGTACGCGACGTTCTGCAGCGGCTGCTTCGCCGGCTCCCACAGGGACCCGACCCAGCCGATGTCCGCGAGCCCGTCGCCGATGCCTTCGAGGGTGTTGTTGAAGTCGTACAGCGCGCCGCCGTAGGCCTCGGTCCACTGGATGGTATCGGGCAGCCCGCGCGCCTTGAGCCGCTTGTTCGACTCGGGGACGATCAGGTTCTTCAGCGGGATGGTCCACGGCAGCACCGGCGGGTGGCTGGAGCCGATGGTCATCTTGTAGTCGCGCGCCGCAGCAGTAGATGCGACGCCCAAGGCGCTCGCAGCAAGTAAGGCGAAAGCGATTGCTCTTTTCATCGGTTCTCCTTCTCCACCATGGAAAAGCGCTCGTCCGCGGCCAGGCACTCGGCCAGCGGCAGGCCGAGCTCCTTCCGCACCAGGTTCGTTCCCTGCACGATCGACACCATCTTGTAATAGGCGTGGCGCCGGCTCATGCCTTCGCGCCCCATGCCGCAGTCCGAGGCGAGCACCAGCCGCTCGGCCGGGATGTGCTGCAGCGCCTTGCGGATCAGGCCGGCGACCTGCTCGGGGGTTTCCACCTGCAGCGTGTGGTGGTCCACCACGCCGATGGCGACCTTCTTGTCGCGGATGCCCTTGCCGATCGCCTCGAGGTCCATGCCGCCGGAGCTGCAGGTCTCGAAGGTGATGACGTCGGCATCGATGCGCGACAGGGGCTCCAGCGCCGGCGCGTAGCTCGGCTGCTGGGCGAACAGACGCTGCGCCGCCGGGTTGCCCCAGCAGGTATGGCACCAGATCTCGGTCTTGGCGCGCAGCCCGCGCACGGTGTGGTTGAACACCTCGACCATGAACTCGGGATTGAGCACCTTGTCGCTCAGGCCCTTGGCGGCGAGCAGGTGGATCTGCGGCTCCTCCATCTGAATCACCCGACAGCCGGCGTCGGCCAGCTCGTGCAGCTCCTCGTTGAGCGCGTCGCTGATCGCGAGGATCGCCTTGCGCAGGTCCCCGTAGTGCAGGTCACGCACCGCCATGGCGATCAGCTCGGGCATGATGGTGCCGAACTTGACCGGCCGCGGCGTGAGGCGCTGCGCCGCTTTCCAGATCGCGGTGTACTGAAGGCTGCCGCGCCCGACCGGCCCGGTGAGGTCGGGCATCATGCGGGTCTCGAGCACGTCGTGCAGGATGTGCCCGGGCTTGTGCGGGAAGCCGGCCTTGCCGCCGGCGCGGTAGAACGACGCGCCCGAGAACCCGCTCATGCGCAGCGGCGCGTACGAGAACCAGTTGTGGCCGGCGACGTCGGCGTCGAAGCGGCAGTCGCCGTCGGTGACAATGTCCAGCCCCGCGGTTTCCTGGTCGCGCAGATAGGCCGATACCGCGTCCAGGTACTGCTCGCGGTAGCTGCGCTCCACCATCGCCTCGCGGAACGCGCGCCGGCCCAGGTTTTCGGTATACCAGCCCGGACGCGGCAATGAGCCGATGATGGTCGTGGGCAGCACGACCTTCGCCGTCGCGGTTAGCATCTGTCCCTCCTCCTCTGCGGCATGCTACCGCAGAAGGCGCGAGGGATGCGTCCCACTTCCTAGGTGCGGACCTGGGCGAGAAGCCGGTTGGTCTGCATGAGGCGCTGGATGAGCACCCGGGTGACCGCCTTGTTGAACCCGGCCTGGAGCGCGTCGGTGGCGGCGCGCAGCGCGGCGGCTCGGATCTCGATGATGGTCACCTCCCCCACCGCGGTGATGGTAGTGGTGCGGTGCGGCGCGCTCTTGGCGAAGTACACCATTTCGCCAAAGCAGCCGCCCGGCTCGATGGTGGCGAGTGCCTTGGCCTCGAGGGTCACCTTCACCTCGCCCTTCACCAGCAGGTAGCAGCTGTCGCCCTCCTCGCCCTCGCGGATGATGACGCTGCCCGCCGGCACGGTCTTCCAGGTGCCGATGCGCACCACCTCCCATAGCGCGACGTCGCCGAGATCCTCGAAGAACGGCATGTTGCGCAGCTCATTGAACTTCTCCGAGTCCGACACCGACTCGCCCACCAGCCGCAGCGTGGTGAACGCCTGGCTCAGGTCCTTGCCGAAGTCGAGCCAGGACCGGTAGCGCTGCGCCGGGTCCTTGGCGATCGCCTTGCGCACGATCTGGTCGAGCAGCGGCGGCAGGTCCGGGCGCAGCGTGGAGGGCGCAGAGGGCTGGGTATTCATGATGGCGTACGCAAGCGCCGCCTGGGTCGCCGCCTCGTACGGCAGCCGGCCGGTGAGCAGGCGGTACATGGTCACGCCGAGCGAGTAGATGTCCGTCTGCTGGGTCAGCGGCTCCATGCGGATCTGTTCCGGCGACATGTAGGCGGGAGAGCCGATGCCCGCGATCTGCGTGGTGGTATGCCCGTGGCGCTGCTGGAAGGAGGCGCCGAAGTCGCTCACCTTGGTCTCGCCGCGCGCCGAAAGCAGGATGTTTCCCGGCTTGATGTCGCGGTGGATGATGCCGTGCTGGAAGGCATACTCGAGCGCCCGGATGCACTTGAAGATGATCTCGACCACCTTGTGCAGCGGCAGCAGGCTGCTGACTCCGGAATGCGCCTCCAGCGTGGCGCCGGCGACGTACTCCATCACCAGGTAGCTGTGGTCGGGCTCGACCACCGCGTCGTAGATCTCCACGATGTGCGGGTGGTTCAGTTTGCCGGCGAGCGAGGCCTCGGCCACGAACGCCTTGTGCTTCATGCGCTCGGTCTGCGGATCGGCGTCGCGCTCGAACAGGAACACCTTGATGGCCACCTCCCGCTCGGTGAGCGGGTCGCGCGCGAGATACACGGAGCTGGTCGCCCCGCTGCCGATCTCGCGGATCAGCGGGTACTTACCGAGTTGCTCCTGCAGCTCGAACTTCATCGATTTGCTCCAGCAGCTCGGCCTCCTGGAAAGGCTTGCCGAGGAAGGCGTTGACGCCGAGGGCCGCCGCCTGGCTGCGGTGCTTGTCGGCGGTGCGCGAGGAAATGATGACGATGGGTATGTCGCGGGTGCGAGGGTCGCCGCGCACGTTGCGCGTCAGGTCGAAGCCGTCCATGCGCGGCATCTCGATGTCCACCAGCATGACCGCCGGCAGCGTGTCGCGCAGCTGCTCGAGGGCCTCCAGGCCGTCCTTGGCGGTGATCACCTGGTAGCCCTCGCGCTCCAGCAGCCGGCTGGTGATCTTGCGCACGGTGAGCGAGTCGTCCACCACCATGATGAGCGGTGCCGACGCCATGCCTTCGACGTTGCGCGCCATCGGCGGCACCAGCGTGGTGGCTTCGAATGTCGGCGTGCCGCCGCGCACGCGCTGCGCCAGCACCACGGGGTTGATGATCGGCACGATGCTGCCGTCCGCCAGCACGGTGGCGCCGGCCATCCAGGAGACGCGGGCGAGCTGCGGCCCGATGTTCTTCACCACGATTTCCTGGTTGCCCCGCATCTCGTCGACATGCAGCGCGATGCGCTGGATGCCGCTGCGCAGCAGCAGCACCGAGTTATAGCTCTGGATCTCGTTGGCGCCGGCGCCGTCCAGCAGCCGCTGCAGCGAATGCAGCGGGTAGCTGCGGCCCTGGAACTCGACCTGCTTGGCGGCATACAGTCCCATCATGGCGTCGGCCTTGAGCCGCAGCACCTGCTCCACCATGGCGGTGGACAGCGCGAACAAGCTCGCGCCGGAGCGCACCAGCACGGCCTGCGTGACGGCGAGGGTGAGGGGCAGATAGATGGTGAAGGTGGTGCCCTGCCCGCGCGCGCTCGCGATGTCGATGCGCCCGCCGATGGCGGTGATCTCGCTGCGCACCACGTCCATGCCGACGCCGCGCCCGGCGAGCTGCGTCACCTCGTCGGAGGTCGAAAGGCCGGAGGCGAACACCAGCTGCAGCCGCTCGCTCTCCGAGAGATCCTGTCCGGGCGGCACGATGCCCCTTTCCACCGCCTTGTCGTAGAGCCGCACGGTGTCTATGCCGCGGCCGTCGTCTCCCAGAATGAGCGCAATCTCGTTGCTTTCCTGGCGCAGCGTGAGCGCGACGCGCCCCGTTTCCGGCTTGCCGGCCGCAGCGCGCTCGTCGGCGGCCTCCAGCCCGTGCGCCAGCGCATTGCGCAGCATGTGCTCGAGGGGCGCGCCGATGCGCTCGAGCACGCTGCGGTCGATCTCGACCTCGGCGCCCGCGATTTCCAGCTCCACCTTCCTGTCGAGGTCGCGCGCCGTCTGGCGCACCACTCGATGCAGGCGCTCGTTCAGGTTGGCGAACGGCACGGCGCGCATGCGCATGAGCTCCTGCTGCACCTCCCGGTTGGTGCGCCCCTGCTGCAGCAGCGCGGCGTCGGTCTCGCCGAGGTTGCGCGCCAGGCCCTGCTGGATGGCGACCACGTCGTTCAGGCTCTCCGCCATGAGGCGGGTCAGCTCCTGCAGCCGGGTGTAACGGTCGAACTCGAGCGGGTCGAAGTCGCCGCTGCGCTCCTCCAGCACCGACAGGCGCGACTGCATCTGGCTGTCGGCCTGGATCTCCACCTCGCGTAGCTGCCCGCGCAGGCGCGCGATGCTCTCGGAAAGGTCGCTGAGCGCCTGCTTGATGCCGCGCAGCTCGGCCTCCACGCGCGAGCGGGCGATGCTCACCTCGCCCGTCTCGTTGATCAGGTGATCCAGGACATCCGCGTTGACCCGCAGCATCGCCGCCGCGGGCTGGAGCTTGTCCTGGACCTCGGCGGGCCGCGGCTGCGGAGCGGGCGCCGCCATGCGCTCGATGTCGAGGCTCAGGCGGTCCATCTTCTCTTCGAGCTCGGCGAACAGCTCCGCCGGGTACCGGTCGAGCTCGATGGCCGCCTCGATGTTGCTTTCCATGAGGTGGGCGAGCTCGCCGAGGCGGATCGCTCCGGCCATGCGCGCGCTGCCCTTCAGCGTATGCAGGCCGCGCCGCAGCGACTGCGAAGCCTGCCGGTCCTCCGGGTTCGCCTTCCAGTCGCGCAGGTCGCCGCCGATGGCCGGCAGCAGCTCGTGCGCTTCCTCCAGGAACACCGGCAGCAGCTGCTCGTCGATGTCGTCGTTCAGCGCCCGCTTTTCGCGGCCGCTCGCTTCGGGCTTGGGCAGCGGCGGCAGCGCAGGCGGCAACGGGGATGGCGCCTCCACCACGATCTGGACCGGCGGCGGAGGCGGCTCGGGGCGCGCCGCGAGCTCGCGCAGGGCGTGGGTCTCTTCCGCAGCACCGCCGGCGGCCTCGCCTCGCGCGATTGCCGCGGTCATCGCCCGCAGCCGGGCGATCGCCGCCTGCAGGACCTCGGCGTCGGCCTCCCGCGTGGCCTGCCGCGCGAAGGGAATCCAGTGCTCCAGGGCGGCGGCAAGGCCGGCCAGCTCGGCGAACCCCGCGGTATTCGAGCTGCTGGCGAGGGTGTGCGCGGCGCGCATGAACTCGTGCGAGGGCTCGCTGCCCGGCTCCGCTCGCCAGCGGGCGAACTCCCTTTCCAGCATGTCCATGTGGCCGGCGGCTTCCTTGGTGTAGATGTCCAGGAAGGTCGGCTGCTCCTCGCCCGACTTCAGGCTGCGCGCGAGCGACACCAGCTCGCCAGCGTCGATCTCGCCCGTCAGGCTGTGCTCGCGCAGCTGCTCGACCCACTCGCCGAAAGCGCGCGTGGCGCGTTCCACGAGGTCGAGCAGGCCCTCGGTCGCCGGTCGCTTCTGCTCGAGCCACAGATTCATCAGCTGCTCGATCTCCCAGGCCACCTCGCCGAGGTCCATCAGCCCCACCATGCGCCCGCTGCCCTTGAGGGTGTGGAAGCCGCGCCGGATCTCGGTCAATGCCTCCAGGTTGTTGGCCTGCTCGCGGCACAGCGGCACCGCCGCCTGGACGTGCTGCAGCACCTCTGCCGCCTCGTCCAGGAAGATGCCGAGCAGCTCGGGATCGACCCCGGCACGCGCCGCCGCGTGCGCCTGGAGCTCCTGCGCAGAGAGCTTGTCGGTGGGCTCGAACGCGGGCTCGGGCTGCTGCAGGCGCTTGGCGTAGCGCTGGAAGAACAGGTCGATCGCCTGCTCGGCGGGCTCGCGCCCGTTCAGGCACGGCGCGAGGAAGAAGCCGACGCTGCTCAGACCCTCGGCGATCCAGTCCATTTCCTCCGCCGCCTGCTTGAGCTCGAGCACCATGCAGGCGCCGATCAGGTCCTCGCAGATCGCCACCACCTCGGCAGCGCGCTCGAACCCGAGGACCTTCAGCGCACCGTGGATCTGGCGCCCGTACGGCCGGAGGCCTTCGAGCGTGTCGCGCTTGGCCGGGTCGCGCGCGAAGGCATCCAGCACCTGCTCCATGCGCTGCAGATTGGTGATGATCTCCTTCGCCACCTGCGCGCGCAGCTGCAGGGCGCCGATCTTCTGCACCAGATCGGCGCGCAGGCCGGCGGGCGGCTCGCCGGTCGACCTGCCCTTCGCCGAATCGAGCAGCCAGCCGCCCAGGATCACGATCTGCTGCTCCAGGTCCGACGGCGGGCTGGTGAAATGGTCGATGACGCTTTCCACCAGCAGGAAGGCCGAGGCCATCTCGATGACCATGTACTGGTTCTGCCGCGGGTACGGATCCGGCAGGTGCTTCGCCACCAGGGCTATGGCGTCGAGCAGCTTGATCATGTGCTGGTTGCGCAGCTCGCCCGCCTTGGCCTTGAACGAGGCCACCAGCTCGCGCAGGCGGGCCGCGCTTTTCTGCTCCCCGGAGACGTACTGCACCCAGGCCGACTTGAGCGCCTCCAGCCGGGAGTGCATGTCGTACAACGCCGCTTCCAGCCACTCCATGTTGAGGTCGACGCTGGGCGCGGCGGTCTCGGGGGCGGGGAACAGGCCGTCGAGCTGGTAGAGCTGCCGGATCTCGCGCGCCAGCGGCGACGCGCTGCCGGACCTGCCGATCGCGTACAGCAGCTCGCGCAGCAGGCCCTCGTTGGCCGGCAGTGGCCCGGAAGCGAGGTCGCGCATCTGGAAATCGATGCGATTGCACAGCCCCTTGCTCGCCGTGAGCCATTCCGGGTCGGGCGGGCTGCCAAGGACCTCCATCAGGCCCTTCGCGACCCACCACAGGGCCCGCGGCTCGGGGAGCTGCGCCGCGACCTGGTGGAGAGCCTCCACCGCCTGCGTCATCCGCTCCAGCCCGGTAGGCGGACTGCGCAGCCACGCGAGCAGGCCGCGCTGGAACTGCGCGCGCCGCGCATTCAGGTAGCCCGGCAGCTCGTCCGCGTCCAGCGTTTTCGGCTCCGGATGCTCCGGCGCGGGCACCGACAGGTCCGGGAAAAACAGGTCCTTCTCCGCGCTGCCCGGCCGGCCCTGCAGCACGCCCAGCTCCCGATACACGGGGAAAAGCCGCAGCGGCACGTTGGGCTGGCCGCGCTCCAGCCCCTCAACGAACTCCTTCAGCGCGAGCACCGCCTTGTCGATGCGCTCCATGGTCTCGGGGGTGGCGCGCGCGGTCGTGAGGCCGGCGAAGCTCGCTTCGATGGCCTCGCAGAAGCGGGTCGCGCCGTTCAGGCCCACCATGCGCAGCGCGCCGCTCACCTGGTGCAAGTGGTCCGAGCATCCATGCAGCACTGCCGTATCCCCGGCCTGGGCCGAGAAGCGGCTGATCTGGTCCCGCACCACCGACAAGGCCTGGTTGACCTCGGCGGTGATCCAGGACAGCAGCGTGGAGTCGGGGTTGGACATCCCGCGCTCAGCCCAGCTTGAAGCCCGAAACCGAGCTCTTCAATCCCTCCGCGAGGGTGGTCAGGCGCGCCGCGGACGCGGCGGTCTTCTTCGTGCCTTCGGTCGTCAGCTGGGTGATCGCGAGGATCGCCTTCATGTTGGCGGCAACCCGGGCCGCCGAGGCCGCCTGCTGCTCGGTCGAGGTGGAAATGCCGCCGATCAGCTCGGCCAGCCGGTTGGAGATCTGCTCGATCTCGCGCAACGCCTCGCCCGCCTCGTCCGCGGTCTTGGTTCCGTCCACCACGCCGCGCGTGCTGCGCTCCATGGCTTCCACCGCGTCCTGCGTGTCGCGCTGAATGCTCTTCACGATGGCGCCGATGTGCTTGGTGGCTTCAGCGGAGCGCTCGGCGAGCCGCTGCACCTCCTCGGCGACCACGGTGAAGCCGCGGCCCGCTTCGCCCGCCGAGGCGGCCTGGATGGCGGCGTTCAGCGCGAGCACGTTGGTCTGCTCCGTGATGTCCGAGATGAGCTGCACGATCTCGCCGATCTCCTGCGAGCTCTCGCCCAGGCGCTTGATCCGCTTCGAGGTCTCCTGGATCTGCTCGCGGATGTCGTTCATGCCGCGGATGGCGTTGTGCACCGCCTGCGCGCCCTTTTCCGCGGCGCTCAGCGAAGTACGGGCCACCGAGGCCGAATCGTTGGCGCTCTTCGATACCTCGTGCATCGAGGTGGTCATCTGCGCCACCGACTGGCCGGTGCCCTGGATCTCGGCGGCCTGCTTCTGCGCCGCCTGAAGCAGCTGCCCGGTCACCGCCTGGGCTTCCTGCGTCGCCGAGGTCACCTGCTGCGCGGCGCCCGTGATGCCGGTCACCAGGCGCCGCAGCTCGTCGATGGTGTAGTTGATCGAGTCGGCAATGGCGCCGGTCACGTCCTCGGTCACCCGGGCGCGCACCGTGAGGTCGCCGCTCGCCAGGTTACCGATCTCGTCCAGCAGCCGGAGAATGGCGTCCTGGTTGGCGCGGTTGGCGCGCTCGCTTTCCTCCGCGCGCCGCCGGCTGTCGTCCACGTATACCTTGCCGATCAGCAGCAGCACGAGTAGCGCGAAAGCCGATATCACGCCGAGGGCGACGAAGTTCAACTGGCGCTTCCCCTGCTCGGCGTCATACGCCGCGGCCAGCCGCTCGGCGGCGCCCAGCAGAGCTTCGCTGTCGTTGAACAGCTCGAAGCTCGCGCGCTTGGCGTTCACCAGGCTCTGCTGGTTGCCAAGGATGGCGCTCACCGCGCCCTGGTACTCCTTGAACGCGCTCTCCAGCTCGCCTACCTTGCCGCGCAGGTCGGGGTCGGCCACGCGCTCGATGCGCATCGACTCGCTGCCCTGCAGCAGGCCCCGCAGCGTGCTGCGATAGGTATTGGTGTCCTTGCCCAGCAGGAACGCCACCTCCGGGTCGACCACCGCCTCGGCCAGCATGATGTTCGCGTTCTTCGCCATCCGCTGGGTCAGCATCATGAGCTGCGCCGTGATGGCGTTCTGGCGCACCGAGCCTCCGGTCTGCACGCTCAGCGCGGCGATCTCGTCGGCCAGCTCCTGCAGGGCGGGGTTGTTCAGGTTGATGGCGCGCACCGACTGGCCGAGCGCCACCAGGTTGCGCTCCTCCGAGATCACCAGCGCGGCGTTGCGCTCGTTCTTCTTCCACTCCGCGTTGAGCACGTCGAGCGCCGGGCGCACGCTCGACGGGCTGGGCGGCAGGCTGACCTCGGCCATCGCGCCGCCCTGCGTGAGGAACCTGAGCAGGCTCACGAACTCGTCGCGGCTCTCGCGCAGCTGGCGGAAGGCTGCGGCGTTGCCCTGGGAGGCCTGCTGGGCCGCCTTGGCCAGGCGCTGCGACAGCATGCGGATCTTGCCCGCCGTGGCGATGTACAGCGTGTTGAAGGTGCCCTGGCGGGTGTCGACCACCACGATCGCGGCATCGACGGCGAGCAGCGCCACCAGTGCGACCGTGAGCAGCTGCAGCTGCCGCCCGATCGGCAGCTTGCCGATGAGCCACAGGGGCCGGGACCAGAAGCCCTTCCCGGCGACGGGCGCCGGCGCAGCGGGCGGCGCCGCCTCCCGCGCGGCCGGCTCGCGGCCGAGGAAAGGAAGCCTGAGCGCTAGCTTGAATGCCATGTGAATCTCCCTATCGCAGGAACTTGCCTTCGCGCCCGATGATCGTCAGGTCGACGAATTTCGACCCGGTGTGACTCTTGGGCGAGTAACTGACGAAGAAGCCGCCGAGGTCCACATCGAGCTTCTCCATCGTGTCGATGAACTTCTCGCGCGTGAGGTCGCGGCCGGTGCGCCTGAGGCCCTCGACCATCACCTTGGCCACCAGGAAGCCTTCGATCGCGCTGAAGTTGTAGTCGGTGAAGCCGGCCTTCTTGGACAACTGCTGGTATTCCCTCACCACCGGCACGGCGGCGCCCCAGGGGAAGGGCACGACCTGGGAGATCGCCACGCCGGTGCCTTCCTTGCCGAGTGCGTCCGCCAGCGCCTTGCTGCCGACGAAGGAGACGTTGTAGAACGTGGCGGCGCTGCCGGCGCGCTTCATCTGGCGGATGAACTCGGCGCACGACGTGTAGGCGCTGATCATGACGACCGCGTCGGGCTTCGCTGCGTGGATGGACCTGACCGCGTTTTCCACCTTGATCGTGTTGCGCTCCACGGTGCCGAGCGCCGAGATCTTCATGTTGCGCTTCGCCACCGCGATCTCGACGCCCTTTAGGCCGGCCTGGCCGTAGGCGTCGTCCTGGTAGAACACCGCGATGTTCTTCCCGCCGGTCGACACCACCTGCTCGACGATCGCCTCGGTCTCGTCGTAATAGCTCGCCCGCACATGGAAGACGTAACGGTTGAGCGGCGCGCGCAGGGCCTCGGCGCCGGTGAACATGCCGACCAGCGGCACCTTCGACCGCGTGACCACCGGCAGGTGCACCACGCCGGTCGGGGTGCCGACGTAGCCGAGCAGCGCGAATACCTTGTGCTCTTCGATCAGCTTCCTGCTGGCCGCCGGGGCGCGCGACGCCTCGTAGAAGTCGTCCTCCGTGACGAGCTCGAGGCGGCGTCCATGCACGCCGCCCTTCTCGTTCACGTGGTCGAAATACGCCCTGATGCCGTTTCGCATCTGAATGCCAAGTTGCGCGGCGGGCCCGGAGAACACGGCCGCCTGGCCGAGCAGGATGCGATCGTTCGTGACGCCTTGGGCGAAGGCCGCCGGCGACAGCAGGGCGGCGAGAACCAGGATCAGCTTCTTCATCGTCTTGTCTCCTCAGATCCCGACCGCGAGGAAATCGGGATGCTGGACGAGCTGCGGCAGGTCGAGCTCTTTCCATTGCCGGCCATCGGCATCGGCGTACTGTCCGCGGGTCCACGGCGCCGGCTGCGCGTCGGCCGGCTCGAGCTGCCCGGGGTTGCGCAGCCCGAGCGAGCGGTCGACGAGCAGCGCCGCTCCCAGCCGGAAGCGCTCGCCCAGGAGCAGCAGGCGCGACTGCTCGCTCGCCGCCACCGGGCTTTGCCCGAGGAACGCGGGGAAATCCACCACGCTGTAGAGGTTGCCGCGGATGTTGGCGACGCCCCTGAACCACGGGCGCGTCAGCGGTACCGGGGTAATGGGCGGCACCGGAAGGACCTCGCCCGCGTCGGCCAGATCGACCAGCCAGGCCTCGTCGCCCACCTGCAGACCGAGCTTGGACAGGCTGCGTCCGGCTCCGGCCTTGCGCAGGCGCTCCGCGAGGTCCCGCTGGTAATCCCGCAGGGAGATCCTGGCCGCCATCAGCCCAGCGCCGAAATCTTGGCGAGCAGGTCGGCCTGCTTGACCGGCTTGACGATGTAATCCTTCGCGCCCTGGCGCAGGCCCCAGACCTTGTCGGTCTCCTGCCCCTTGGTGCTGCAGATGATCACCGGGATGCCCTTGGTGGCTTCGTCGTTGGTGAGCGTGCGCGTCGCCTGGAAGCCGTTCTGGCCGGGCATCACCACGTCCATCAGGACGAGGTCGGGCTTGAGCTGCTTCACCTTGGCCAGGGCCTCCTCCGCGCTCGCGGCGCTGGAAACCTTGTAGCCGCTCTTGGACAGCATCTCCGTGAGGTGCTGGCGGTCGGTGGGCGAATCGTCGACGACGAGGATGTTTTGTATGGGCATGGCGGGACCTCTGGGTTAAGACGAAGCCGGCGGGTTGACCGTCTCCTGGACGGCCTGCACCAGGCCTTCCTTGGTGAACGGCTTGGTGAGGTAGCGGTCCGACCCGGCGAGCCGGCCGCGCGCACGGTCGAACACGCCGTCCTTGCTGGACAGCATGATCACCGGCGTGGATTTGAGCTGGGGGTTCTGCTTGATGAGGGCGCAGGTCTGGTAGCCGTCCAGCCTGGGCATCATGATGTCGACGAAGATGACGCGGGGCCGATGGTCGCTGATCTTCGCCAGGGCGTCGAAGCCGTCCTCGGCAAGGATGACCTCGAAACCGGCCTGGCGCAGGAACATCTCCGCGCTGCGCCGGATGGTGTTGCTGTCATCGATGACCAGGACCTTGATGGGTCCCGCGTGCGCCTCGCCCACCGCGACTGCCTCCCCCGAGTCAGTTTTCCGGCCGGCCCTTCTTTATGTGGATTCAGGCCGTTAGTGAAATATTTTCATGTGGAATAATACCTTTCCGACGGGTCGAAGCAACAACAAAAGTCACGTTTTCCCGACATTGCGCCGGAAGCCCTTGTCTTTCCGTCCGGTCAGGAGATCTGCAGAACGAGCTTGCCGCGGGCGTGGCCCCTGCGGCTGATTTCGTAGGCCTCGGCGCCTTTGTCCAGAGGTAAACGGCACTCGACAGGCGCGCGCACGCCCAGCGCCAGCAGGCGCTCCGAGTCGCTCGCGGGTGGCGCGCACCTCGGCGCGCCTGACCTTCACATCTTTTTGCACAACCGTCAGTGCATCAGGCGGGGGAGCCAGGTGGCGAGGGGCGGAAAGGCGATGATGAGGGCGATGAGCAGCAGCACGCAGCCGATGAAGGGCGCCGCGGCGAGGTAGATTTCGCGCATCGTGGTGCCGGGAGGCGCCACCCCCTTCATGACGAAAAGCAGCAGCCCGAACGGCGGCGTGGTATAGCCCACCTCGAGCGCGAGCAGCATGATCAGCCCGAACCAGGTGAGGTCGAAGCCGAGCGTCTTGGCGAGCGGGAAGAAGATCGGCGCGGTCAGCAGCATCATGGACAGCTGGTCCATGAAGCAGCCGAGAAAGAAGATGATCGCCATCATGATGAGCAGCATGCCCAGCGGCGCCAGGTCGAACTGCGTCGCCCAGGCGATGAGCCCGCTGGAGGCGCCGGAGAACGCGAGCAGCTGGCTGAAGGTGGCCGAGCCGAAGATGATCAGGAAGGCCATCACGGTGATGCGCAGGCCCGCGTCGACCGACTGCCTGAACGCCTTCCACGTGAGCCGCAGATGGCAGGCGGCCAGCACCATCACCCCCATGCAGCCGATCGCCGCCGCCTCGGTCGGTGTGGCGAGTCCCGTGACCATGATGCCGATGACCAGCACGATCACCGCCGTCATCGGCACGATGTCGATCAGCACCAGCTTCAGCTTCTGCGCCAGCGGCACCGGCTCGACGGCGTAGCGCGGCGCGGCGCCCGGCGCCGCCACGGTCCAGCCGAAGATCAGCGCCGTGTAGAGGAACGCGAGGATCACGCCGGGGATGACCCCGGCGAGCAGCAGTGCGCCGACGTCGCTGCGGCCGAGGGTGGCGAGCAGCACCGCGAGCGCCGAGGGCGGGATGATGACGGCGAGGCCCCCGGTTCCCATGATGGGCCCCATCGACAGGTACTTGCTGTAGCCGCGCTTCATCATGTCCGGCACCATCAGGGAGCCGAGCAGCGCGGTGGATCCCATGCTCGAGCCCGACAGCGCCGCGAAGCCCGTGCCGCCCGCCACGGTGACGTAGGCCAGCCGCCCGGGGACGTTGCCCATCAGGCGATCGACGGCGTTGAACATCTTCTCCGCCAGGCCGGTGTAGTAGAACAGCTCGCCCATCAGCAGGAACATCGGGATCGGCACCAGGGCGAAGCTGGTCATCGCGCCGAAGCCGTTGTTGAGCACCTGGGCGATGCCCAGGGGCCCGCCCATGAACAGCATCGCGCCGGCGATGTTGGCGGCGAGGAAGGCGATGGCGATGGGCATGCCGAGCAGCATCAGCGCCACGATCAGGCCGAACAGCAGCGCGATGGCCCAGTACCATTCCATGGGCGCTACCGGTAGGGGCTTTCGCGGCGCACGAGCAGGCGCAGGAACTCGAGCGCCATCATGCCGAACGACAGCGGCATCGACAGCATCAGCATCCAGCGCGGCATGTCGAAGGAGCGCACGTCCTTCTCGTTCTGCACGAAGTTCTGCAGCGTGATGACGCCCCCGTACCAGGCGAGCACCAGGCACACCGCGAGGCTCAGCGCGAGGATTACCCAGAGCATGCGGCGCCTAGCGCCGGGCCCCAGCGCCCCGATCAGCAGCTCGATGTAGATGTGCCCCTTCTCGCGCACCAGCCACGGCGCGCCGAGCAGCGGGATGAGCAGCAGGAAGTACTCGGTGAAGGTGAAGAAGTGGGACGAGCTCTGGTAGCCGAGGTTGCGCAGCACCACGTCGGCCACGATCATGGCCATCATCGCGACCATGAGGACGCCGGCCACCAGCGCCATCCCGTGGAGGATGGCGTCGTACGTGCGGCTGAAAAAGGGGGTCAGACCCCGAATTCTAGTTACCCGGCGTGAAGAGGCGAATGACCTTGTCGTAGTTCTCCATGCCGCCCGCCTTCTCCATGCGCTCCTTCATGCGCGCGAGGCTCGCCGAGCGGGCGCCCTCGAAGAAGCGCTTGGAGGCCTCGGGCGACTGCGCCACGGTCTTGATGCCGCGCTTCCTGAGCTCGGCCTCCTCCTTCTTCCACAGGGCCTGCAGGTCCCTCAGGCTCTCGGTCTCGTGCTGGATGGCGACGCGCTGCAGGATGTCGCGCGTCTTCGGCGACAGCGCATTCCATTTCTTCTGGTTCACGAGGATCACGAGGTCGGTGGAAAAGAAGTCCGGCAGGATGCGGTACTTCAGGTAGCGGTCCCAGTTCAGGTCCATCAGGCCGATCTGCGTCCAGGCGCTCATCTCCACGGTGCCGCGCTCGAGCGCGGTGTACAGGTCCGGCGAGTTGACGTTGATCACCTGGGCGCCTAGGTAGTTGGTGAGAAAGGCGTTGTAGATCGGGTGGCCCCGGACTTTGAAGCCCTTGATATCGATGTGGCCGCTCGAGTCCAGCTTCGGCTCCTTGGTCGACCACAGGTTGAAGCGGATGCCGCTGTCGACCCAGCCGAGCATCACCACCCCCATGCGCTTCTGGTGGATCTGGTTGAACAGCGCGGTGCCGCCGTTCTTGCGCGCCGTCGGGCCGTCGATGGTCGATGCGGACATCGCGTCGCACTCGGGCACCGCCGCGGCGTAGAAGGCGCAGGCCGTGTACACCATGTCCACCACCCCGTCGCGCACCGCGCCGGGCTGTTGCATCATCGGGATGGCCTCGGGCCCGCCGCGCACCTGGATGGTGAACACGCCCTTGCCCGCGGCGTTCGCCTTCTTCACGTACTCGAGGAAGCTGCGCGAATAGACCAGCGAGGCCGGAAACACGTGCGTCGCGCTGATGGTATCGGCCGGCAGCGCAGGGGCTGCCGCGAGCGTGCCGGCGAGCGCCGCCGCCAGCGAAAGAATGCGTTTCATTTTCCCCTCCTCCGGTTGTCCGAACGTCGCGCGGCATCTTACCATCCCGTCCAGTGACCACGGTTTTTTCCGCCTTCGAGCGCACCGCGCGCGCGCACGGAGCCAGGCCCTTCCTGCAGGTCTTCCCCGACAAGATCGAGTACAGCTACGCGCACGCGTTGCAGCTGGTAGACGGTATCGCCGCCCGCTACCGCAGCGCGGGCTACCGGCCCGGCCACCGCGTAGCGCTGCACCTGCCGAACTGCCCCGAATTCCTGCTGCATTTCCTTGCGTTGAACGCTCTCGGGGTTTCCGTCCTGCCCGTCAACCCGGAATTGCGGCCGGCCGAGCTGGACTACGTGCTCGGCCATAGCGAGACGAGCGTGGTGGTGACGCGCGGCAATCTGGATGCGCCGCCCCGCGCGCCGGCCCCGGGCGAGGCGCGCGAGTGCGCCCTGCTCTACACCTCGGGCACCACCGGCAAGCCCAAGGGCTGCCTGCTCAGCGACTTCTACTTCCTCAACGTCGGCCAGCGCTACCTCGACGAGGGCGGCCTGTGCGCGATCCGCCATGGCGCCGAGCGGCTGATCACGCCGCTGCCCCTGTTCCACATGAATGCGCTCGCGGTGTCGACCACGGCGATGATCCTGGCCGCCGGCTGCGTGGTGCAGCTCGACCGCTTCCATCCGAAGACCTGGTGGCGCGACGTCGCCGAGTCGGGCGCCACGATCGTGCACTACCTTGGCGTGATGCCGGCGATCCTGCTTTCGCTGGAGACCTCCCCGCTCGACCGCGCGCACCAGGTGCGCTTCGGCTACGGCGCCAACGCCAACCCCAAGGACCACGCCGCCTTCGAAACGCGCTTCGGCTTCCCGCTGATCGAGGCCTGGGCGATGACCGAGACCGGCGGCGGCGCGGTGATCGCCGCCAGCCGCGAGCCGCGGCATGTGGGCACGCGGTGCGTTGGGAGGCCAGGAGAAGGTTTGGAGGTCAAGCTTGTCGATGAAAACGGCATGGAAGTTTCTCCTGGTGATCCAGGAGAGCTGCTCGTGCGACGAGCCGGCCCCGACCCCCGGCGCGGCTTCTTTTCCGGCTACCTGAAGGACGAAGCGGCCACCGAGGAAGCCTGGCGCGACGGCTGGTTCCATACCGGGGACGCGGTGCGGCGCGGGCCGGACGGCCAGCTGCATTTCGTCGACCGGCGCAAGAACATCATCCGCCGCGCCGGCGAGAACATCGCCGCGCTGGAAGTCGAGGCGGCGCTCGCCGGCCACCCGGCGGTCGCGCAGGTCGCCGTGATCGCGGCGCCCGACGAGGTGCGCGATGAAGAGGTCCTTGCCTGTGTTGTGCTGAACGAAAAAGATGCCCCTGATGAAGCCGCCGCGATGTCCATCCAGGACTGGTGCCTGGAGCGGCTCGCCTACTTCAAGGCCCCGGGGCACGTCGCGTTCATCGACGAGCTGCCCACCACCTCCACCAACAAGGTGCAGAAAGCGCGGCTCGCCGACTACGCGCTGGATCCGGCGCGGCGCTTCGACCTGCGCGCGCGCAAGCGCCGGCCGGCATGAGGCAGGCCTACGACGGCGTAGTGCTCGCGGCGCCGGTCACGGTGCCCTACGTGCGCTACTCGATCCGCTCGGCGCACTGGTGGCTCGCAAGGGCTTTGTCTCAACTACTCAATACCACGCAGCTGAAGAAAGACGACGTCGACGGCCTCACGGTCTCCAGCTTCACGCTCGCGCCGGACACCGCCATCGGCCTCACCCAGCACCTGGGGGTGTCGCCGCGCTGGCTGGACCATATTCCCCTGGGCGGGGCGAGCGGCGTCGTGGCGCTGCGGCGCGCGGCGCGCGCGGTGCAGACCGGCGACGCCGAGGTCGTCGCCTGCATCGCCGGCGACACCAATCACGTCGACTCCTTCCGCCTGACGCTCGCCAACTTCAGCCAGTTCGCGCGGGACGCCGTGTATCCGTACGGCGCCGGCGGTCCCAACGCCAGCTTCGCGTTCCTCACCGCCTATTACATGCGCATGCACGACGCGCAGCCGGAAGACTTCGGCAAGCTGTGCGTCGCGCAGCGCGCCAACGCGCTGCAATACACGCAGGCGCTGTTCAAGAAGCCGCTGTCGCTAGACGAATACCTGTCGGCGCGCCTTATCGCCGAGCCGCTGCGCCTTTTCGACTGCGTCATGCCGTGCGCGGGGGCGGAAGCATTTTTGGTGATGAATGAGGATCGTGCACAGGGCCTGAAGCTGCCGTATGCCCGCCTGCTCGGCACGATCGAGCGGCACAACGCCTTCTCCGCCGACCCGGTGCAGATGCGCGCGGGCTGGGCGCTCGAGCGCGACGCCCTCTATGCGCAGGCCGGCTGCGGGCCGCAGGACATGGACTTCGTCCAGACCTACGACGACTACCCGGTAATCTCGCTCATGCAGCTGGAGGACCTGGGCTTCTGCGGCAAGGGCGAAGGCCCGGCCTTCGTGCGCCGGCACGGCTTCACCTGGGACGGCGACTTCCCGCTCAATACCTGCGGCGGGCAGCTTTCCGCCGGCCAGGCGGGCGCGGCCGGCGGCTTTCTCGGCATGGTGGAGGCGATCCGCCAGCTCACCGGCCAGGCCGCCGGGCGCCAGGTGCGCAAGGCGAAACGCGGCCTGGTGAGCGGCTTCGGCATGATCAACTACGACCGCGGCCTGGGCAGCGGCGCCGCGATCCTGGGCGCATGATCCTCAAGAAGAAAAATCCCATCCTGCGGACCCGGCTACCCACCTTGCCGCCGGCGGCGCGCAGCCGGGTGGCGCTCGGTCTCACGGCGGCCGCGGCGCTCGGCCGCTTCGAGCTGCAGCACTGCCGCGACTGCGGCGCCGTGCAGTACCCGCCGCGCGAGGCTTGCCAGCGCTGCCTTTCCATTCGATTAGTCTGGAAAAGCGAAACTGGGCAAGGCGAGCTCCTGGCCGCCACCGTCCTGCACCACAGCAACGACTTGTTCTTCCGTGAGCGCCTTCCCTGGCGCCTTGGGCTCATCAAGCTCGACAGCGGCCCCACTGTGGTCGCCCATCTGCATGCCGGCGTGCCCGACGCGCCGGCGCCGGTGCGCGTCGCCGCGCGCCTCGACCGCGCCGGACAGGCGGTGCTGGTCGCACTACCCGACAAGGAGACTACCGACATGGCCGACGATCGCCAGCTGCGCGAGTTCACCTGCGACCCGAAGTACCGCAAACTGCTGGTCACCGACGGCAAGACCGCCGCCGGCCAGGCGCTGGTCAAGGCGCTGGCGGCGGCAGGCGCGCAGCTCATCTGGGTGGGCTACGCCGAGCCCTGGAAGAAGTTCGCGGGCTTCGACGAGCTGAAGGCGATCCCGCAGGTGACGCTGGTGCCGCTCGACGTCACCGACTCGAAGAACGTACGCGAGCTGGCCGCCGAGATCGGCGGCAAGGTGGACATCCTGATCAACAACGCCGAGCACCACCGCACTTTCGGCATCGGCAACCGCCAGGGGGTGGAGACGGCGCGCGCCGAGATGGACGTCAATTACTTCGGGCTGCTGCGGCTAGCGCAGGAATTCGGGCCGGCGATGCGCTCGCGCGGCGCCGACGGCCTCACAAGCGCGGCGGCCTGGGTCAACCTGCTGTCGATCTATGCGCTCGCCAACTTTCCGCCGCACGGCACATTCTCCGCCTCCAAGGCGGCGGCGCAGTCGCTGGCGCAATGCCTGCGCGCCGAGATGCGCCCCGCGGGCGTGCGCGTGATCAACGTGTTCCCCGGGCCGATCGACGACGAGTGGAACCAGCTGCTGCTGCCCCCCAAGGTGGCGCCCGCGGCGCTCGCGGCGGCGATCGTCAAGGCGCTGCGCGAAGGTGTCGAGGACGTGTACCCTGGCGACGTGGCGCAGGAATGGCTGGAGCGCTGGCGCGATAATCCCAAAGCACTGGAACGGGAACTGTCTTCATGAGCGCGCTTTCGCTGTTCACGCAGTCCTTCGCCGCGGGCAGGATCCGCGTGGTCGACCTCACGCAGACCCTGTCGCCGGAGTTTCCGCATATCTCGCTGCCGCCGGAGATGGGCCAGGCCTGGCCGTTCCGCATCGAGGAGGTATCGCGCTACGACGAGCGCGGCCCGGCCTGGTACTGGAACAACTTCTCCTGCGGCGAGCACACCGGCACGCACTTCGACGCGCCCATCCACTGGGTATCGGGCAAGGACCTGCCGCACAATGCCACCGACAGCATCCCCCCCGAGCGCTTCATCGGCCCGGCTTTCGTCCTGGATTGCTCCAAAGAATCCTCCAAAGATGCGGACTTTCTCCTCACGGTCGATTGGATCGAGAACTGGGAAAAGAAGCACGGCCGCATCGCGCCGCGCTCCTGGGTCCTCATGCGCACCGACTGGTCGAAGCGCAAGGACCCGGCCGAGTACCAGAACTACGACGAGGAAGGCCAGCACACGCCCGGGCCGGACGTCGACGCGGTGAAGTTCCTGGTCGACGAGCGCGACGTGCTGGGCTTCGGCACCGAGTCGATCGGCACGGATGCCGGGCAGGCCTCTCATCTCAGGCCCCCCTACCCCTGCCATTACTTCATGCACGGCGCCGGCCGCTACGGGCTGCAATGCCTCACCAACCTGGATCAATTGCCGCCCACCGGCGCCGTCGTCGTCGCCGCCCCCTTGAAGATCCGCAACGGCAGCGGCAGCCCCCTTCGCGCAATCGCACTCGTGGAAAGCACATGACCTACAAGATCTGGTTCCAAGGCGCGACCGACCGCGTCCACATGGCTCCCTACATCGCCAAGGTCGAGGCGCACCTGAAGAGCGTCCTCGACCCGGATTTCTCCGCCACCTTCCACACCACCACGCCGCCCGCGACCACGACGCACGCGATCACCGAGTTCCGCATCGCCGGCAACCTCATCCGCAACGCGGTGCAGGCGGAGAAGGAGGGCTACGCCGCCATGGCGATCACGCACTTCCAGGACGCCGGCCTGATGGAAGTGAAGTCGGTGGTGGACATCCCGGTGCTCGGCCTGGGCGAGACCACGCTGTTCCACGCCTGCACCCTCGGCCGCAAGCTCGGCCTGGTGACGATCAACCCGGTGTTCATCCCCTGGCACGAAGAGCAGGTGATCCGCTATGGCCTGCAGCAGCGCGTGGTCGGCGTGCGCGCTGTCGACGCCACGGTGAAGGATTTCATCGATGCCTTTGCGGAGAAGTCGGCGTATGAAGCCCTCTACCCCAAGTGGGAACGCGAATGCCGGGTGCTGCTCGATGCCGGCGCGGACGTGATCGTGCCGGCGGGCGGCCTGCCGATGATGCTGTTCTCGGGAGAGATCGGCGGCGCCCCGGTCGTCAACGGCATCACCGTTATCGCGAAGACCGCGGAGATGTTCGTCAAGATGAAAACCCGCGTCAGCCGGCGCTCCAATTTCGTCAGACCGCCCGAAAAGGCGCTGAAGGAATTCCTTGAGTCCTGAGCAGACCGTAAGGGGCTACCTGGAGGCCATGGAGCGGCGCGATCTCGCGGCGGCCAAGGCGCTGCTGGCGCCGGGCTTCCACATGGTCTTTCCCGGCGGCGAGCGCTTCGACAGCCTGGAGGCGCTGGTGGAATGGGCCAGGGGCCGCTACCGCAGCGCGCGCAAGACCTACGAGCGCTTCGACGCCTGTGGCGAGGCGGTCTACTG
The DNA here is from genome assembly GCA_036374055.1 of Burkholderiales bacterium. Lineage (GTDB taxonomy): Bacteria > Pseudomonadota > Gammaproteobacteria > Burkholderiales > SG8-39 > SCGC-AG-212-J23. Next base: position 30,946 of record DASUUN010000166.1, read on the forward strand.
CTTCGGCACGCTGCAGGGCGAGCGCCTCGACGGCACGCCCGACTCCGGCATCCGCTTCATCGACCGCTTCACCGTGCGCGAGGGCCGGCTCGTCGACCAGCAGGTGTGGAACGACATGGGAGAGGTGCTGCGCCGATGAAATGGGACCTGCTCATCAAGAATGCCCGGCTGGTGCGCCCGCGTGCCGCGCAGGTCGAAGAAGCAGATATCGCGATCGGAGCGGAGAAGTTCGCGCGCATAGGAACGAACCTGCCGCCTTCCGAGGCGCGCAGCGTTTACGACGCCAAGGGGCGGCTCGCCTTCCCCGGCGTGGTCGACGCGCACATGCACACCGGCATCTACTCGCCGCTTGCCGAGGACGCGGTGAGCGAGAGCCGCGCCGCCGCGCAGGGCGGCGTCACCTCGAGCCTCAACTATTTCCGCAGCGGGCAGTACTACCTCAACCGGGGCGGTCCCTATGCCGAGTTCTTCCCCGAAGTGCTGGCGCTCTCGGCCGGGCGCTTCCACGTCGACTATGGCTACCACCTCGCGCCGATGGACCGGACGCACATCGCCGAGATCCCCGATCTGATCGACAAGCACGGCGTGTGCTCGTTCAAGATCTTCATGTTCTACGGCTCGCACGGCCTGCACGGGCGTTCCGACAGCCAGCGCGACTTCCTGATGATCGGCCCCGGGGAGCGCTATGACTACGCGCACTTCGAGTTCATCATGCGCGGCGTGCAGGCGGCGCGGGAGCGCCATACCGACAAAGCGGCGCAGATCAGCCTGTCGCTGCATTGCGAGACCGCCGAGATCATGACCGCCTACACCCGGATGGTGGAGACCGAAGGCAAGCTCGAAGGCCTCGCCGCCTACCACGCGGCGCGGCCGCCGCACTCGGAAGGCCTCGCCGTGTTCATCGCCGCCTACCTCGCCAACGAGACCGCGCTGCCCAATATCAACCTGCTGCATCTGAGCTCCAGAAAAGCGCTGGAGGCGGCGCTGCACATGCAGGCGGTGTTTCCCCACATCGACTTCCGCCGCGAGGTGACCATCGGGCACCTCATGCTCGACACCACCTCGAACGCCGGGGTCCTCGCCAAGGTCAACCCGCCGATCCGGCCGCGCGAGGACGTCGAGTTCCTCTGGGAAAAGCTGCTCGAGGGCAAGATCGACTGGGTGGT
>DASUUN010000167.1:0-29044 GCA_036374055.1 Burkholderiales bacterium
TCGCCTTCTCGCCGGCGAGGAAGCGCACCGCGTGCGCCAGCCGCCCGGAGAGCAGCTCGATGTCGAAACGGTTGTCGCGCTCGAGATCCTCCTCCTCGGTAAGCAGGTCGAGCAGCAGCGTGGCGAGGCCCGCCTTGCGCAGCTCGGCCGCGACGAAGCGGTTGCGCGGCGAATGGCGTCCGGAGCCGCTGCCGTGCGAGAAGGCCACGACCCCGCGCGGCGCCGCGGGCAGCGCCAGCACGCCCTCGAGCCGCGCCGTGCCCGCCGGAATGCGCACGTCCATGGCGCATTCTGCCGCCGCGGCGGCGGCGCCTTTTGATCTGGCTCAACCCCGCGGGGCGGGCGCGCGGCACCATGAGCACATGAAAAAGCCCCTTCCCCAGGTCGGCGCCCCCGACCCCGAGCTGAACACCTCTCCCATCGTCGACGAATCCCAGCTGGACGAGAAGGCCGGCGCGCGGGACCTCGAGCTGGAGGAGGCGGTGTGCCACTTCAACAACGAGGAGTTCCCGCTCGGCACCTACGTGCAGAGCGGCGACGAGGTGCTGAAGTGCACCGGCCGCGGCGTCTGGGAGCGGCGGGGAGACAAGCACCCCTAACTGGGAGTGCACGTCCAGGCGCGCGATGCGCCCGCTCTGCTACGGCGCGTGCTGCTTCACGTCGCCGCGCTGCGTGCGCGCGTAATCCTCGAGCTGGCGGCGCGCGGCGTCGAAGGCGTCGCGCAGGGCGATCTGCAGGTCCTCATCGTGCTCGTGCGTGACGACGATCTCGCCGCCGGGAACCTTGAGGTCGATGCGCGCCGTGAACTGCTTGCCCTGGCGCTTGTGGCGCCCGGAGAGCTCGAGCACCACGCGGCAGCTCATGATGTGGTCGTAGTAGCGATTGAGCCTCTCCGCCTTCTCGCGGATGGCGTTATGGAGCGCGTCGGACTGTGCGATGCCGTGCAGCGAGATCTGCAGAGGGATTTCCATGCCGCTAGCCTAGCCGCGGGAGCGGTCGTGCGTTTGATCCACGTCAACCGGCCTACTCGGCGTAGTCGATGTCGACGCCCTGTTTCAGCAGCTCGGCGCGCCGCGCGGCGTTGTACCGGGAGATGCTGGCGAAGCGCTTGTAGTGCCCGCCGCTCACGTAGCGCAGGGCTTCCTTGAAGTGGAAGTGATACAGGTGCCCGTCGAAGCGGAAGACTTCCCGCCCCTCGGCGTAGAGCGCGAGCGCGGGGCGCGCGGCCAGGCCCAGAGCCCTGGCCCATTGCGCGGGCGTGGTGACGCTGCCGTCGGGCATCACCACGCGCTCGCCCGAATCGGCGTCGAGCCGCACCACCAGAAGCTTCTTCATCTCGGCGAGCACGTCGGGATGGCGCAGCGTCCTGTCGTGGAAGCGCGCGCACTCGGCGCAGTGGCGGTCCTCGAACAGCACCGCGAGCGGCCCGCGGTATCCCGCGAAGTCGCGACGGTTCGAGAACAGGGCATGCTCGCGCAGCTCGTATACCGAGGGCCTGTCGCGCTGCTCGAGCCACGCGGCCAGGGGCTGCCTGCGGTAGTGCCCGCCGTGGACGTACTCCAGTGCGTGGCGTAGCGCGCGCGGGTCGCGGTAGCCGGCGAGCTTCAGCGCCACGCCGCCGTCCTCGCCCAGGAACACGAGGGTCGGCGTGCCGAACACCTTCAGGCGCCGGGCGAGCGCCTGCTCGGTGGAGACGCTGCCGTCGGTCCAGGTCACTTCCATCGCGCCGCGCACGTTGATGCCGATCACGTCGAAGTGCTTGCGCATGAAGTCGTGCGTCTCGCCGCGCGTGAAGCTTTCCCGGAGCATGCGCTCGCAATAAGGGCATTCGTCCAGGTGCAGGAACAGCAGTACGTGCCGGCCCTGCGTGCGCGCTTCCGCCACGTCTTCCCGGATCTCCAGCAGGCTGGGCTTGAACCACCCGGGCAGCGAATAGGCGACGCCGCCCTTCAGCTTGCCGGGGACGGTCTGCGCGGGCGCCGGGCCGGCCACCGCCAGCCACAGCGCCCCAAGGAAGAGGCAGAGGGTTCTCAGTCGTGCGCGAGCGGCTTGTCGGTGAACAGGTAGTCCTTCAGCTCCTTGGAGAAGGCCGGGTCGTTGCGCCGGATCCATTCCAGCACCATCGCGGCGTGCTCCTTCTCCTCGTCGCGGTTGTGCGCGAGGATCGCCTTGAGCTCGGGGTCGCGGCAGGCGTCGACGCGCTGCTGGTACCAGTCCACCGCCTCCAGCTCCTCGATGAGCGAGACGATCGCCCGGTGCATCTCGACCGTCTCGGGCCTCAGCTCCTTTTCCTGCTCGTGCAGTCCCTCGTGTGCCGCCATGATGTGGTTGCTCCCGGGTTGTGTCCACGGCAGTATCGCCCAAATGGACCTCGGTCTGAAGGGCAGGTGCGCACTGGTCACGGGGGGCAGCATGGGCATCGGCAAGGCCGCGGCGCTGGCGCTCGCCGCCGAAGGCTGCCGGGTGGCGATCGCCGCGCGAGGCGCGCAAGCGCTCGCGCAGGCAGCCGCGGAGATCGGCGGCGGGGCGCTCGCCGTGCGGGCCGACTGCACCCGGCCGGACGAGATCCGCGCCATGGTGGCCGAGGCGCACGCCGGCCTGGGGCGCATCGACATCCTGGTGAACAGCATCGGCGCGGCGAAGTCGGGCCGCTTCCTCGATCTGTCCGAGGAGGACTGGCGCGACAGCCTGGAGCTCAAGCTCTTCGGCATCGTGCGCGCCTGCCGCGAGGTCGTCCCGCACATGCGGCGCGAGGGCTGGGGGCGCATCGTGAACGTGATCGGCCACCGCGGGCGCCAGCCCGAGGCGCAGGCCATGCCCGCGGGGGTGGCGAACGCCGGCCTGATCAACTTCACCAAAGCGCTCGCCGACGAGGTGGTGCGCGACGGCATCCTGGTGAACGGCGTGAGCCCCTGCCCGATGCAGACGCGGCGGCTCGACTACATGGTGAAGGCGAAGGCGGCGATGATGGGCATCTCCGAGGAGGCGGCGCGCGAGGAATTCCTGCGCGACATCCCGATCGGCCGCTTCGCCCGGCCGGAGGAGATCGCGCCGCTCATCGCCTTCCTCGCTTCCGAGCGCAATACCTACGTCAGCGGCACGACCATCGCCATCGACGGCGGCGCTACGCGCGGGGTTTGACCAGGATCAGGCGTGGCGCTCATCGCCAGACTCCACGACGGCAGCGCCTCGCTCATCGGCGGTACCGGCATCACCGAGTTCCTTGCTAAGCTCTCGGACAGCGCACCATCTACCGGAGGCGAGCGATGGCGGCAACGACCTGGAGCATCCGCGGCGAGTACATGGAAAGCTGCAACTGCGACTACCTGTGCCCGTGCATCTACACCAACCCGCAGGGCGCCGCCACGCATGAGCACTGTTACTCCCTGCAGGTATACCGCATCGACCAGGGCAAGTCTGGCGCGCTGGCCTTGAACGGGCTCAAGTTCGCATTCGTCATCCGCTCCGGGCGGGTGATGGCCGAAGGCAAATGGGTCTTCGCCTGCGTCGTGGACGACGCGGCCGACGACGCGCAGCGCAAGGCGCTCGCCGCGATCGTGAGCGGCGAGGCGGGCGGCCGTCCCGCGGTGATCCGTACCACCCTGGTGGAAGATTTCCGCGGCGTGCAGTTCCGGCCGATCGTGTTCGAGTCCGACGGCCTGCGCCGGCGCACCGAGATCCCGGACGTGCTCGCCTACGAGATCGAGGGCGTCGCTTCGCGCAACGGCAGCGGTGAACCTTACTACATCGACAACGTCGCGCACTCCGCGAACCGGCGCCTCGCGCTCGCGCGCTCGAAGGAGACGCACCTGCACGCCTTCGGCCTGGACCTCGACATCGCGGGCGCCGGCAACAACGGGCACTACGCGCCGTTCAGCTGGTCGTCCTAGGATGGACGGGGCCGCGCTGCCGCGGCGCGAGCGCGCCGTCATCCTCGCCGCGCTCGCCGGCATCACGGCGCTTTCCTGGCTGTACCTCGTGAGCATGCCGCGCATGGCCATGGGCGCGGCGGTGATGTTCCTGATGTGGTGGGTGATGATGATCGGCATGATGCTGCCGAGCGCGCTCCCCATGACGCTCACCTTCGCCACGGTGAACCGGCGCCGCCGAGAGCTCGGCACGCCCTACGTGCCCACGGCCGTGTTCGTTGCCGGCTACGTGCTCGCCTGGGGCGCGTTCAGCATGGCCGCCACCGGCCTGCAGTGGGGGCTCGAGCGCGCCGCGCTGATGACCCCGATGATGCGCACCTCGAGCCCGCTGCTCGGCGGGCTGCTCTTCGTAGCCGTCGGCCTCTACCAGCTCACGCCGCTCAAGCACGCCTGCTTGCGCCGCTGCCGCTCGCCGCTCGCGTTCGTGCTCGAGCGCTGGCACGACGGCACGGCGGGTGCGCTGCGCATGGGCGTAGAGCACGGCGCGTACTGCCTCGGCTGCTGCGCGCTGCTCATGACGCTGCTCTTCGTCGGCGGCGTCATGAACCTGCTATGGGTCGCGGCGATCGCCGCGTGGGTCCTCCTGGAGAAGGTCCTGCCCGCGGGCGAAGCTCTGGCGCGCGGCGCAGGCGTTCTGGCAACGGCGCTCGGCGCCTGGATGATTGTGCGGACACTCGGCTAAGCGGCGCGAGCCCAAATGGAAGTTACCAGCCCGAGGGCCCCGCCGCGCGTTTGATGCAGGTCAAAAGAGCGCAATCCGGGCCACGCATACTGCCCCAATGCGCAGACTCTATTTCCTGGTACCCGACACCAGGGTCGGAAAGAAAGTGGTGGATGAGCTGCTGCTTGCGCGCATCGAGTGGAAGCACATCCACGTGATCGGCAAGCGCGGCACGCTGCTCGAGGAGCTGCCCGAGGCGTCGCACTGGCAGAAGAGCGACGTCGTGCCGGCCCTGCAGCGCGCGGTGCCGATCGGCGGGGCGACCGGCCTGCTGTGCGGGCTGGTTGCGATCTTCCTCGCGCCGCACCTGGTGGTCGCCGGGGGCGGGGTCCTGCTCGCCACCTCGCTCGCCGGCGTGGGCATCGGCGCCTATCTCGGCGGCATGGTGGGCCTGAACGTCGAGAACACCCGCCACAAGGCGTTCCACGACGCCATCGAGCGCGGCGAGCTGCTCGTCATCGTCGACGTGCCGCGCGGCCGGGTGGAGGAGATCACCGAGCGCATCAAGCAGGCTCACCCGGAAGCCGAGCCCGAGGGCACGGACCCGCGCGTGTTCCCGTAAGGGAGCGGCTGCGCAGTTTTTCACACTCTCCTACGAACCTGCTTTCCCACTCGCCCCGCAGGCGGCCTAAGATGTTGATTACAACAACACATCCGAGGCAGCCATGCGCACGCTTCCTGTCCTTGCCCTCGTCCTGACCGGACTCGCCGCCATCCCGGCGGCCGCCGCCCCGCTGAAGGTCAGCATTTCCGCCGAGCCCCGCGAGGAGCTGAGCACCGCCACCTTCATGGACCGCTATCGCACGCTCGCCACGTATGTCGGCTCGGCCACCGGCGCCGACGTCAAGGTGAGCTTCGGCCGCGACCTGACGCGCGAGTTGCAGCGCACGCGCTCGCGCGGCACTGACCTGATGATCGGCCCGGCGCACGTCATCGGCAGCGCTGTGCGCTACGGCTACGAGCCGGTGGCGCGGTATCCGGGCGAGGAGGTCGCGGTGTTCATCGCCAGCGCGGCGAGCGGCATCACTTCGATCGAGCAGGCGAAGGGCAGGCGCCTCGCGCTGCCGCCGGCCGACTCGCTCGCCACCTACCTCGCGCGCGGCGAGATGAACGCCCGCGGCGTACAGGCGAAGTCGCATTTCAAGGAGATCCGCGAGTTCCGCTATCACGAGGCGGCGCTGCTCGCGCTCGAGTTCGGCCAGGCCGACCTTGCGGTCGCCGACCGGCGCCTGGCCGAGGAGTGGATCGCCCGGAACAAGGGCCGCATCCTGTTCGAGACGCGCGGCGCGCCGACGACCGGCGTCGCGGTCCTGAGCACGCTCGACGCGAAGACCAAGGACCGCATCCGCTCCGCCTTCCTCTCGCCGAATGCGAGGACCCTCGCCCGCGTGGATCTCGCCGGCCTCGACGTGCGCGCGATGCAGCCCATCACCGTGAAGGAGTACGAGTACGTCTCCACGCTCGGCTACTTCACCCCGCGCGTGCTCGCCGGCGCGACCATCGTGAGCGCCGACGAGGTCATCGCGCTGATGAAGAAGGGCGCGGTGCTCTACGACACCCGCTCCGAGGACGAGTATCGGGACAAGCACATCCGGGGCGCGAAGTGGCTGCCCTACGGCGAGAAGAGCGCCAAGGAAGTCGGCTTCGACTTCGTCAAGGACAGGTTCGACGTGGCCCGGGCCGGCAGCAAGGACGCGCCCGTGATCTTCGCCTGCAACGGCGCCGAGTGCTGGAAGAGCTACAAGTCCTGCGTCGCCGCCGTCAAGGCCGGCTACAAGAACGTCTACTGGTTCCGCGGCGGCTTCCCCGAATGGGTCGCGCGCGGCTACCCGGTGGAGTCCGTTCCGCCGAACGTCGCGCTGGCGCGATAGGCGGAGGGCAGCGCGAGCGCGGCGGCCACGAGGACTGCCGAAGAGATCAGGAGCACGCTCACGTTGGTGAGGAATCCGGCTGCGGCTTCCAGGTCGCTGCCGGCGGCGTAGCCCAGTCCCAGGTAGGCGGATGTCCACAGGATGCGCCCGGCGACGGTAAACGCCACGAACGCATCCAGCCGGTAGCGGCCCGCGCCGGCCAGCAGGCTCATCACGCTGCTCAGGTGCGACGCCAGCGTGCGGCTGAGCAGCACGCCCACGCCGCCCCAGCGCTGGAAGAAGCGCTCGATGCGATGCGCCCGCGCGGGCGTGTAGCCGAGCCAGCGTCCATGCCGTTGCAGGAACTTCTCGTTGAGCAGGCGGCCCAGGCCGTAGCCCGCCAGGTCGCCCAGCACCGAAGCCGTCACCGCCACCGTGCCGGCTCCCGTCCAGCTCATGGTGCCTCGAGCCACCAACGACCCCGCGACGACCGCCGACAAGCCGGTCGGCAGCGGCAGCCCCGCCGCGCCGAGCAGCAGCGTAAGCCCGAGTATCGAATAGCCGTGCACGAGCAGCGCGGCCAGCGCCTGGTCGCCGAGCGAGCCCAGCCAGCTCGCGGCCTCGGGCGGCTGCACGGCGGCGGTCCGCGGCGTCACGTCGGCCACTGCGCGCTGCACGCCCTGCAGATATGGGATCAGCGCTTGTCCTTCCCGCTGCGCCAGGCTCCTCAGGCTGGTGTCGGGATCGGTTTCGGGCGCCAGTCCGAGGCGCTCGAGCAGGGCGGCGCGGGGCGCCCGGTAGGTGTCGGAGACATAGCGCAGGGTCATCCATGCGCGGATGCTGCCGACGTCGGGCACGCCGAGCTCGTAGGCCGAGCGCAACAGCTGGAACGAGCGGTAGGACCGCACGCCGGAAATCGCGGTCGCGAGCGTCGCGGCCGCGATCAGCGCGATGAGCGCGTAGCGCAGCAAACCGGGCCCGATCACTCTTCGACGGGCCCCTCGTGCAGCGAGAGCCACTTCAGCACGTCCTCGCGCCGCAGCAGCCCCACCAGCCTGCCGTCCTCGAGCACCGGCAGCTGATTCACGCCGCGGCGCGCCAGCTCCCCGAGCGCGTCGCCGGCGTCGGCCTCCGGCGCCACGCAGGCGAGCCGCTCGAGCGGCGTCATGATGTCGGCCGCCGTCATCCGCTCCCAGGCGCGCCGCTCGGACTTCTGCAGGTCGCTGAGCGACACCAGGCCGAGGAAGCGCCCCGCGCGCTCCACCGGCAGGACGCGCTGGCCGCTCGCCATCATCTGCTCCTCGACCAGCCGCGCCACCGACAGCTCCGGGTCGACGCGCGCGAGCCGTGTCTGCATGAGGCGCCCGACCGGCACCTCCTCCAGCGTCTGCTTCACCAGCAGCTGCCGGTAGCTCACCAGCGCGGCGTTGTTGAGGAACCAGCCGATGAACATCAGCCACAGGCCGCCGAACGGGCCGCCGCCCAGCAGCGGGAAGCGCAAGCCGAGCAGCATGAGCACGCCGGTGCCGATCAGCAGCCAGGCGAAGCCCTGCCCGCCGGCGGACGCCCACCGCGTCGCCTTGCGCAGGCTGCCGGTCGCCCCCCACAGCAGCGCGCGCAGCACGCGGCCGCCGTCCAGCGGAAACCCCGGCACCAGGTTGAACACGCCGAGCAGGATGTTGACCGGCCCGAGCCACGCGAGCAGCGTGGCGAGCGGCGACAGCGAGGCGAGCAGCCGGCCCGGGTCTTCGGGATCGATGTCGAGCGGGCCGGCGATGAGCCCCGCCAGCCACAGGAACGCGAGCCCGAGCGCCAGGCTGGTGACCGGGCCGATCGCCGCCATGGCGAGCTCGGAGCGCCACGTCGGCGGCTCGCGCTCCATGTGCGCCATGCCGCCGAGCATGAACAGCGTGATGCGGCGCACCTGGATGCCGCCCAGGCGCCCGATCAGCGCGTGCGACAGCTCGTGCACCAGCACGGAGGCGAGGAATAGCGCCGCGGCGCCGAGCGCCGTGCCCCAGGCGAGCGCCGCCGGCCAGTCAGGGTGCCACGCCGGAAACACGCCGGTCGCCAGACCGAAGGCGATCAGCAGGAAGATGATGAGCAGGCTCCAGTCGGCGTACACCTCGATGCCGGCGATGCGTCCGAGTCGGAAGCCGCTGCGCATCACCGCGCCAGGCGGCCGCGGTCGGCGGTCAGGCCCACGGCGGCGGCCAGCGATCCTCGGCGCGGCGGATGGCGGCGTAGCGCACGTTGCGCGACGCGGCGATCCGGGCCACCACGTCCTGGATGTCCTCCAGCGACACCAGGCCCGTGTCGTCGCGCTCGATCTCGTGCAGGTGGACACCGCTCGACGACATGATGTGCACCTCCAGGCTGCGCGCACCCGGCGCCTCGCCCATGATCTCGACGAACGCGACCGGCTCGGCGTGCGCCAGCTCCTTCGCCTTTTCCCAGCTGATGAAATCCACCATTTCGACCTCCTTCGCCGTTCAGCATCTCAGGTACGGCCGCGCGGCGGTTGACGTGGATCAAACCGCGCCGGCCGCGCCCGTCAGCAGCCGCGCCGCCTGGTCGGCGGCGTCCTCGAAGGGCTTGAGCAGCAGGTCGGGCCGCGCGCGGCCGAGCCGGCGCAGGTCCATCTCGCTGCGCGCCGCGAGCGCGATGCGGCCGGCGAAGCGGTGGCTGCGCAGCGTATCGATGAACGCCAGCGCGTCGTCGGCATCGGGCAGCGTGATCGCGATCCAGCGCGTGCCCTGCAGCGGCAGCTCGTCGAGCAGCGCGGCGTCGGCCGCGTCGCCGAAGAACACCGGGACCGGGCCGTGCGCCGCGCGGCGTGCCATCTCGGGGTCGAAGTCGACGCCGATCACCCGCTGCCCGGCGCGGTGCAGCTGCTCGGCCAGCCGGCGGCCGTAGCGGCCCATGCCGACCACCAGCACGTCGGGCGCGGCGAGGGCGTGCGGCGCGAGCGCACCGCGGGCCTCGCGGTAGGGCACGCGGCGCTCGAAAGCGCGCAGCCAGGGCGCCAGCGCCTCGTACAGCCGCTGAGAGTACAGGATCATGTAGGTCGAGCCCGCAATGGTGATCATGCCGACCGTCGTGGTAACGGCCAGCGCGGGGCCGCCTACGTGGCCGAGGGTGACGCCCATGGCGACGAAGACTATCGAGAATTCGCTGATCTGCGCCACCGTCAGGCCGGCAAGCAGCCCGGTGCGCGCGCGAAAGCCCATGTAGCCCATGATCGCCATCACGATCAGCGGGTTGCCGACCAGCACGAAGGCCGACAGCACCGCGGCCGGCGCGAGCTCGCCGCCCAGCGCGCCCACCTCAAGGCGCAGGCCGAGGTCGATGAAGAAAAACAGCAGCAGGAAGTCGCGCAGGCCGGCGAGCCGGCCCGCCACGGCGTCGCGAAACGGGGTGGCCGCCAGCGTGAAGCCGGCCAGGAACGCGCCGACTTCCTTGCTGAAGCCCGCGAGCTCGCCGCCCGCGGCGAGCAGTACGCCCCAGGCGATCGAGGCGAGCAGCAGCAGCTCGCCGCTGCGCGCGGCGTGGCGCGCCACGCGCGGCACCAGATAGCGCAGCGCCACGAACACCAGCGCCGCGGCGGCGCCGAGCTTGGCGAGCGTGAGCGCGGCGACCTGCAGCACCGGCAGATCCGGCGCCTCGCGCAGGCTGCCCAGCACCATCAGCGCGATCACCACGGCGACGTCCTGCACGATGAGAAAGCCCATGGCGATGCGCCCGTGCAGCGAGTCGATCTCGCGCTTGTCCGACAGCAGCTTGACGATAATGATGGTGCTGGAGAAGGTGAGCGCGATAGCGATGTAGAGCGCCGCCACCGCGTCGTAGCCGAGCAGCAGGCACAGCCCGAAGCCCACCACGATCGTGAAGCCGAGCTGCCCCAGCCCGGTGGCCAGCGCCACCGGCCCGAGATGGCGTACGAGCTGCGGGTCGAGCTTCAGGCCCACCGCGAACAGCAGCAACGTGACGCCGAACTCCGCCAGCAGCCCGAGCGCCTCGGACGGCGCCGCCCAGCCCACCAGCGCCGGGCCGGCCGCCACGCCCATCACGATGTAGGCGAGGATCAGCGGCTGCTTCAGCCAGCTCGCCACCAGCCCCAGCGCCGCGGCGATCAGCAGGAGCAGCGCGAACTGCTGGAACACGCTCAGCGCGGCGAGGGTCATTTCAAGTAGCGTCCCATATTATTGCTGCAAGGACAGCCTGCTGATCCCGATCCACGAGCTGCTCGCCCGCATCCGCTGGGACCCCGAGTTCGGCAAGGCGCGCTTCGAGCTCGCCTATCTCGACCGCACCCGCAAGGCCCTGGTGCGCCTGCCGCTCGAGCGCATCCGCACCTCGCACGGGGACCACTTCGGCTTCGAGGCGCTGGAGGAGGACGGCTCGGTGCACAGCGTCCCGTACCATCGCGTGCGCGCGGTGTGGCGCGACGGCGAGCTGGTCTGGTCGCGCCGGAAGGCCTGACCGCTCATCGCTCTTTGCGCTGGGTGCGCGCTGAGGGCGCGAACACCCCGCTCGCCGGCTTGCCGGGCAGCGTGCGCGGCTTCTGCGTCGTTTTGGCAGGTTCCTTGCGTGGGGCGCGCCGCAGGTCTTCCAGGCGCGGCGGCTGCGCCGGGCGCGCGCGCTCCGCGCCCTTTTCGCCGAAGGACGGGCGGGGCGAAGGCACGCTCGCGTCGGCACGCTTCGGCGGCGCGACCACGCGCGGCGGGGGCGCGCTGACCGCCGGCTTCTTCGGCGCCGGCTCGCGCTTGAACGGCAAAGGCGCTTCGCGCGCTGGCCGGGTGGCAACCACCGGCCGCGACGCCACCCTGGCCGGCGGGCGAATGGTCGCGCCCTGGGCGGGCGCAAGGCTTCCCGGTCTCGGCCGCACCGGGTGCGCGTCGCGGATGGGCTGCAGCTCTTGCGGCCCTGCCGGAGAAAAGCGCGTGCCGCGAACCGCGCCGCTGCCGAATTGCTTCTCGCTCACCGCGACGACGGCCCGCGTCCGCTGCGTGTGCTGGTAGACGACGACGTTGGCGATGCGCGGGCCGGCCCAGCCGTGCCACGAGGGCACGCCGACGAATCCCGGGCGGCCCCACCAGGGGCGCAGCGGCTCGCCCCAGCCGAGCGCCACCCAGCCCACCGCGGGGCCGGCGAGGCCGATGCGCACCGAAATGCCGGGCGCGATGCCGAAGAAAGCGACCAGCGCCGGCGCGTAGACCGGGCGCAGGATCACCGGCCCGGGCGCCCAGGCCCAGAAGCCGTCGACGAAGACCCAGCGCCCATGGTGAAACGGCGCCCATCCCCACGGCGCGTCGTCGACCCAGGTCCAGCCATAGTACGGATCCCAGATCCAGGAGCCGGTCGTGTAAGGCGCCCATCCCGCTGCCACGCGGTCCGGAACCCACACCGCGCCGTACGCCGGCACCACGCGCCACGTGCCCCACTGGTCGAGCACGCCGACGCCATAGACGCCGGGCGAGACATAGCGCGCGCTGAGCGCTTCGATCTCGTAATCGGTGCGCGCGTAGTTCCACCGGTCCCATGCGTCCAGCTCGGGGGCTGCATACGTCTCGACGCTCGGCGAGGCCGTGCCGCGCACCACGATCTCCTCGCTGGACGAGATCGCCTGCGGCGGGCCGTCGGCCAGGCTGATCGTCGCGTGGCCGCCGCGGCGCGTGACGAAGCGCGTGACCTCGTCGCCGACGACGACGCGGTAGTAGCCCGCGTGCTCGATGGTGAACACCGCGCTCGGCGTATCCAGCTCGACCGTATGGCCGGCCGGAACGCGCCTCAGATCCAGCGACGCGTGCCCGCCCGTCACCTTCACCTGGAGGAAATCCGGCTCGACGGCGACGATGCCGAGCTGCGTGTTCTGCGCCGCGCGCACGAACGAGCGCGGACCGACCTGGATCTCCAGGTTCGCGCCTTCGCCGGTGTAGAGCGCATCTCCCGCCGCGAGCGGCGTGTTGACCCGCGCCGGCGCCCAGTCCTGCGCGCCCGGTCGCCAGAACGACGCCTTGCCGTCGACGAAGCTCAGGCGCGGCGGCGTGATTTCAGCGCCCGGCGGAGGCGGCGGCTCGACCGCTGCGACCGCCAGTCTCGACAACGCCATGAAGGCGATCAGCAGGAGGGTTTTCATCGGACCACTGTAGCGGCGGCACGCCGGCGGCCTTTGCGCTGCGTCAACCCCCCTCGCCGCAACGGCCAATAAGAAGCCCGCCATCCTTGGGGAAGGCGGGCTGGTGGTGGAGATGCCGGCTCGGTGCCTTTTCGGTCTCCGGCCGGTCTGAGCGTCGTCTCCATCCGGTGCGGCGCTGTTAGGAAGCCCGCACTCTTTCCCGGTCGACCGGGCCGCTCATTTTGCGATCTCCCCCATCTCTCCGGGGAAGCCTGCGCAATGACATCCTAGCGACTAATGCGCAGCCCACTTTGATCGAGATCAAGCGGACGTCGGGCGGCATAATACGCGCCGCGTCACAGGAGGGAGGCTCTTTTCGCGCGGAGGCGCAACGGAAAATGGGGTCTGTCCCTGTTTTTCTCGACACATGACAGCAATCCTTACCTGGAACATCCAGAATGGCAAAGGCTGCGACGGGGCCATCGATCTTTCGCGCATCGCGCGCGTGATAAAGGCGATGGGCGAGGCGGACGTCATCTGCCTGCAGGAGATCGCCCGAAACGATGCCGCGTTCGCCGGCGGCGCGGACCAGGTGGCGCAGCTCGAGGCGCTGTTTCCGGGATACACGGGGATTTTCGGGCCTGCCCTGACCCGGAACGAGAGGCAGTACGGCAACCTCATGCTGTCGCGCCTGCCGCTGCTGCAGGTCTTCAGCCACCTGCTGCCGCATCCCGCCGAGGGCGGCATCAAGCACATGCAGCGCCAGGCGATCGAGGCGGTGGTCCAGACGCAAGGCGGGCCGCTGCGAGTCATGACTACGCACCTCGAATACTTCTCGGCGGCGCACCGCGCCGCGCAGATCGGGCGGCTTCGTGCCCTGCAGCGGGAAGCGGCGGAGAACGAGGCGCGGCCGGCGAAGGCCGGCGCCAGCCCCTACGATGCCGTCCCGCGCCCGGCGTCGCTCGTGCTTTGCGGGGATCTGAATGTTCTTCCCGAGGATGCCGAGTACGCGCAGCTGTTCCAGCCGCCCTTGCTGGACGCGTGGCGCTGCTTGAACAAAAACGAAAGGCACCTGCCCACCACCGGCTTGCACGACCGCGCGCAATGGCCGATGGGCGGGCATTGCCGCGACTACTTCGCCCTGACGAGCGACGTAGCGGCGCGCATTGCCTCTATCGAGATGGATTCCGCCACCGATGCCTCCGATCACCAGCCGCTCAGGCTGGCGCTGCGCGACTGATCAGTGCAGGGTGCGTGCGAAGGTCCGTCCGCGCAGCAGCGCTCGCGCCTCGGGGCGCTCGGCGATCAGATCGAGCAGCGCGCCGGCGAGCTCGCCGAGCATCTCGAGCTTGTCCTCGTGCCCCATCCCGCCGAGCAGGCCCACGTCGGCGACCGTCAAACGCTCGTCCAGACGCACCCATTCGCGGTCGCCCGGGAGGCTGGCCGCGTCCTGCACCGAGAAGCCCACCAGCTCGGGCCAGCGGTCAAACAGGCTCTCCACTGCGGTGATCTGGCGGGGGTTCTTCATGACTGTCACGGTAGCGCGCGCCGCGCGCCACGCCCATAGGACCGGTCTGATTGCGCTGTAGGAATCCGCCGCATCCGCGTCCCGCGATCCGCGCGACGAGGTCGATGACGACCGCGCATGCCACGCCGAACGGCAGGTAGCCCGCGTAGCCGAGCAGCGGCATCTCGAAGAGGTGGAAGCGCTGCACGTAAGGGATGGCGTAGTGCCACTGCGCCAAGCTGCCCCAGTTCCACAGCTCCCAAAAAAAGCCGCAAACCAGCGCCGCCGCCGCCGGCTGCAGCAGCGGCCGCCAATCGCCGCGCGCGAGCGGCGCGAGCAGCGTCTCGCCGAGGAGGAGCTGCTGCAGCCCGAGCAGCACCGCAAGCGGCGCGAGCCACAGCAGGCTGAAGAGCTGCTGCGGCCACAGGCCGATGGCGGCGAGCCCCAGCAGCCCGGCGACCACGGCGAGCGGCGCCTGCTTCGAAGCGCCACGGAATTTCAGGGGCACCGATTCGCCCATGGCATCGAAGCGTGGAAAGGTCCTGAGCCACGCCCAGGTGCTTGCCACGGCGGGCAGCACCGATGAGAAGGGCAGCGTCCCCTGGAGGAAGTAATCCCAGTCGCTCGAGGCGGCCACGCCGGTGTAGTACCAGTTGCCGACGAAGCGGTTGAGGTGCTCGAACAGCCACCAGAAGAGCGCGCTCGCCGGG
This sequence comes from Burkholderiales bacterium, assembly GCA_036374055.1. Classification (GTDB taxonomy): domain Bacteria; phylum Pseudomonadota; class Gammaproteobacteria; order Burkholderiales; family SG8-39; genus SCGC-AG-212-J23. The sequence goes on from DASUUN010000167.1 coordinate 14,836, forward strand.
AAGAGCGCGAGCAGGACGCCCGGGCGATGCGTGAGCAGCGCCTCGCCGCTGCGGCGGAAGGCGAGGGCGTTCATCGTCAGCACATAGCCCAGCCACAGCGGCGTGAAGGTTTGGCGGCGCCATGGCGGCGCCACGAAGTCGTTCCACGCGAGCGTCCAGCCGATCGCGACCAGCGCGAGGCCTACCCAGCCCCACCAGGGGAACGGGTACCTTGCATGCAAGGCGAGCCAGCGGGCGCGCGACAGCGCGACGACGTAAAGCGCTGCTGCGCCGGCAAGCGGCACGCAGAGCAGAGCGAAGGCGCCCCAGGAAAAAGGCGCCTGGGCGACCTGCGCGGTGCGCGGCGGAAACGCGAGGTACGCCGCGAGCGGCTGCCCCGCGGCGGCAAGGCCGGCGAGCGGCGCCGCCGCGATCAGCGCGAGCCCGAGCAGCAGCGCCGCGGCGGCGGCTATTCGATCGCGATGGTGCGGCGCCTGGACTTCTCCACCTTTGGCAAGGTCAGCTCGAGCACGCCGTCCTTCATCGCGGCCTTGGCCTTCGAGTCGTCGACTTTCGCCGGCAGCTCGACCATGCGCGTGAACGCGCCGTGCGAGATCTCGCAGCGGTAATAGTCGCCCTTCTCCTCCTTCTCCTCGGTCTTGGTTTCGCCCTTGATGGTCAGCATGCTGTCGGACACCGAGATCTCGATGTCCTCCTTCTTGTACCCGGGCACCTCGGCGCGCACCATCACCTCGTCCTCACGGTCGATGACGTCGATGCTCGGCACGAACTCGGGCATCTCGGCGGGCGCGCGCTCCCAGCCGAACGGCCGCAGCCAGCGCCGGCCGATGAAGTCGTCGAACAGCCGGTCGATGTCGGCCAGGGAGGAAGCGGGCCGCGGCATGCGCTCCAGCTTGCCCTTGGAAACCTCGATGTCCTTGCCTTTTGCCATATCTGACTCCTTGCTTGTGAATGGGTGCTCTCAATCGATCCTGATCCTGCGGCGCTTCGTCTTGCCCAGCTTCGGAAGGGTCAGCTCGAGCATGCCGTCCTTCATCGCCGCCCTGGCTTTCGATTCGTCCACCTCGGCGGGCAGGGCGAGCGTGCGCTCGAAGGGTCCGTGCGGGATCTCGGCGCGGTAGTACTCGCCTTCTTCCTCCTTTTTCTTCCCCTTCGCGCCGCCCCTGAGGGTGAGCAGCGTGCCGGAGACCGAGACCTCGAGGTCGTCCTTGCTCACCCCGGGCAGCGCGGCACGCACCACGACCTCGTCGTCGCGCTCGATCACGTCCAGGCTCGGCCCCAGCGCCACCGGGCGCGCCGGCCGGTGCCCGAAAAAATCGCCAAGCATGCGGTCCATGGGGTCCAGAATCACTTTTTTCACCATGCAAGTATTGCGCCGCCGCGAAGGCGGGTCTTGATCCTGCTCAAATGATCGACGTCGATGGCGCGTATGGCGAAGGCGGCGGGCAGCTCGTGCGCACGGCGGTGGCGCTGTCGGCGCTCACCGGCAAGCCGCTGCGCCTCGCCAACGTGCGCGCGAGCCGGGCGCGGCCCGGTCTTGCGCCGCAGCATCTCGCCGCGCTCCGGGCGGTGGCGTCTCTGTGCGACGCTGCTGCGACGGGGCTCGAGCTGCGCTCGACCGCGTTCACGTTCGAGCCGCGCGCGCGCCCGGCCGGCGGCGAGCTGCGGGTGGACGTGGGTACGGCAGGCAGCGTGACGCTGGTGCTCCAGGCCGTGCTCCCGGTGCTGCTCGCTGCACGCGGTGCGTCGCGCGTCGTCGTGACAGGCGGCACCGACGTGCGCCAGGCGCCGACCTGGGACTACTTTCGCGAGGTGCTGCTGCGCCTGCTGGGTCGCATGGGGGTGGACGTGCACGCTACGCTGGTGCGCCGCGGCTACTACCCGCATGGCGGCGGCGAAGTTGCGCTCGAGGTGCAGCCGGGCACCCCGAAGCCGATATCTTTCGAAAATTCAATCGCATCCTGGCGCCTCGCGGGTCAAGCGCACGTCGCCCGCCTGCCGCGCTCGATCGCAGAGCGCATGCGCGCGAGCGCGCTCGCCGCCCTTCCTCAGGCAGGGATCGAGGTCACGACCGAGCAGTCTGCCGGGCCCGGCGGCGGGATAACGCTGTGGGCCGAGAGCGACGCCGGCCTGCTCGGCGCCTCGCGCGTGGCCGAGCGTGGCGTGCCCGCCGAAGCGCTGGGCGGGGCGGCCGGGCACGAGCTCGCGGCCGACCTGGCGAGCGGCGCGACGCTCGACGTGCACCTGGCCGACCAGAGCCTCGTCTACCTGGCGCTGGCGCGGGGTGATTCGAGCTTCGTCGCGCGCGAGCTGTCTAGCCACACGCGCACCGCGATATGGCTGCTGGCGCAATTCCTTCCGGTGCGAGTCACGGCGCAGCCCGCGGGCGGCCTAGTGAAGCTCGCGGTGCAGCACCTTGCCGAGCGGTGACTTCGGCAGCGAGTCGCGGAACTCGATGCGCACCGGGCGCTTGTAGGGCGCGAGGCGCTCGGCGCAGTGCGCGGCGAGCGCCGCGGCGGTGAGCTGCGGGTCGCGCTTCACCACGAACAGCGCCACGGCCTCGCCGCTTTTCGGGTGCGGCAGGCCGACCGCGCCGGCGTCGCGCACGCCGGGGTGCTGCATTGCCACGGCCTCGATCTCGCTCGGGTAGGCCTTGAAGCCCGAGACCACGATCACGTCCTTGCGCCGCTCGACGAACTCGACGTAGCCGCGCTCGTCGATGCGCCCCAGGTCGCCGGTGCGCAGCCAGCCGCCGGGAAAGAAGGCCTGCGCGGTTTCCTCGGGGGCGTTCCAGTAGCCGCGCATCAGCTGCGGCCCGCGCGCGCAGATCTCGCCGGTCTCGCCGCGCGCGAGCTCGGCGCCGGCCTCGTCGCGGATCGTCACTTCGGTCGCGGGCAGCGGCAAGCCGAGCTTGCCGCTGAACTCGCGCGCCTCCGGCGGATTGGCGCACACCACGGGCGAGGCCTCGGTGAGCCCGTAGCCTTCGACCAGGGGCACGCCGGTGATCTGCAGCCAGCGCTCGGCGACCGCGCGCTGCAGCGCCATGCCGCCGGCGATCGCGAGCTTCAGCCCGGAGAAGTCGAGCCGCGCGAAGGCGGGCTGCTCGAGCAGCGCGTTATACAGGGTGTTGACCCCGGTGATCGCGCTGAAGCGGGTGCTTTTGAGCACCTTGAGGAAGGCGGGGAGGTCGCGCGGGTTGGGCACGAGCACGTTGCGCCCGCCCAGGCGCAGGAACACGAGCAGGTTCGCCGTGAGCGCGAACACATGGTAGAGCGGCAGCGGCGTGACCACGGTTTCCTCGCCCTCCTTCAGCGTGTCGCCGATCCAGGCCCTGACCTGCGCGACGTTCGCCGCCATGCTGCGGTGGGTGAGGATGGCGCCCTTCGGCCGGCCGGTGGTGCCGCCGGTGTACTGGAGGAACGCGATGTCCTCGGGCTGCACCAGCACCGGCGGCAGCCCGGCTTCATGCGCCAGCGCATCGTGCCAGGACACCGCGCCGGGAATGTGCCAGTCCGGCACCATGCGTTTCACGCGCTTCACGGCGAAGTTCACCGCCACGCGGCGCGGGGCGGGAAGCAGGTCGCCGACCTGCGTCGTGAGCACGTGGCGCACGCGCGTGCCGGCGAGGGCGTGCTCCAGCGTGTGCGCGAAGTTCTCCAGCACCAGCACGGCCGCCGCGCCCGAGTCGGCGAGCTGGAAGGCGACCTCGGACGCGGTGTAGAGCGGATTCACGTTCACCACGGCAAGGCCGGCGCGCAGCGCGCCGATGAGCGCGACCGGGTACTGGAGCAGGTTGGGCAGCATGAGCGCCACCCGCTCGCCGGGCTCCAGGCCGAGCGCGCCGCGCAGGTAGCCGCCGAAGGCGGCGGACAGGCGCTCGAGCTCGCCGTAGCTCAGCGTCGCGCCCAGGCCGGTGAAGGCCGCGCGGCCGCGAAAGCGCGAGAAGCTCTCCTCGAAGAGCTGCTTCAGCGTCTCAGGCGGCAGCTTTTCGGGTCCCATGGCGCGCGAGCAGCGCGACCACTGCTTCGTCCTCGACCTGCTCGAACTCGCGGTAGAACTGGCCGACGGCCTGGAAGTATTCCGGCGCCTCGAGGCACACCACCTCGTCGGCGTACGGGCGGATCGTCTCCAGGCTCTCGGGCGCGGCAACGGGCACCGCGCACACGAGGCGCGCCGGCTCCCTTGCGCGCACCGAGTGCAGGGCGGCGATCATGCTCGCGCCGGTGGCGATGCCGTCGTCGACCACGATGGCGATGCGCCCGCGCGGATCCACCGGCGCGCGCGCCGGCGTGTACTCGCTGCGCCGGCGGCGCAGGGTTTCGAGCTGCGCCGCCTTCTCCTCTTCGAGGTAGGCGTCATCGGCGCCGGCGCCGCGCGCGTGGGGCGCGATGTAGGTCCAGCCGGTCTCGTCCACGGCGCCGACGGCGAACTCCGGGCTGTACGGGGCGCGCAGCTTCTTCACCAGCACCACGTCGAGCTCGCCCTCGAGGGCCTTGGCCACCTCGGCGCCCATCTCCACCGCGCCGCGCGGGATGGCGAGCACCAGCGGGTTGCGGCCGCGATAGGCGGCGAGCGCCCTGGCGAGCTGGCGGCCGGCGTCCAGGCGCGAATCGAAAATGCGTCTCACGGGTTGTCCTTTCTCAGGGCTGCAGCGAAAAGCGGGGCCACGGACACGACCTCGACGCCGGGAGCTGATACCGGTCCGACGCTGTCGGTCGTCACGATGCTGCGCACGCCGGCTTCGCGCATGCGCTCCAGCGCGCCGGGCGCCATCACCGCGTGAACGAACGCCGCGTGCACTTCGCGCGCGCCGGCCGCGGCGAGCGCCCGGGCCGCGCCGGCGATGGTGCGGCCGGTGCTCGCCATGTCGTCGACGATCACGCAGTTGCTGCCGCGCACTTCGCCCAGCACCTGCAGCGGTGTCGCCATGTCGTCGCCGGTGCGCTCCTTGGTGACCACGGCGAGCGGCACGCCGAGCGCGAGGGCGTAACGCTGCGCGCGCTTCAGGCCGCCGGCGTCGGGGGAAGCGATCACGACGTTCCCACTTATCTTTGACAGAAAAGCCTCGTCGGCACGCAGGTGCGTCACCGGCATCGGGAAGGCGCTCTCCAGCGCGGGCGAATGCAGCTCGAGGACGATCGCGCGGTCGATGCCGGCCGCGGCGAGCAGGCGCGCGGCGAGCTGCGCCGAGCGCGGCTCGCCGGGCTTGCGCACGTCCTGGCGCGCGTAGCCGAAATACGGGATCAGTGCCGCCACGCGCGCCGCGCCTTCCGCGCGGGCCGCGTCGGCGAGCAGCGCGAGCGTTACCAGGCGCTCGTTGGTGGGCGCTGAGGTCGGCTGTACGAGGGAGAGGTCCTTGCCCCGCACGTCGCCTTCGATGCGCACGCGCGTTTCGCCGTCGGCAAAGGCGGCAATGGCCACCTCCACCAGAGGAAGACCGGCCTGGCGGGCAATGTCGCGCGCGAGCGCGGGGTGCGCGCCGCCGGAGAGGAGGGCCATCCCGCTCATCGCACGCGCAGCCTGCCGCCGGGCAGGCGCTCCACCGGGATCCGGCTTTCGTCGCTGAGCCGGGCCGCCAGCCAGCCGGCCTCCTCGTCGCTTGCGCGCTGCAGGCGGAAGCGCGCAATGCGCATCGGCGCGAGGGTGAGCTGCGCGAGCCGGCCTTCGTCGAGCGTGGCAAAGTACATCAGCGCGAGCTCCGAGCGGAATTCCTCGTGACCGGCGATGCCCTCGTAGTCGTTCAGGAAGTCGCCGCAGCCGTACAGGATCAGGCGCTCGCGGTAGATCTCGAGCGGGCGCGGGTGGTGGGAGGAGTGGCCGTGCACCAGGTCCGCGGCGCCGGCGTCGATCAGGCGGCGGGCGAAGCTTTTCTTCTGCCGCGCCACTTCGTAGCCCCAGTTGCTTCCCCAGTGCATCGACACCACCACACGGTCGCCGTCGCGCTTCGTGGCGAAGATGAGGTCGGCCACCGCGTCGGTGGTCTGCGCGGAAAGATCCGGCAGGAAGCTGACGCCCGGCTGCGCGGTGCCCGCCGCCCAGTCCGCCGGCACGCCCGCGCTTTCCATGCCGAAGGCGAACACCAGCAGCCTTTCCCCGATCCTCGCCGGCGCATGCGCCTGGCCGGCATTGCGCCCCGCGCCCGCGGTCGCCATGCCGAGCGCGTGCAGCGTGTCGAGCGTTTCCTCCAGCCCCTTGCGCCCCCAGTCGAGCACGTGGTTGTTGGCGAGCACGCAGCAGTCGATGCGCGCGGCGGCGAGGCACGCGGCGTTGGCCGGGCTCATGCGGTAGTTGATGCCCTTCGCGGCGCGCTCGGCGCTGGTGGTGACCGCGGTTTCCAGGTTCACGATGCGCGCGTCGGGCCGCTCGCGCTCCAGCTCGGCGAGCGCTTCGCCCCACACGTAGGCCGGGTCCACGCCGCGCGGGATCGGACCGCTCGCCTGCTCGGCGAGCGTCACGTAGTCGAGCGCGCTTTTCACCCACGGCTCGTCGAGGGCCGGGTCGCAGGGCGAAGGCAGGATCTGGTCGACGCCGCGGCCGGTCATCACGTCGCCGCACAGGAACAGTTTCATCGATTCCGGGTCAACACCGTTACAGGAGGCGACCCATGCCGCAGTTCATCATGCTCACCCGCATCTCGCCGGAATCGCTGCACCAGCCCAAGTCCTTCGAAACCCTGGAGCGCCACGTCGCCGACCAGGTGCGCAAGGCCTGCCCGGAAGTGAAGTGGATCGCCGACTACGCCGTCCTCGGGCCGTACGACTACGTCGACATCTTCGAGGCGCCCGACCTGCAGACCGCCATGCGCGTGTCCGCGCTTACGCGCAGCTACGGGCACTCCCACACCGAGGTATGGCCGGCGCTCGCCTGGGCGGAGTTCAAGAAGCTCGTGCACGGCCTGCCCGGCCCGGCCTAGCGCGCGCATTCACTTGCGCTCCAGCGCGATGCCGATCAGCTCGAGCGCCACCCCGGCGGCCATCAGCGCGCCGCCCGCCAGGATCTCCGCGCCTTCCAGCGCCTTCGGCGACAGCCACATGAGGAGGGCGCCGCCCACGACGGCTGCTGCGCCGACGACCCGCCGGACGGTTCGCGTCTTCATCGTCCCAGTACACACCACGCCCACAGAAGCGGGTTGATCTCGGTCAAAATCGGGCGCATGGCGTTCAAGCACATCCTGGTCCCGACCGCTGTTCGTCGTGCCCCCGCGCGCCTACTCGGCCGCGCGCGTCAGCGCCTCGATCTCGTCCTCGGCCTGCAGCCAGTCGTCGAGCGCCTTGCCCGGCGCGAAGCCGCGCTTCTCGGCGATGTAGTAGGCGGCTTCCTCCACCATCGCCTTGCGCGGGTGCTCGTCGGGCCCGGCGACCGGCGGCAGGATCGGCATGGTCCTCATGCGCCCAACTTAAGGCGAGGCTTCGGAGGGCGTTTGACGTGGATCAACCGTCTTCGCATCAGGCCGCCTACGCTGTGCGCATGAGCCAACCGATTCCCGAAACCGCCCCCAACTACGACCGCACGCGCCTCATCGAGCGGCCCAGCGGGTTCTTCTGGACGGCGAAGGACAACGGCCGCGAGTACGGCCCCTTCGCCACGCTGCTCGAGGCGGTGCTCGACATGCAGGCCGCCGGCGAGTCGCCGATCGAGCCGGCCGAAACCTTGCAGGAGGCCGAAAGCGAGCTCGGCATCGCCGAGTTCGTCGATCCCGAGACCGGCGAGCCGGCCGAGGAAGAGCGGCCGCGCATCGAGGAGCATTGATGGCGAAGGCGAAGCGCCGGAAGGCGCGCAAGGCGAAGAAGCAGGTTGCCGGGCGCACGCCCGGCCCCGAGCTGAACGCCGCCAGCCGCGCGCAGCTCGATACGCGGCGAGCGCCGGCAAAGCGCGAGTCGGTCGAGGATCCGCTGCGCGACTGGCCGCAGGACGACTAGGCGGCGCGCGGTGCCACGCCGGCGAGGGTCCACTCGCCGCTCTCGAGGTGCTGGCGCAGCACGAACTCGCGGCCGTCGGCGACTCTTACCCTTAAGCGGCGCTGGTCGTCCTCGGCGGTCCTTTCCAGCACGCGCAGCACGTGCAGCTTCTTTTCCCCCAGCCAGAAGCTCGAAGGGTCGGCGCCGTCGCGGCAGTTCACCTGGATCCTCATGCAGCCATCTTCCGCCGGGGCGCTGCGCGCCGCTTGATCCCGGTCAAACACCGGGGCCGTGGCTGGAGTCCAATGCAGGCATGCAAACGCCCCGCGTATTTGTCGCTGACGGGCCGCATGGGCTGCGCTGCGCGCTCGCCTACCTCGCTTCGGAGCGCGACGCTTACGGCTGGTACATCGGCCGGCGGCACGATGGAAGCTACTCGAGCGCCTACTTCCTGCTGCAGGACCTGTTCGCGAGCGCGCCCACGCGCTACGAGGCCGTCGACGACGTGCACGCGCACTGGAGCCTGGACGAGGGCTTGCGCCACGAGCTCGCCGCGTTGCAGGATGTGCTCTCGCGCGAGTGGCTGGCGTTCGGCGAGGGACCGGTGAGCGTGCGTCCGGATCAGCTCGGCAAGCTCTCGCAAGGCACCTTCTACTCGCCCGGTTTCGAGCGCCCGGTCCTGAACCATCTGTCTAAGCACTGGCCGCTCGAATACCGGCCGAACATGGAGCGCACGGCGGCCGCGCAGAAGCGCCGCCAGGCGAAGCATGCGCGACCCTGAAGTGTTCCTCGCCTATGCGCCGCGCGGGCCGGGCCTGCGCTGCGCGCTCGCGTACGTCAAGGAGGGGCGCGACGTGTACGGCTGGTTCAACGGCCTGGGCAGCGACGGCCTGCGCGCGAGCCGTTACTTCTTTCTCGAGAACTTCTACGCCAACGCGCCCACGCGGTACGAAGCGACCGAAGAGCTGCATTCGGACTGGCCGCTCGGCGAGGCGCGGCGCCACGAGCTCGCGCGCCTGCAGGAGGCGTTCGCGCACGAATGGCTCGCCTGGGGCGAGGACGCGGAAGTGCGGGCCTACGACGAAGCGGAGCTGGCGGTGGGCGAGGTGAACGTGCGCTTCGAGCGGCTCGCCAAGTTCTCCACGCTGCAGCCGAACTGGACCTACTACTCGCCGGGCTTCGAGCGCGCGGTGCTCAACGCCCTGGCCAAGCGCTGGCCGCTCGACTACGAGTCCGACGGCGACTGAACCATGATCAGGCCGCGTTGCTGCTCCGGAAAGTACGCAAGCTGGATGTGCACGCGCTTGTCGCCGGTGGCGAACCGGAAAACAAAGTTGAACTCCCAGCTGTGGGTCTGTCCGGATTTCACCATCTCGCGGTACAGGCCGGCGAACTCCTTCACCCGAGTGCAGGGCGCGATGTGCTCGAAGAAGTTGCGGCCCAGCACGCGCTGCGGATCGAGGCCGCTCAGCGCGGCCTCGGTGTGGTTGTAGCCGACCACCGTGCCCTCCAGGTCGAGGGTGATCAGGCCGAAGGGCAGCGCGTCCACTTCCTCCTGGGTCAGCGAGAGCAGGTAGGCTTTGTTCATCACCAGCCCGTCGGGGCGGGAGTGGGTGCGGGCCGCGCCGCGGCGGCGAGCGCCGGGTCGTCCGCGAGCGGCTGGCCGCGCGCCTGCGTGCGGCCCCACATGTAGAGCTCGCAGAACTGCAGCACCGGCTGGCCGGCTTCCTGCAGGGCGCGGGCTGCCTGGGGCGAGACCAGCCACCACTCGCGCACTTCGGCCTCGCTGAAGGGCATTTCGGGATGCTGCACGAGGCCGGCTTCGGCGAGCCGCGTGACCGCCTGGCCGCAGCGGCCGTGGACGTTCTCGGCGATGTAGCGCTGCAGGGGCGTCGGGCGTTTCATCCGGGCAGGTTAGCGCGGCCCGGGCGAGACGGTTTGATCCGCGTCAACCCCCGTTCTGCGCGCCGCGGCATCGTGCCTCCATGCCCGTACACAACGCCGACATCGCGCGCGCCTTCGAGGAGCTCGCGGACCTGCTCGAGCTGCGCGACGAGAGCCCGTTCCGCGTGCGCGCCTACCGCAACGCGGCGCGCGTGGTGGGGGAGCTCGGCCTGGACATTGCGCAGACGCTCGCCAGGGGCGGCGAGCTGCCCAAGCTGCCGGGCATCGGCGAGGACCTCGCCGGCAAGATCGCGGAGATCGCGGCGAGCGGAAGCTGCAAGCTGCTCGAGCAGCAGCGGCGTCGGTTTCCGCCCGGCATCACGGAGCTGCTGACGCTCCCCGGGCTGGGACCGAAGCGCGTGCGCGCGCTTAATCAGAAGGGCATCGGCTCGCTCGGCGAGCTGGAACGCGCGGCGCGCGAGGGGCGGCTGCGCGACATCGCCGGGTTCGGCGAGAAGACCGAGAGCCGCATCCTCGAGGCGGCGGCCGCGCGTGCGAGCAAGGCGCGGCGCTTCAAGCTGGCGCTCGCCGCGCAGTACGCCGAGCCGTACGCGAGGCACGTCGGCGCCACCATCGCCGGGAGCTATCGGCGCATGAGGGAAACGGTCGGCGACATCGACCTGCTCGCCTGCTCGGAGCAGCCCGCGCGCGTCATCCGGCGCTTCGTGCGCTATCCCGAGGTGCAGGAGATCGTGGCCGAAGGCACGACGCGCGCCGCGGTCGTGCTGCGCTGCGGGCTGCCGGTCGATTTGCGCGTGGTGCCGCGCGAGTGCCACGGCGCCGCGCTGCATTACTTCACCGGCTCGAAGGCGCACAACATCGCGGTGCGCAAGCTCGGCATCGAGCGCGGGCTGAAGATCAACGAGTACGGCGTGTGGCGCGGCAGGCGGCGCATCGCCGGCGACACGGAGGCGTCCGTGTACGCGGCGGTGGGGCTGCCTTACATCGAGCCCGAGCTGCGCGAGGCGGCGGGCGAGCTCGAGGCGGCGCGGCGCGGCGAGCTGCCGCGTCTGGTGGCGCTCGCCGACCTGCGCGGCGACCTGCACGCGCACACCCGCGCCACCGACGGGCGCAACACGCTGCGCGACATGGCGCTCGCCGCGCGCAGCCGGGGCCTGGAGTACCTCGCCATCACCGAGCATTCGCGGCGCGTTGCCATGGCGCACGGCCTCGACCCGCAGCGCCTGGCGCAGCAGATCGACGAGATCGAGCGGCTGAACGGCGAGCTCGACGGCATCACGCTGCTCAAGGGCATCGAGGTGGACATCCTCGAGGACGGCAGCCTCGATCTTCCCGACTCGATCCTCTCGCGCCTGGACCTGGTGGTGGGCGCGGTGCACGGCAAGCTCGACCTGCCGCGCGCGCGCCAGACCGGGCGCATCCTCGCCGCGCTGGACCACCGGTACTTTTCCATCCTCGCCCACCCGACCGGCCGGCTGATCGAGGCGCGCGCGCCTTACGACGTGGACATGCTGGCGATCGTGCGCAAGGCGCGCAATCGCGGCGTGGCGCTGGAGCTGAACGCCCATCCGGACCGGCTCGACCTCACCGACGTGCACTGCCGCATGGCGAAGGACGAAGGCGTGCCTGTGGCGATCAGCTCCGACGCGCACGGCGTGGACGGGTTCGAGGTGCTGCGCTACGGCGTGGGGCAGGCGCGGCGCGGCTGGCTGGAGAAGGCCGACGTGCTGAACGCCCGGCCGCTCGCCGCGCTCAGGCGCGGCTTCCTCATCGGCGGCGCTTCGCCGGCGGGGCGAGGCGCAGCATCGGCTCGGGGCTGGTGAGCTGCACGCGGTAGCGCGCGCGCTTGACCGGTGCCTGCAGGCGCGCGAGCTCCTCGAGCCCCTTGATGGCGGCGAGCGCCTGGAGGATCTCGGCGCCGCCTGCGGCGTCCAACTGCTCGGCCGCGCCTCCGGTGTCATCCGGGTGGAAGTGCCGGTAGAGCATGTAGTGCGTGCCCACCGGCAGCTCGACCTCGACCTCGTCGCCGCTGTCGATCGCCTCGCGCGCGGCCTTGAGGCTGTGCAGCCCGGGCCACTGCACGGCGACCACGTGGCGTTCGTGCTTCATGGTTTCCTTTCTACCGGAGGGCCGCCGGGTGCCTTTGCGCTGGATCAAATCCCGGCCCCGGGCAGCACGGGCGAGCTCCTTGCTACGCACGAGCCATGACCGAAATCGCCATCCCTGCCGGCGGGCAACCGCTTCCCGCCACGCTCCGGCAGCCGTCGCACCCCGGCGGCGTAGTGGTGTTCGTGCACGGCAGCGGCGTGGACCGGCACGATGCGCGCGATGTGCGCATCGCCCAGGCGCTGGGCGATGCGGGGTTCGCCACGCTGCAGCCGGAGCTGCTCGACGCGCGGCAGGCTTGCGATCCGTGCAATGCGCTGGACCTTGAGCTCCACGGCTCGCGCCTGCTGCAGGCCCTCGACTGGCTCGAGCGCGAGCCGTGGGCCGCAGGCCTGCCGCTCGGGCTGTTCGGCGCCGGCATCGGCGCCGGCGTGGCGCTGCTCGCCGCGGCGAGCCGGCCCGAGCGCATCGCGGCGGTCGTGTGCCGCGACGGCCGTCCGGACACCGCGCTGTTCCGCGCGTCGTCCGTGACGGCCGCGACGCTCATGCTGGTCGAGGAGGACGGCTGGCCCTACCGCGAGGTTTACGAAGCGCTTCCAGGTCCCAAGGAGCTGCTCGTGGTGCCGAGCGGGTCGGGCGTTTTCGACGAGCCGGCGGCCATCGGTGCGGTCGCGCAGCACGCGCAGCGCTGGTTCTCGAGTCACCTCGTCAAGCGGGCCGCCTGAGGCGCCTCTCTTCCGTCACTCGTGCCGCAGCGCTTCGATCGGATTCAACCGCGCGGCGCGGCGCGCCGGGAAGTACCCGAACAGCACCCCGACGACGCCCGAGAACAGGAAGGCGACGGCGACGATCCATGCGTTCAGCACGAAGGGCAGATCGAGCAGCGCCGCGCCCGCCGCGGCACCGCCAAGGCCGGCGAGCACGCCGGCGATTCCGCCGAGCAGCGACAGGGTCACCGCCTCGACCAGGAACTGGAGCAGGACGTCCTCCTCCATGGCGCCGATCGCGAGGCGCACGCCGATCTCGCGGGTGCGCTCGGTGACCGAGACCAGCATGATGTTCATGATGCCGATGCCGCCGACCAGCAGGCTCACGGCGGCGACCGCGCCGAGCAGCATGGTCAGGGTCTGCGTGCTGGCGCTCACGGCCGCCACGATCTGCTGCATGTCCATGACGTAGAAGTCGGCTTCCTCGCGCGGGCCCAGCCGGCGGCGCTCGCGCAGCAGCTGCTCGATGTCGGCCTGCACCTTGCGGGTCGCAACGTCCTCGCGCACCGAGACCAGCATGCCGTCGACGTACTGGTTGCCGGCGATGCGGCGCTGAAATGCGCGCAGCGGAATCACCACCAGGTCGTCCTGGTCGGCGCCGAAGCTCGCCTGCCCCTTCTTCGACAGCACGCCGATCACCGGGCAGGCGAGGGCGCCGAGGCGGATCGAGGCATCGAGCGGATCCTGCGCGCCGAACAGCTTCTCGCGCACGGTGGCGCCGACGATGCACGCCATGCCCCCCGAGCGCAGCTCGGCGTCGGTGAACTCGCGTCCCGAGGCGAGCGTCCAGTCGCGCGCCCTGAAGTACGCGTTGTCGCTGCCGGTGACGGTGGTCGACCAGTTGAGCTCGGCGTTGATCGCGAGCATGCCGCGCGCCGCGGTCGGCGCGAGCGCGGCGATGCCCGGGATCTCGCGCTCGATCGCCTCGACGTCCTTCGCCTCGAACGGCCGCGCGAGCTGGCGCGCGCCGCCGGGCCCGCGCGGCTGCTGGCCCGGCCGCACGCTGAGCAGGTTGGCGCCGAGGCTGCGGATCTGCTCGGACACCGCGAGCGTCGCTCCCCCGCCGAGCGTGACCATCGTGATCACGGCCCCGACGCCGATGACGATGCCCAGGATGGTGAGCGAGGAGCGCAGGGCATTGCGGCGGATCGCGCGCAGGGCGAGCAGCAGCGTCTCGCGCAGCATCAGGCGTGCGCCAGGTTCGCCGCGTCGGACTCCACGACCCCGTCCATGAAGCGCACGATGCGGCGCGCGTAGGCGGCCATGTCCGGTTCGTGGGTCACCATGACGATGGTGATGCCGCGGCTGCGGTTGAGCGCGGCCAGCAGCTCCATGATCTCCCGGCCGCGCGCGCTGTCGAGGTTTCCGGTCGGCTCGTCGGCGAGAATCACCGTGGGCTCGGCCACGATGGCGCGCGCGATCGCCACCCGCTGCTGCTGCCCGCCGGAGAGCTCGCCCGGCGTATGCTGCGCCCAGGCCTCGAGGCCCACCGTGGCGAGCGCGCGCAGCGCCCGGGCGCGGCGCTCGCGGGCC
>DASUUN010000168.1:0-3265 GCA_036374055.1 Burkholderiales bacterium
AAGCTAACCCCCCGTGGAGGGAAATGCTATCGGGGAATTTGCGCCGGTACGGCTGTCGCCGGCGAACGACGATCGCGGACCTTCGCGAGCACGAAATTCGCCAGGCCCACCGGTCCGCCGAACTGCGAGCGCACGAACCAGGTGGCGCCGGTCATGAGCAGCGTGCCGAGGGCGAAGCCTTTGGGCTGGACTTTGTCGCTCTTCCTGCGATCGGGCGCCGGCGCCTTTGCCTTCCTGCGGGCAAAGCCCCCGGCGACCACGAAGCCGAGCGCCAGCGCCCCTGCCAGGACGGCCGGGGAGGCCATGCGCTGCAGTGTGCGCTGCCGGACGGCGCTCGCGGTATGCCCGAGCACGGCCTTGCGCCTGCCGATGCGCTCCTCCACCGCGGCGATCTCGGCGTCAATTCTCTTCATGGGCCGAATCGCCTCTCAGCTGGCGCAGCAGCGCGGTGAACGGCATCTCCGACACGAGGTGGCGCGCCCACCAGGCGAGCGCCGCGGCGCCGGCGATGTTGGTGAAGGCGGCGATGGCGATCGCCAGCGGCCAGGACACGCCCCGGTCGAACATCCACACGATGCCCGCGGCGACGAAGCCCATCCAGGCGGTGATCAGCAGGATCGCGATGATCAGGCCGGCCGACAGCAGCATCGCCAGGCGCACGCCGGCACGCCGCGCGTCGAGCACCGCGAGGTGCGCGAAGTCGGCAACCAGCTGCCTCGTGTCCGACACGAGGCTCGCCAGCAGCGCGCCCAGGCCGGGCGGCTTCTGCGGGACCGCCGCCACGCGCTGCTAGCGCCGGCTCGTGATCTTGCCGAAAAGATAGCCGGCGGCGAGCGCGATGCCGATCGCCATGACCGGATTCTGCTTCACGTACTCGCGCGCCTGCTCGACGTAGTCGTCCTTCATGGCGAGCCATTCCTCGCCCTTATCGCCGAGGCGATCGGCCACCTGCGCCGCGGCCTGCGTCGCGCGGTCCACCGCGGAATGCGCGCTCTCGCTCAGCTTGTCGATCTGCTGCTTCTGGGTTCCGGTGCTCGTCGTCGTCGCCATCGCTCTCTCCGAAGAATTGAATCTGCAAAAGCAAACTTCATGCCGCGTGACGGCGCTCGTCGGGGTGCGCGGGCTTCGCCGGCGAATCGTCGTCGTCGGCGGGCTCGTTCGCCTTGTACGCCGCCAGGCGGTTGTAAAGCGTCTTCAGGCTGATGCCGAGCATGTCGGCGGCCTTGCGCTTGGAGCCGCACTCGGCGAGCGTCGCCTCGATCAGGCGGCGGCTCACCTCCTCGAGCGTGCTGCCCACGCGCACGGTGAGCAGCGACGCGGACTCGGGCGCCGCCACCGTGGCCGGCGCGAGGTCGGCCTCGATCACGTCGTCGGCCAGGATGAAGGCGCGCTGCACGTAGTTCTTCAGCTCGCGCACGTTGCCCGGCCAGGTATGCGCGTACAGGGCCGCCAGGGTCGCCGGGGCGAAGCTCTTGGACCCCGACTCCTGCTTGTTCAGCATCTCGAGGAAATGCTGCGCCAGCAGCTCGATGTCGTTGCCGCGCTCGCGCAGCGGCGGCATCGAGATGGGAAACACGTTGAGGCGGTGATACAGGTCCTCGCGCAGCTTGCCCTCAACCACCGCGCTCTCCGGGTTGCGGTTGGTGGCGGCGATCAGGCGCACGTCGGCGCTGATCGGCGTGGTGGTGCCCACGCGCATGAACGTGCCGGTCTCGAGCACGCGCAGCAGCTTCACCTGCAGCTCCTGCGGCATCTCGGTGATCTCGTCGAGGAACAGGCTGCCGCCGTGCGCGCGCTCGAAGTAGCCCTTGTGCTGCCGGTCGGCGCCGGTGAAGGAGCCCTTCTCGTGGCCGAACAGCTCGCTCTCGATCAGCTGCGGCGACACCGCGCCGCAGTTGAGCGGCAGAAAGGGCGCTTTCTTCCTCCGGCTCAGGTCGTGGATGGTCTGCGCGGCGAGCTCCTTTCCCGTGCCGCTCTCGCCCATGAGCAGCACCGTGGCCGAGGTGGGCGCCACGCGCCCGAGCTGGTCGTAGAGCTTCTGCATCGGCGGCGAGGAGCCCAGGATGTGGCCGAAGCGCCCGAGCTTGCGCAGCTCGTCGCGCAGCTCGCCGATCTCGGCGCGCAGCTCGCCGGTCTTCGGCACGCGGCGCAGGATGGCCTTGAGGCGCTCGACGTCCACCGGCTTCACCAGGTAGTCGGTGGCGCCCAGGCGCAGCGCCTCGACCGCGCTCTCCACGCTGGCGTGGCCGGTGATCATCACCACCTCGGTGGCAGCGCGCGTCTCGAGATCGGCCACCAGCTCGACGCCCTTGCCGTCGGGCAGCTGCAGGTCGGTCAGCATGATGTCCGGCTGCAGGCGCGACATGTGGATGCGCGCGGAGCGCAGGCTGTCGGCGGTCGATACGCTGAAGCCTTCGGCTTTGACGAGCTCCGAGAGCCACTCGATGGCTTCGGGATCGTCGTCTACGAGAAGAAGATGGGGCATCGGGGATAGGGAGAGGGTCCTGATTTACCGTTGGCGTGTAATTCCTCCAGCACGCAAGCTGTGTACCCACAGGCGGTAAAAATTTCCTGCGGCGTGTGCTTGCTACCGTAAGTGCATGAGAGGCCAGCGTAAAGGAGCCGTTCGGACCTGTTGCATGACAGCGCGGCGGGGCGCGCTGCGCAGGTCGATATGTCTTCGCGCGGCGACAGGCACGTTCATCGCATCGAGGGCGTATCCGGCCGGGCGCGACGGCGATCCCCTCCCCCCTCCTCCCCCGCCGCTGCGCCCGGCTCGGAGTTTGCTGCCGCTCTCCCATGGACTGGAGCGCGCTGTTCGGGCTCGGCGTGTCGCCGTGGGAGCTCATCATCCGCGGCAGCGCCATGTACGTCTTCATGTTCGTCCTGTTCCGCGTGGTGGTGAAGCGGCGCGTCGGCTCCATCGGCATGGCCGACATCCTGATCCTGGTCATCGTCGCCGATGCCGCGCAGAACGGCATGTCGGGCGACTACCGGTCCATCACGGAAGGCTTCGTCCTGGTCGCCACGCTGGTCGCCTGGAACATGCTCGTAGACGGGCTCGCCTTCCGCTTCGCCCCGCTGCGCGACCTGCTCGAGCCGCCGCCGCTGCTGCTGATCGACGACGGCCGCGTGCTGCGCCGGCACCTGCGCATCGAGCTCATGTCCGAAACCGAGCTCGCCACCAAGCTGCGCGAGCACGGCGTCACCGACCCGCGCGAAGTCGCCAAGGCCTACATCGAGCCCGACGGCCAGGTCACCGTCC
>DASUUN010000169.1:0-2784 GCA_036374055.1 Burkholderiales bacterium
GGGCGGCGTGGCGGGCGCGGTGATCGGCAGCCAGATCGGCGGCGGCAACGGCAAGAAGGTGATGACGGTCCTGGGCGCCCTGGGCGGCGCGATGGCCGGAAAGCACATCGAGAAGCAGGCGCGCGGCACGACGCGCTGGGAAGTGGATGTACGGCACGACAACGGAGTACAGGAAACCGTGCTCAGCGACGTGGCTCCGCCTTACGGCGCAGGCGACCGGGTGCGCGTCGTCGACGGCCGGCTGCAGCCGCCTAGATCCGCAGCGCGATCAGGCCAGCGAGCACCGCGCCGGTGGCGAGCAGCCGCCGGCGCGTCAGCTTTTCCT
Source organism: Burkholderiales bacterium (assembly GCA_036374055.1). Lineage (GTDB taxonomy): Bacteria > Pseudomonadota > Gammaproteobacteria > Burkholderiales > SG8-39 > SCGC-AG-212-J23. The sequence goes on from DASUUN010000169.1 coordinate 326, forward strand.
TGAAGGCCACGGCGCCGATCACCGCGGCGAAGATCACCGAGGTCTCGCGCAGCACCGCCACCAGCGCCACGGGCGCGCGCGTCATCGCCCAGAGCGCGATGCTGTAGGCGCCCAGCGCGCAGGCGCCGCCCGCCAGGGCGCGCAGCCAGCGCCGGCGGAGGTAGGCAGGCAGCGCGCTGCCGCGCTGAAAGGTTCCCAACATGAAAATAACAAACCCATTCGCCACGAAGAACCAGAAGGTGTAGCTGACCGGCGCGCCGGAAGCGCGCGCGCCGGCCGCATCGATCAGCGTGTAGGCGCCGATCACCACGGCGTTGGCGAGCGCGAACAGCGTGGCGCGGCGCTCGTGCGCGCCCGAAGCGAAGGCCAGGATCCCCGAGCAGACGAGCGCCACGCCCAGCCATTCGCTCGCCTGGAGAACCTCGCGGAAGGCGAACACGCCGGTCAGGGCGACGATCATGGGACCGCCGCCGCGCATGATCGGGTAGACGTAGGACAGCTCGCCCCAGCGGTAGGCGCCGGCGAGGAACAGGAAGTACAGGATGTGAACCGCCGCCGAGCCGGCGAGCCAGGGCCAGGACGCGGGCGCCGGCGGCGGAAGGAACGGCAGCGCCAGCAGCGCCAGCAGCCCGGAGCCCGCCGCCACCGCAAAGGTATCGAGCTGCTTGTCGTCGCTGCCCTTGACCAGCGCGTTCCAGGCGGCGTGCAGCAGCGCCGCGCCCAGCACCGCGGCCGTGACCGGGAGCGTGAGCTCCATCCGCGCCTAGCCGATCACCTGCTCGAGCAGCGGTGCCATGCGCTCCACCGCGGCGCGGCCCTCCTCGATCGCCTCCTTCGCGCGGTGGTAGTCCATGGTGGCGAAATCGGGCAGCAGCGGCGTGATCAGCACGTCCGCGGGGTCGCCCGACAGCCGGCTGCGCGCCACGCGCACCTCGACCACGTCGAGCGAGGTGGCGAACACCTCGAAGATCGACGGAATGGCCGGCGCACCCTCGACCGGGGCCCTCTTGCCCTCCCATCCGGGGCGCAGCCGTGCCAGCCAGCCGGGCATTTCGCGCGGCGCCACCGCTCGCCCGCGCTCGCGGTATGCGCCGAGCTTGCCCCAGCTCAAGTCGATGGCGATGACGATCTCCGCGCCGAGGGCGCGGCACATCGACACCGGCACGGGATTGACCAGGCCGCCGTCGACCACCAGCACGTTGTCGCGCACCACCGGCGTGAACAGCCCCGGCATCGCGGTGGACGCGCGCACCGCATCCATCAGGTTGCCGTGGCGCAGCCAGAGCTCGCGCCCGGAATACAGCTCGGTGGCGACCGCGCCGTAGGGGATTGGCAGGTCGTCGATGTTGCGCTCTTCGAACATGGTGCGGAACAACGTGAACAGGCGCTGGCCGCGGATCAGCCCGCCGCGCCAGGTGAGGTCCATGAGCCGCACCACCGTGGTCCAGGCGAGGCCGTTGACCCATTTCTCCAGGCGGTCCAGCTCGCCGGAGGCGTAGGCGGCGCCCACCAGCGCGCCGATCGAAGTGCCGCAGATGAAATCCGGCTTGATGCCGCGCTCTTCGAGCGCCCGGATGGCGCCAATGTGCGCCCAGCCGCGCGCGCTGCCGGCGCCGAGGGCAAGACCGATTCGGGGTTTGCGGCGCATTTCGCCGCAAGTTTAAGCGTTACGCACGCTCAAAGATCGCGGCGATGCCCTGCCCGCCGCCGATGCACATGGTCACCAGGGCATAGCGCTTCTGGGTGCGCTCGAGCTCGTAGAGCGCCTTCACCGTGAGGATGCCGCCGGTGGCGCCGATCGGATGGCCGAGGGCCACGGCGCCGCCGTTGGGGTTCACCTTGGCGGGATCCAGCCCCAGGTCCCGGGTCACCGCCATCGCCTGCACCGCGAACGCCTCGTTGGACTCCACCACATCCATGTCGGCCGGCTTGAGCCCGGCCTTCTCGAATACGCGGCGCACCGCCGGAATCGGCCCGAGGCCCATGAGCTGCGGCTCCACCCCGGCATGCGCGTAGGCGACCAGCCTCGCCATGACTTTCGCGTTCGTCCGCTTTGCGGCCTGGGCCTCCATGAGAACCACCGCCGCGCCGGCGTCGTTCAACCCCGAGGCGTTGCCGGCGGTCACGCTGCCGTCCTTCTTGAACACCGTCTTCAGCTTGGCGAGGTCCTCCATCTTCGCGCCCTTGCGCACGTGCTCGTCGGTGGTGAACTGCTCGACGCCCTTCCTCGTCTTGAGCTCGAGCGGCACGATCTGGCTCTTGAAGTGGCCGTTGTCGATCGCGCGCGCGGCCCGGGCATGCGATTCGACCGCGAACTGGTCCTGCTGCTCGCGCGTGAAGCCGTACTTGGCGGCGATGTTCTCCGCGGTGACGCCCATGTGGCCGTGGCCGAAGGGGTCGTGCAGCGCGCCGGTCATGGCGTCGACCACGGCCGCGTCGCCCATGCGCTGGCCCCAGCG
>DASUUN010000170.1:0-7094 GCA_036374055.1 Burkholderiales bacterium
GGAAATCACGATCGCCGGCAACCTGCGCGAAATGTTCAAGGGAATCGCGGCCATAGGCAGCGACCGGCTGGTGCGCAGCGGCCGCTCGAGCGGCTCGATTCTGGTCGAAAACATGACTATTGCCGGCGACTAGAACCATCCGCGCGGGTTACGTTCTAAGTCCCATGGGCCATGCCTGCGCGCACGACGAGTTCCCGGCGCCGCCGCCGCCCCAGCCGAACGGCGAGCACCCGATCATCGCGATCCTCGCGGTGGTGGCCATTGTCGCGGCCATCCTGTTGATTACATGGGCCCGCTTCGAGGTTCACGGCGCCGGAGACATCGAGGCGGCGCTCGACGAGGAAGCGCCGAGCGTGTCCAAGCCGGCCGAGGAGCAGAAGCTAGAAGAGCACGTCACCGCGAACCGCTTCGCGACCGGTCTTTCGCCGTAACGCCCGTAGGGCATAATTTTCCGTATGAAAACCTTGATCGCGCTCGCGGCGGCGCTGGTCCTCGTCGCGCCCGGTTCCCTGCTTGCCCAGGCCCAGAAGAAGGCGCCGTCCCGCGGACCGGACGTGATCTTCGTCCCCACGCCGCAGGAGGTGGTCGAAGACATGCTGCGTCTCGCCAACGTGGGCAAGGGCGACATCCTCTATGACCTGGGTTCCGGCGATGGCCGCATCGCCATCACCGCGGCGAAGAAGTACGGCATCAAGGCGACCGGCATCGACATCGACCCCGAGCGCATCCGCGAGGCGACCGAGAACGCGAGGAAGGCCGGCGTCACCGACCGGGTGCAGTTCCGGCAGGAGGACCTGTTCCAGGCCAACTTCCGCGACGCCACCGTGGTGACGCTGTACCTCCTGCCCGACCTCAACGTGAAGCTGCGCCCCAAGCTGTGGAACGAGCTCAAGCCGGGCACGCGCATCGTTTCGCACCAGTTCGACATGGGCAAGTGGAAGCCGGAGAAGACCCTCGAGTCCGAGGGCCGCACCATCTACTTCTGGACCGTGCCCGAGAAGGGCAAGCGCCCGAGGCTGCAAGGCGCTAGGTGAAGTCCAGCCGGGTCTCGAGCAGCAGGCCGTAGATCGGGATCGCCGGCCGGCGCGCCAGCTCGAGCGGCGGCAGCGGCTCGGCGCCGAGCGCTTCGGCATCGGCGCCCACCGCCTGGATGAAATCGATCGAGAACACGATCTCGCCCTTTCGCGCCCGGTGCACCAGGCGCTCGGCGATGCTCACGCAGTCGCCGAAGGCGACGTACTGGCGCGCTCCCGGCGGGCCCGCCATGCCGAGCACCGCATCGCCCAAGTGCACGCCCAGCGCGACCGCCGCCGGCAGGCCGTACTCGTTCTGCCAGCGCTCGCCCACCGGCGCGAACTCCCGCTGCACCGCCTGCGAGGCGACCAGCGCATCGGCCGCCGCGGGGAAGATGGCGAGCACGGAGTCGTTGTGCACCGCCAGCACTCTGCCCTGCTGGGCCTCCATCAGGCGCGCGGCGAGGGCGAAGAACTCGTCGGCCAGCTCGAGCACCGTCGCCGGCTGCAGCACTTCCGACAGCCGGGTGAAGTTGCGCAGCTCGGCATACACCACGCCGACGCCGCGCCGCTCGGTTTTCCCGGCTTCGCTCATGCGAGCGCCAGCGTGACCCGCTTGTTGCGCTTGCCTTCGGAGCGGATCCGCGCCACGGCGACCGGCCCGATCTCGGCGGTGTTGCGCACATGCGTGCCGCCGCACGCCTGCAGGTCGACCCCCGCGATCTCGATCAGGCGCACGCGGCCTGCGCCGCGCGGCGGCGCCACCGACATGGTCTTCACGAGATCGGGACGCGCGTCGAGCTCGGCGTCGGTGATCCAGCGCGGCCGCGCCTCCAGCCCCGCCTTGACCAGCGCGTTTACGCCGGCGTCGATCGCCTCCTTCGACAGCTTCTCCATCTCGATGTCGAAGTCGAGATGCGCCTTGTCCTCGGCCATGCGACCACCGGTGACCGGGGCCTTCACCACCGCGCACAGCAGATGCAGCGCCGTGTGGAAGCGCATGTGGCGCATGCGCCTTTCCCAGTCGATCTCGATCCTGACCAGGGAGCCGATTTCCGGGGCAGCGCCGGGCTCGAGCACGTGCAGGACTGTTGCATCGCCCATGCGCGTGTCGACGACGCGCCAATCGCCGATGCGGCCCGTGTCGCCCGGCTGGCCGCCGCCCTGCGGGTAGAAGATGGTCCGGTCGAGCTCCACCGCGCCGTCGCGCACGGCGAGCACGCGCGCCTCGCAGGCCGCGAGGTAGGGATCGTCGCGGAACAGCAGCTCGGTCAAGGCAGCATCAGCAGCGCGATCGCGGTCACGAGCAGCGCGCCGGCGGCGAACAGCGACAGGGTGGTGTCCGACACGTCCGGCAGCTCCGGATCGCGCGGGATGGGGGCAGGATGATGCTCGTCAGCTTCGGCCGCCGCCATGGAGCTCCGAGACCTTCTGGTTGAAGTTGCGGAAAAAGTCGTCGGCGACCTTCTTCGCCGCGGCGTCGATCAGGCGCGAGCCGATCTGGGCCAGCTTGCCGCCGACATTGGCCTTCGCGTCATACGAGAGCCGGGTGCCTTCGCCGTCGGGCGACAGGCGCACCTGCGCCCCGCCCTTGGCGAAGCCCGCCGCGCCGCCCTGGCCTTCGAAGGCGATGGCATAGGAGTTGGGCGGCTGCACGTCCGACAGGGTGAGCTTGCCTTTGAACTTGGCGCTCACCGGGCCCACGCGCGCCACCATCAGCACCTGGTACTGGTTTTCGCCGATGGGCTCGATCGACTCGCAGCCGGGGACGCACTGCTTGAGCATGGCCGGATCGTTGAGCGCGTCCCAGGTCTGCTGCTGCGAAGCCGGGATCAGCTGCTCGCCTGTCATCTCCATGCGCGGTTCTCCTGGTTCATTCGGGTCATGGGTCCGCTCAACGTCCTCGCGAGGTCGATGAGGCTTCTCAGATTATGCACCGGCAGGAAGAGGTCCACGTGCGGCAGCATGGCGCGCACGCCCGCCGGCCGCGCCTCGAACTTGTCGTAGCGCAGCAGCGGATTGAGCCAGACGAGGTAGCGGCAGGACTTCGCCAGGCGCTCCATCTCCTCGGCCAGGCCCTCGCCCGCCTCGCGGTCCAGCCCGTCCGACACCAGCAGCACGCAGGCGTTCTGGCCCAGCACCCGCCGCCCCCAGCGCCAGTTGAACTCGCGCAGCGAGCCGCCGATGCGGGTGCCGCCCGACCAGTCCTTGATCGCGTCGGCCACCTTGGCCATCGCCACGTCGACGTCCCGGTGGCGCAGCTGCCGGGTGATGTTGGTCAGGCGCGTGCCGAACACGAATACCGTCACGCGGTCGCGGTCGTTGGTGATGGCGTGCAGGAAGTGCAGGAACATGCGCGAGTACGGGTTCATGGAGCCCGAGATGTCGCACAGCACGACCAGCGGCGGATGCAGCTCGCGCGGCGCGGCGCGCACCAGCGGGATGATGTCGCCGCCTTCGCGCAGGCTCTCGCGCAACGTCTTCCTCAGGTCGATGCGGCGACCGGCACGGTGCGCCCGGAAGCGCCGCGTGCGCACCACCGGCAGCGGCAGGCGCATCTCGGCGATGAGCTTCTTCGCCTCCGCCAGCTCGGCCGCCGACATGGTGTCGAAGTCCATGCGCTGCAGCACCTCGCGCGACGAGAAGGTGAGGCGGGCTTCCAGCTCGATCCTCTCGCCCGGCTGCTCCTGCTTTTTCTGCGCGAACAGCGCGTCGGTGAGGCGCTGGCTCTGCTGCTCCTCGGGCTTGGGCGCTCGGCCGTGCGCCTGCGGCAGCATGAGCTGCATCATCTTCTCGGCGAGCTTCGGGTCGCGCCAGAAGATGCGGAAGGCCTGGTCGAAGATCGGCCGCTGCTCCTGCTTGGACAGCAGCACCGCCGACATCGTCCAGTACCAGTCCTCGCGGTTGTTCGCGCCGGCGATCTGCAGCGCGTTCACGCAGTCGATGACGCGGTCGGGGCCGATGCGCAGGCCCGCCGCGCGCAGCAGCCGCGCGAAGTGCATCACGTTCTCGGCGAGGCGCCCTTCGGTCACGGGATGCGCACCTTCGGTGCTTAGGCGGCAGCTGCGGTCTTGGCTTCGGCCACCATGCGCGCGGCTTCTTCGCCGGCGACTTTCTCCAGATCGTCGCGGTACTTGAGCAGTACCCCCAGGGTATTGTTGACGGTCTCCGGGTCGAGCGCCACGCGGTCGAGCGCCACCAGGCAGTTCGCCCAGTCGATGGTTTCCGCCACGCCGGGCTGCTTGAACAGATCGCTCTGGCGCAGCCGCTGCACGAACGCCACCACCTCGCGCGACAGCGACTCCTGGGCGCGCGGCGCCTTGCGCCGCAGGATCTCGAGCTCGCGCTTCGCGTCCGGGTAGTCCACCCAGTGGTAGAAGCAGCGCCGCTTCACCGCGTCGTGGATCTCGCGCGTGCGGTTGGAGGTGATCACCACGACGGGCGGCTCCTCCGCGCGCACCGTGCCGATCTCGGGAATGGTGATCTGCCAGTCGGACAGCACTTCCAGCAGGTACGCCTCGAACGGCTCGTCGGTGCGGTCGAGCTCGTCGATCAGCAGCACCGGCACCGCGCCCAGCGGCTGCAGCGCGCGCAGCAGCGGCCGGCGGATGAGGAAGCGCTCGGAGAAGATGTCCTGCTCCAGCCCCTCGCGCGACGCCGCGCCTTCGGCCTCGGCCATGCGGATCTCGATCATCTGTCGCGGGTAGTTCCACTCGTAGGCCGCCTGCGCGATGTCCAGGCCCTCGTAGCACTGCAGGCGGATCAGCTCGCGGCCGAGCGCCTCGGCCACCACCTTGGCGATCTCGGTCTTGCCCACCCCGGCCTCGCCTTCCAGGAACAGCGGACGCTTCATGGCCAGGGAGAGGTAGAGCGAAGTCGCGAGGCTGCGGTCGGCGACGTAGTCGCCGGCGGCAAGCAGAGTCTGGGTTTCGTCGATGGACTTGGGCGTCGGTTTGGACATAAGCGGCTAATTTTCCCGTAATTTGCCTATTCGCCGCCAGCCAATTGCGCTGCCCGGGCACGCGGTTTGCTGCCTTCCTGCGTCAAACCACCGGAGGCGACATGGAGAGCAAGATGGTCAAGGAGCTCCTGCTGCAGTCCCTCGAGCACGAGCTGGGCGGAATCAAGGTCTACGCGGCGGCGCTGAAGTGCGTGCAGAACGAGGACCTGAAGGAGGAGTGGGAGAAGTATCACCAGGAAACCGAGCGGCATGCGCAGCTCCTGCACGAGGTCTGCCTGCAGCTGCAGCTGGACCCGGAGGAGCAGACGCCGGGGCGCAAGATTACGCGCGACAAGGGCGCGGCGCTGGTCGCCGCCATGGAGCAGGCGCTGGCCGCCGGCGACCCGAAAGCCGCGCAGGTGGTGGCCTGCGAGAGCGTCACCATGGCGGAGCTGGTCGACCACGGCAACTGGGAGCTGATCGGCGAGGTGGCGAAGAAGATGACCGGCGCCGAAGGCAAGGCGCTCAAAGAGGCCTACAAGGAGGTCGAGGAGCAGGAGGACGAGCACTATTACCACTCAAAGGGGTGGCTGCGCGAGTTGTCGCTCGAGTCGCTCGGCCTGAAAGCCGTGCTGCCGCCGCCGGAAGAGCGCAAGGACGTGCATTCGGCCATCGGCGCGGCGCGCGCCAAGGCCGAGCGCACCAAGATGCGCTGAGCGCTACTTCAGCGCGGCCTCGACCGCGCGCTTGGCCATGACCGTGATGAGGTGCGCGCGGTACTCCGGCGAGGCGTGCAGGTCGTTGTTGAGCCCGTCGGCCTTGACCTTGATGTTCGCCACCGATTCGGGCGCGAACTTCGCGGCCAGGGCCTTCTCCATCTCGGTCTGGCGGAAGGCGCTCGGCCCGGCGCCGGTGATGCCGACCCTGACGTTGCCGCCGAAATCCGCGACGAACACCCCGACCAGCGCGAAGCGCGACGCCGGGTTCTTGAACTTCATGTACGCGGCGCGCTTGGGCACGGGGAAGCTCACCGAGGTGATGAGCTCCCCCGGCTCGAGCGCGGTCTCGTACAGGCCCTTGAAGAACTTGTCGGCCTCGATCTTGCGCTTGTTGGTCGTGACCGTCGCGCCCAGGCCGAGCACCGCCGCGGGATAGTCCGCGGCCGGGTCGTTGTTGGCGAGCGAGCCGCCGATGGTGCCCAGGTGGCGCACCTGGCGATCGCCGATCATGCCGGCGAGCTGCGCCAGCGCCGGGATCGCCTTCTGCACGGCGCTCGAGGCCTCGACCTCCGCGTGGCGCACCATCGCGCCCACGACTACCGCGTTGCCTTCGGCTTTCAAGGCTTTCAGGTCGGTTAAACCGCTCAGATCGATCAGATCCGAAGGCGCCGAAAGGCGCAGCTTCATTGCCTGCACCAGGCTCTGGCCGCCGGCCAGGAATCTGCCCTCGGTCTTCTTCGCGGCGAGGTCGAGCGCTTCCTTGCTGCTCGAGGGGCGGTGGTATTCGAAAGCGTACATGCGTTGTTCTCCTAGGCGGCCTGTTTCTGGAGGGAGCGCCACACGGATTGCGCAGTGGCAGGCATCGGCAGGTCCTTCACGCCGAGCGCGTCGGTGATCGCGTTCATCACGGCGGCGGGCGCGCCGATCGCGCCGGCTTCGCCGCAGCCTTTGACGCCGAGCGGATTGTGCGTGCAAGGCGTCTCGCGCGTATCGATCTTGAACCACGGCAGGTCGCCGGCGCGCGGCAGGCAGTAGTCCATGAGCGAGCCGGTGACGAGCTGCCCGCTCGTGTCATAGCGGCAGGCCTCGGTGAGCGCCTGGCCGATGCCTTGCGCGAGGCCGCCGTGCACCTGGCCTTCGACGATCATCGGGTTGATGATCTTGCCGAAGTCGTCCACGGCGGCGAAGCGCTCGATCGTCACCTGGCCGGTGTCGCGGTCGACCTCGACCTCGCACACGTAGCTGCCGGCGGGGAAGGTGAAGTTGGAAGGATCGTAGAACGCATTCTCGTTCAGCCCGGGCTCCAGCTGGTCGTGCGGATAGTTGTGCGGCACGTAAGCGGCGAGCGCGACCTGCGCGAACGGCACGCTCTTGTCGGGTCCGACGCTGAACTTGCCGTCCTTGAACTCGACCGCGGTGTCC
>DASUUN010000171.1:0-4901 GCA_036374055.1 Burkholderiales bacterium
GGCGCTGAATGCCCTGCGCAAGGTCACCGACAGCCTGACGATCGAGCTGCAGTTCGAGGATTCCCTGAGCCAGCTGCTGGACCACGTGCAGGGCAAGGTCGAGGCGATCGGCGTGGCGCTGACCGAGACGCGCACCCTGGTCTCGGGCACGCCGGCGGGCGACGCCGAGCCGGTGGGGCCGGCGCTCGAAGTGCTCGCGAGGACGGTCAAGTCGATCCAGATGGCCGCCGATGCGGCGGTCGCGGAGCGCTCGACTGCCTCGGGTTCGGTCGAACTTTTCTAGGTAGGAGAACAAGACATGAGCAAAGCCATTCTCACGGTTGACGATTCGACGTCGATGCGCCAGATGCTGGCATTCATCCTGAAGGGCGCCGGCTACCAGGTGGTGCAGGCCTCCAGCAGCGACGAGGCGCTGACCCACGCCGCGGGCCGCGCGTTCGACATGGTGCTGACCGACCAGAACATGCCGGGCGGCGACGGCCTCGAGCTGGTGTGCGCCCTGCGCTCGCTGCCGGCGTATGCCGACACCCCGATCATCATGCTGACCACCGAGTCGTCCGAGGAGATGAAGAACAAGGGCCGCGCGGCGGGGGCGACCGGCTGGATGGTCAAGCCGTTCGACCCGAACCGGCTGCTCGAAGTCGTGCGCAAGTTCGTCAACTGAGGCCTGGAACCGGGGGAAGAACATGGCGGTCGACCTGAAGCAGTTCCGCGGCGCCTTCTTCGAGGAGGCCGGCGAGCACCTCGCCGAGATGGAGCGCCTGCTGCTGGAACTGGACCCGGCGAACCCGGACGCCGAGGGCGTCAACGCCATTTTCCGCGCCGCGCACTCCATCAAGGGCGGCGCCAACATGTTCGCGCTGGCCGAGATCGCCGCCGTGACCCACGAGATGGAAACGGTGCTCGACGCGGCGCGCAAAGGCAGGCTGCCGATTACCGGCGCCATCATCGATGCCCTGCTGCGCGGCTGCGATTTCGTGCGCCACGCGGTGGCGCAGGCGCGCGCCGACAAGCCCGCTGACTCGGCGCGCGCCGGCACCGTCAACGCCGAGCTGCGCGGCCTGGCCGCGCCGGAGGCCCCCGGGCCACGCGAGCGGCTCGAGATCGCGTGGCCCGCCAAGACCCGGCGCGACGCGAAAAGAGCGAAGAAGCTGATCGCCGACGTCTCGCGGCTGGTGAAGCTGGCGCCGGCGCAGCTGGAAGAGCTGCAGGCGGCGCTGGTCGGGCACGGGAAGGCCGAGCTCGCGCTGCCGGAGGGCAGCGACGCCGGCCGGATCAAGGAGAGCCTGGCGTTCGTGCTGCCGGAAGAGTGCATCCGCATTCGCGCCGCGGAAGCCGAGACCTTCGGCTTCTTCGAGGAGAACCTCCCCAGGGCGCGCCCTGCCGCGAAGCCCGCCGCGGTCGAGGCGCCGGCGCCCGTGGAGAACGTCTCGATCCGCGTGAACGCGGAGAAGATCGACCGGCTCATCAACCTCACCGGCGAGCTGATGATCGGCTACTCGATGATCCGCAGCGGGGTGGGCGTGGCCGGCAGCTCCGACCATCTGGGCATGGCGCTCGCCACCGTCGAGCGCAACATCCGCGAGCTGCAGGAGGCGGCGCTGTCGATCCGCATGATCCCGATCGCGGGGGTGTTCGCCCGCTTTCCGCGGCTGGTGCACGACCTCTCGGCGCAGCTGGGAAAGCGCGCCGAGCTGCGCGTCGAGGGCGAGAGCACCGAGCTGGACCGCGGCCTGGTGGAGAAGCTGATCGATCCGCTGACCCACCTCATCCGCAACAGCCTGGACCACGGCATCGAGCCGCCGCAGGCGCGCGAGGCGGCGGGCAAGCCGGCGCGCGGCACCATCTGGCTGCGCGCCTCGCACGAGAGCGGCAGCGTGGTGATCGAGGTGGCCGACGACGGCGCCGGGCTGTCGCGCGAGAAAATCCTCAAGCGCGCGGCCGAGCAGGGCCTGCGCGCCGACGAGTCGATGAGCGACCTCGCCGTATGGGAGCTCATTTTCGCGCCGGGCTTCTCCACCGCGACCGCCGTGTCGGACGTCTCGGGGCGCGGCGTGGGCATGGACGTGGTGCGGCGCAACGTGCGCGAGCTGGGCGGCCAGGTGGACATCTCCAGCGAGCCGGGCAAGGGCACGCGCACCGTGGTGCGCCTGCCGCTCACGCTGGCGATCATGGACGGCATGGAGCTCGCCGTCGGCGGCGAGGTCTACATCGCTCCGCTCAGCGCCATCGTCGAGTCGCTGCGTCCCGCGGCCGGCGACCTGAAGAGCATCGCCGGCGACGCGCAGGTCCTGAACCTGCGCGGCGAGATCGTGCCGGTGCTGTCGCTCGCCAAGGCGCTCGGCATCGAGCACGGCTGCAAGGCCGGCGATGAGGTGCTGGTGGTGGTCGAGAACGGCGGGCGGCGCGCGGCGCTGGCCGCCGACGCGCTGCTCGGGCAGCAGCAGATCGTGGTGAAGAACCTGGAAGGCAATTTCGGCAAGGTGTCGGGCGTCGCGGGAGCCACCATCCTCGGCAACGGGGCGGTCTCGCTGATCCTCGACATCCCGGAGCTCATGCGCGTCGCGCTCGGCAACGAGCCGCTCGCGCGCGCCGCTTAAAGGAGAGCAACACATGTTCTGGAAACTGGGAGTGAAGGGACGGCTGGCGCTGGGCTTCGGCGGCGCCCTGGCGATGTGCCTGACGATCGGCGGTATCGCGGTCGACGCCATGACGCCGGTCGAGGCGCTCAAGCCAGCGCGTGACCTGCTCATCGCGCTGCTCATAGGGGCGCTGGTGGTCGGCGCCGTCCTCGCCTACGCCGTTACGTATTCCATCACCCGGCGGCTGCGCCATGCCGCCGACGTGGCGCAGCGCGTGGCCACCGGCGACCTCGCCGTGGAGATCCGCGCCTCGTCCGACGACGATACCGGCCGCCTGCTCGCCGCGCTCGCCACGATGCGCGCGTCGCTCGCCGAGGCCATCGGCTCGATCCGCCAGTCCGCGCAGGCGGTGGGCTCGAGCTCCAACGAGATCGCCCGCGGCAACCAGGACCTCTCCTCGCGCACCGAGCAGCAGGCGGCCAACCTCGAGCGCACCGCGAGCTCGATGCAGGAGCTGGCGGCCACGGTGCGCCAGAACGCCGAGAGCGCCAAGCAGGCCAACCAGCTCGCCATGGGCGCCTCCGAAGTGGCGGTGCGCGGCGGCGAGGCAGTGCGCGGCGTGGCCGACACCATGGCCGGCATCACCGACTCGTCGCGCAAGATCTCCGACATCATCGGCGTGATCGACGGCATCGCCTTCCAGACCAACATCCTCGCGCTGAACGCCGCGGTCGAGGCGGCGCGCGCCGGCGAGCAGGGCCGCGGCTTCGCCGTGGTGGCCTCGGAAGTGAGGAGCCTCGCGCAGCGCTCGGCCGAAGCCGCGAAGGAGATCACCGCGCTGATCCAGGACTCGGTGGGTCGCGTGGAAGCGGGCACCAAGCAGGTCGAGGGCGCGGGCAAGACCATGGACGAGATCATGGGCGCGGTGAAGCGCGTCACGGACATCATGGGCGAGATCGCCGCCGCCTCGGCCGAGCAGCTCTCGGGCATCGAGCAGGTGAGCGCCGCGGTGTCCCAGATGGACCAGGTGGTGCAGCAGAACGCCGCGCTGGTGGAGGAGTCGGCCGCTGCCGCGGAGAACATGGCGGGCCAGGCCGAGTCGCTCGTTTCCTCGGTGGCGCGCTTCAAGCTGCCGGGCGCCGCCCAGGCCCCGCGGCCGCAGCCGCAGAAGAAGGCTGTGGCGCATAAGCCCAAAGAGATCAGGAAAAAGCCGCCGATGCCGGCCCCCGCGCTGGCGCTGGCGGCGGCCGACGGCGACTGGAAGGAGATCTGACATGGCGAACGCAGCGACCCGGGAAGAAGCCGGCCGCGAGTACCTGACCTTCTCGCTCGGCGGCGAGGAATACGCGGTCAATATTCTGCAGGTGCAGGAGATCCGCGCCTACGAGCGCGTCACACGCATCGCCAACATGCCGGCCTTCATCAAGGGCGTCATGAACCTGCGCGGCGCGGTGGTGCCGGTGGTGGACCTGCGGGTGCGCTTCAACGTCGGCAACGCCGAGTACGGCGCGAGCACCATCGTCATCGTGATCAACATCGGCCCGCGCACCATCGGCATGGTGGTGGACGGGGTGTCCGACGTGGTGAGCCTCAAGACCTCCGACGTGCGCCCGGCGCCGCAGATCGCCGGCGTGCTCGCCGCCGAGTTCCTCGAGGGCGTCGCCATCCTCGACAAGCGCATGCTGATCATCGTCGACATCAACGGCCTCATGTCGAGCAGGGAAATGGGCCTGCTCGAGTCCGCGGCAGCCGCATGATCCTCGAGGAGCCGGTCGCCGCCTCCGGCACGCCCGCGCTCTACTATGACCGAAATTTCGAGCGCGACGCGGCGAAGCTCCTGCCCGGCGAGTGCTACGTCACCTCGCTCGACATGGTGCTGGTCACCGTGCTCGGATCCTGCGTGGCCGCCTGCCTGCGCGATCCGGTGGCGCGCCTGGGCGGCATGAACCACTTCATGCTGCCCGACACCACGCAGGACGAGTCGATCGTGAGCCAGCCCACGCGCTACGGCGTCTACGCCATGGAGCTGCTGATCAACGACATCCTGCGCCGCGGCGGGCGGCGCGAGCGCCTGGAAGCCAAGGTGGTGGGCGGCGGCAACGTCCTCAGGGGCTTCGGCGCCGGCACCGTCGGCGAGCGCAACGCCAGCTTCGTGATGCGCTTCCTCAAGACCGAGGGAATCCGCGTGGCGGGCCACGACCTGCTCAACCAGTATCCGCGCAAGGTCTACTACTTCCCGGTGAGCGGGCGCCTGCTGGTGAAGGAGCTGCGCAGCCTCAACAACGACACGCTGGCGCAGCGCGAGCAGCAGTACCGGAA
>DASUUN010000172.1:0-24435 GCA_036374055.1 Burkholderiales bacterium
GCATGTCGCTCAAGAACTTCACGGACCTCAAGGAAGGCGACCAGTTCGAGGTGTTCGAGGTGGTGGAGGTCGCGAGGTCGCTTTGAAGAAGAGCTCGGGTCGTCCGCAGAAGCTGGGCGACCTGATCCAGCGCGAGCTCTCGGCGCTGGTGCAGCGCGAGCTGCGCGACCCGCGCGTCGGCATGATCACCCTCACCGGGGTCGACGTGTCCCCGGACCTGTCGCACGCGAAGGTTTTCTTCACCACCCTCAGGAAAGAGGATCTCGACGAGGCGAGACAGGGCCTGAAGCGCGCGGCGGGTTTCCTGCGCTCGCAGCTGGCTAAGCGCATCAAGCTCTACACCACGCCCGAGCTGCGCTTCGAATACGACGAATCCGTGGAGCGCGGCGACCGCCTGTCGCGCCTGATCGACTCGACCAAAGAAAAAAAATGACCGACGGAGCGCTGCTGCTCGACAAGCCGGTCGGCATCAGCTCCAACCGCGCGCTGCAGGAGGCGAAGAAACTCCTGCAGGCAAAGAAGGCGGGCCACGCCGGCACGCTAGACCCGCTCGCCTCGGGGCTGCTGGTGGTGCTGTTTGGCGAGGCCACCAAGCTCGCCGGGCCGCTGCTGGACGACGACAAGGAGTACCTGGCGGAGCTCAAGCTGGGCGAGAAGACGCGCACCGGCGACGCCGAGGGCGAGGTGCTGGAAAGAAAAGGGTTCGTGGGGGTGGAAAGCCGCATCGGCGCGGTGCTGGCGGGGTTCGTGGGCGAGATCGAGCAGGTGCCGCCGATGCATTCGGCGCTCAAGCGCGACGGCGTCCCGCTGTACGCGCTGGCGCGAAAGGGCGTAAGCGTCGAGCGCGCCGCGCGCAAGGTCCGCATCGGCGAGATCGAGAACCTGGGGTTCCATGCGCCCGCCCTGCGGCTTCGGGTCCGCTGCGGCAAGGGCACCTATGTCCGCACGCTCGCCGAGGACATCGGCGAGGCGCTCGGGACCTGCGCCCACCTCGCGGCGCTGCGCCGCACGGCCTCCGGGCGCTTCCGGGTCGATGACGCCGTGACCCTGCAGGCGCTGGCGAACATGCCGGCGGCGCAGCGCGCACAGCGCTTGCTCGGACTGGACGAGCTGCTGCGCGGGCTGCCGCGCGCCGAGCTCGACGCCGACCAGGAGGCGCGCTTCCGCAACGGGCAGACTCTTAAGGCATTTCCGGGCGCGGGGCTGCATGCGGTGTACGGCGCGGGCGGGGTGCTCGGCCTCGGGCAGGCCGAGGCCGGCGCCCTGCGGCCGCTGCGCCTGCTCGCGCAAGCGGCTGATAATCATCGAAAAACCTTGTGACCGGGTGAGGCCATCGGGTAGAATCGCGGGCTCACAAAGTGGAGAGAGTCAGAAATGGCATTGCAGGTCGCGCAGAAGGCGCAAGTCGTCAAGGACTACCAGCGCTCGGGCAAGGACACCGGGTCGCCGGAAGTGCAGGTGGCGCTCCTCACCGAGCGCATCAACGGCCTCACCGAGCACTTCAAGACCCACAGCAAGGACTTCCACTCGCGGCGCGGGCTGCTCAAGCTCGTGAGCCAGCGCCGCAAGCTGCTCGACTACCTCAAGCGCAAGGACGCGGACAAGTACCGCGGCCTGATCGAGCGGCTGGGCCTACGCAAGTAATCTTTCCGATGCCGTAACACCGAGCGCTCGTCGTGATCGATGAGCGCTTTTTGCTTTTAAAGGATCCCCCTTGAACCCGACGAAGAAGACGTTTACCTACGGCAGCCACCAGGTCACCCTCGAAACCGGCGAGATCGCGCGGCAGGCGCACGGCGCCGTAGTCTGCACCATGGACGACACCGTGGTGCTCGCCGCCGTCACCGCGGCGAAGGAAGCCAAGCCCGGGCAGGAGTTCTTCCCGCTCACCGTCGATTATGCCGAGAAGACCTACGCCGCGGGCAAGATTCCCGGCGGCTTCTTCAAGCGCGAGGGCCGTCCCTCCGAGAAGGAGACGCTGACCTCCCGCCTCATCGACCGGCCCATCCGGCCGCTGTTCCCGGACGGCTTCTACAACGAGGTGCAGGTCGTCGCCCAGGTGCTGTCGCTCAACCCCGAGGTCGATTCCGACATTCCCGCGATGATCGCGGTCTCCGCGGCGCTCACGCTCTCCGGCATCCCGTTCAACGGCCCGATCGGCGCCTGCCGCGTCGGCTACGTGGACGGCGAGTACGTCCTCAACCCGACCATGAGCCAGCTGAAGGAATCGAAGCTCAACCTGGTGGTGGCGGGCACCGAGCAGGGCGTGATGATGGTCGAGTCCGAGGCGCTGGAGCTGCCCGAGGACGTGATGCTCGGCGGCGTGGTGTACGGCCACGAGCAGATGCAGGCCGCCATCCAGGCGATCAACGAGCTCGCCGAAGCGGCGGGCAAGCCGGCCTGGGAATGGCAGCCGCCGGAGAAGAAGGAGGGCCTCATCGCTCGGGTTGCCGAGCTCGCCGAGAACGACATGCGCGAGGCGTTCCGCATCAAGCAGAAGCAGACCCGCAACGCGCGCCTGTCCGAGATCCGCAGGGCCGCCGCGGAGCAGCTCGGCGAAGTCGACCTTAACGAGCTGAAGGACATCTTCTTCAACCTCGAGTCGAAGATCGTGCGCAGCCAGATCCTGGACGGCGAGCCGCGCATCGACGGCCGCGACACGCGCACCGTGCGGCCGATCAACGTGCGCGTCGGCGTCCTGCCGCGCACCCACGGCTCGGCCCTGTTTACCCGGGGGGAAACCCAGGCGCTCGTCACCGTCACCCTGGGCACCGGCCGCGACGAGCAGATCATCGACGCGCTGTCGGGCGAGTACCGGGAGCGCTTCATGGTCCACTACAACATGCCGCCTTACGCCACCGGCGAGACCGGCCGCTTCGGCTTCACCAAGCGGCGCGAGATCGGCCACGGCCGCCTCGCCAAGCGCGCGCTGGTCGGCCTGCTGCCCACGCCGGAGGAGTTCGGCTACTCGATCCGCGTGGTGTCCGAGATCACCGAGTCGAACGGCTCCTCGTCCATGGCCTCGGTATGCGGCGGCAGCCTCGCGCTGATGGACGCCGGTGTGCCGATCAAGGCGCACGTCGCCGGCATCGCCATGGGCCTGATCAAGGAAGGCAACCGCTTCGCGGTGCTGTCCGACATCCTGGGCGACGAGGACCACCTGGGCGACATGGACTTCAAGGTGGCCGGCACCGAGACCGGCGTCACCGCGCTGCAGATGGACCTCAAGATCGAGTCGATCAACAAGGGCATCATGAAGGTGGCGCTGGATCAGGCGCGCGAGGCGCGCCTGGGCATCCTCGAGATCATGAAGCGGGCGATCGAGGGCTCGCGCAGCGAGCTGTCCACCTTCGCCCCGCGCATCATCAAGATCAAGATCAACCCCGACAAGATCCGCGACGTCATCGGCAAGGGCGGCGTGGTGATCCGCGGCATCCAGGAGGAGACCGGCACCACGATCGAGATCGAGGACGACGGCACCATCTCCATCGCCTGCGTCTCGGCCGAGGGCGGCGAGGCGGCGAGAAAGCGCATCCAGGACCTCACCGCCGACGTCGAGGTCGGCAAGGTCTACGAGGGCCCGGTGCTGCGCCTGCTCGACTTCGGCGCCATCGTGCAGCTGATGCCCGGGCGCGACGGCCTGCTGCACATCTCCCAGATCAGCCAGGAGCGCGTCAACGCCGTGTCAGATCACCTGAAGGAAGGCCAGATCGTGAAGGTCAAGGTGCTCGAGGCCGACGACAAGGGCCGCGTGCGCCTGTCCATGAAGGCAGTCAACTCGCAGGAGCAGGCGGCGAAGCAGAACGCCTGAGGTGAATTCGGGGTCAGGGTCGTAATTCGCCGAAGCGCTTTGCGCTTTCCTTGAATTACGACCCTGACCCCGAATTCGTTATTTCGCGACCTGGCGTTCGCGCAGCTCGTCGAGCGTCTTGCAGTCGATGCACAGCGTCGCGGTCGGCCGCGCCTCCAGGCGCTTCAGGCCGATCTCGACGCCGCAGCTGTCGCAGTACCCGTACTCGTTGGCGTCGATGCGCGCGATGGTCTCGTCGATCTTCTTGATGAGCTTGCGCTCGCGGTCGCGGTTGCGCAGCTCGAGCGCCATGTCGGATTCCTGGCTGGCGCGGTCGTTCGGGTCGGCGAACACCGTGGCCTCGTCCTGCATGGTGTGCACGGTGCGATCGATCTCCTCCGACAGCTCGGACTTGAGCGTCTCGAGGATCTTGCGGAAATGCGAACGCTGCTTGGCGTTCATGTACTCCTCGCCCTTTTTCGCGGCATAGGGCGTGAAGCCTTTTCTGGTGAGTTCTACGGCCATTGATCAGCCGACCCCGGCAAAAATGAAAGGCATGCTTTGTAGCAGAAAAGACCCCCTTGCAGCAAGCATAAAAATTGCTCCCGCGGTGCGCCGGGAGTATCATTTGCCGCCTTTTCCGGGGTGTAGCGCAGCCTGGTAGCGCGCTTGCTTTGGGAGCAAGATGTCGCGAGTTCAAATCTCGCCACCCCGACCAGGACAGAGCGCCCGCGCGATGGTGCGGAGGTTGTCAGGATTTGCCCGGCTAAGCTGCCCGTAGCTCAACCGGATAGAGCACCAGCCTTCTAAGCTGGGGGTTGCGCGTTCGAGTCGCGCCGGGCAGGCCAGAGCGGTGTGCAGCAGCTACGGTGACCGTAGCTCAAAGGTAGAGTCCCGGATTGTGATTCCGGTTGTTGTGGGTTCGAATCCCATCGGTCACCCCATCTTTACAGCGGTACGGCGCTTGCATCGCGTGGCGCATGGCCCGCGCCTTCGCCGTCATCGTATTTCTCTGTACCAGCCACGCAGCCGCGGCGGGGGAGTGCGGCGCCCGCGTCGAGCGCGCCCTCATGGAGCGGCTCACGGGCGAGCTGCAGCAGGGCGTGTCCGGCCTCGCCGCCTACGGCGAGTCGCTCGCCAGCCGGCCGGAGGCCAACAGCGTGGAGCACCTCGTTCAGGAGCTGATCATCCTGCACGAGCGCATCGGCCGGGTGGCGCTGCTCGCCGAGATCCGCGACGCCATGCGCCACGAGGGCGAGCGGTCGCTCGTGCAGTTCAAGCTGTCGCACGAGGCCAGCCTGCTCAAGCTCATCAGCAGCCGCGCGCGCGCCAACCTGTCCGGGGCGCTGGACGGCCGTCCGGGGATCGAGAAAGGCGTGGCGAGGCTGCGCGAGGCGCTGGCGCGCGTCCAGGCGCTGTTCGCCACGTGCGACTCACCCATGTAGGACGAATACCTCGTCCTGCGGCCATGCCAGCGGCGCCTGCCTGAAGCGCCGCTCCACGGCCCTTCTGCCGTCGCCGACCTCGCAGGCGAGCAGGCCCCCGGGGGCGAGGTGCGCGGGCGCCTGCTCGAGGATGCGCGCGACCAGGTCGAGCCCGTCGCGTCCCGCCGCGAGTGCCAAGCCGGGCTCGTAGCGGTATTCGGGCGGCAGCCGCCGCATCGCCGCGGCGGCCACGTACGGGGGATTCGAGACGATGACGTCGTAGCGCTCGCCGCGCAGCCGGTCGAAAAGGTCCGAGCGCACGAGGCGCACGCGCTTCTGCAGCCGGTGACGCTTCACGTTGATGCGCGCCACCGCCAGCGCCGCGGCCGAAACGTCGGAGGCCTGCACCTGCGCACGCGGAAAGGCGTGCGCCGCCAGGATCGCGAGACAGCCCGAGCCCGTGCACAGGTCAAGGACGCGGCGCACCCTGCCAGGGTGCAATTTCTTTCCGAGCAACCCCGCGATGTGCGAGCGCGGGATGATGACGCGCCGGTCGACGTAGAACGGCACGCCGTCGAGCCACGCTTCCTTCAGCAGGTAGGCGACTGGAATGCGCTTGTCGATCCGGTCCTTGACGAGCTTCTCGATGCTGCGCGGGTCGGCCTCCTGGTCGAGCGGGGCGTCGAACGGCAGGCCCAGCCCCCTCAATACGAGATAAGCCGCCTCGTCGCGGGGATTGTCGGTACCGTGCCCGTAGTGCAGGCGCGCGGCGCGCAGCCGCCGCTCGGTCTGCGCGATCAGCGCGGCGAGCTTCAAGGCAGCAGCGCGCGCAGCGTATCGAGGTAGATGGCGGACAGCTTCTCGAGCGCGCCCAGCTCGATGTGCTCGTTCAGCTTGTGGATGCTGGCATTCACCGGGCCGAACTCCACCACTTCCGGGCAGATGTCGGCGATGAAGCGCGCATCCGAGGTACCGCCGGTGGTGGAGAGCTCCGGCCTGCGTCCCGTATGCTTCTCGATGACCCGCGAAACGACCTCGATGAGGCGGCCGCGTTGCGAGCGGAACGGCCTGCCGCCGAGCGTCCACTCGACGTTGAAGTCCAGCCCGTGCTTCCTCAGCACGCCCTCCAGCCGGGACTTGAGCCCGTCGGCGGTGCTTTCGGTGGAGAAGCGCAAGTTGAAGTCGACGACCACCGAATTCGGGATGACGTTGGTCGCGCCGGTGCCGCCGTGGATGTTGGAGACCTGGAAGCTGGTCGGAGAGAAGTCGGCGTTGCCGCGGTCCCATTCGGTGGCGGCGAGCTCGGCGAGGGCCGGGGCGAGGAGGTGGATCGGGTTGCGCCCGAGCTGCGGATAGGCGATGTGGGCCTGCACGCCACGCACCGTGAGGCGGCCGGAAAGCGAGCCGCGCCGGCCGTTCTTGATCATGTCGCCCAGCTGGCCGACCGAAGTGGGCTCGCCCACGATGCAGTAGTCCATGCTCTCGCCGCGTGCCTTCATGCGCTCGACGATGCGCACCGTGCCGTCCACCGACGGCCCTTCTTCGTCCGAGGTCAGGAGAAAGGCGATCGACCCGGAATGGCTCGGCCTTTCCTGCAGGAACATTTCCGTGGCGGTGACGAACGCGGCGACGGAGGATTTCATGTCGGCCGCGCCCCGTCCGTAAAGCCTGCCGTCGCGCACGCTCGGCACGAACGGGTCGGAATGCCACTCGGCCAGCGGCCCGGGCGGCACGACGTCGGTGTGGCCGGCGAAGCAGACCAGCGGGCGCGCGCTGCCGCGCCGCGCCCAGAGGTTGGTGACCTCGCCGCAGACGACCGCCTCGCAGGAGAATCCGGCCGCGGACAGCCGTTGCGCGATCAATGCCTGGCAGCCGCCGTCTTCAGGGGTGACCGACTTTCGGGCGATGAGCTCCTTGGCGAGCTGCAACGCCCCTGCTTCAGGCATTCGCGTCGATCTTGAAGTCGTTGAACGAGGCGCCGTTGCCGCCCGACAGCATGCCCTTCTTCTCTTCCTCGGCCGGCTGGGCCGGGGCCGCGGCGCCGGCGCCGCCGGACAGGCTGAGCTCGCCGGCGGTGGCCTGGTTGATGAGCCACAGCATGTTGCTCGCCGAATCGGCGTTCGCCATCGCCTCGTCCTGCGTGATCCTGCCGTCCATGAACAGCTTGAACAGCGCCTGCTCGAAGGTCTGCGAGCCCGGCGCCAGGCTCTTCTCCAGCGCCTCCTTGATCTCGCTGATCTCGCCCTTCTCGATCAGCTCGGAGATGTTGCGGGTATTGAGCAGCACCTCGGTCGCCGCGACCCGCGCGCCGGTCTTGGTGCGCACCAGGCGCTGCGAGATCACCGCCTGCAGTGCCGCCGCCAGGTCGAGCAGCAGGCTGGGGCGGGTCTCCAGCGGATAGAAGTTGATGATGCGGTTCATCGCGTGGTAGCTGTTGTTGGCGTGCAGCGTGGCGAGGCACAGGTGGCCCGACTGGGCGTAGGCGAGGGCCATCGCCATCGTCGCCTTGTCGCGGATCTCGCCGATCAGGATGCAGTCCGGGGCCTGGCGCAGCGCGTTGCGCAGGGCGATGTCGAAGGCCTTGGTGTCGGTGCCGACCTCGCGCTGGTTGATGATCGACTTCTTGTTCTGGAAGATGAACTCGATCGGGTCCTCGAGCGTGAGGATGTGGCCCGACTTGCGCTCGTTGCGAAAGTCGATCATCGCGGCGAGCGAGGTCGACTTGCCCGAGCCGGTGGCGCCGACCATCAGGATCAGGCCGCGCTTCTGCATGATCACTTCCTTCAGCACCTCGGGCAGGCCGAGCGTGTCGAGCGGCGGGATCACGTTCGGGATGTAGCGCACCACCACCGCGGGGGCGCCCTTCTGGCGGAAGGCGCTGATGCGGAAGCTGCCCACGCCCGGCAGCGACACCGCGCTGTTCAGCTCCATCTCGTCCTCGTACTCCTTGATCTGGCGCTCGGTGAGGATCTCGTAGAGCAGCTGCTTCACCGTGTCGGCGGTCATGATCGCCTGGTTCACCGGCACCGCGACGCCGTTGATCTTGATGTTGATCGGCGCGCCTACCGAGATGAAGATGTCCGAGGCCTTCTTGTCGGACATCACCTGGAACAGCCGTTTCATCGCAGACATGCCCTAGTCCCCCCGCAGCAGTTCGTTCAGGCTGGTTTTGGCCCGCGTCCTGGCGTCGACCTTCTTGACGATCACCGCACAGTACAGGCTATAGCGTCCGTCGGGTGAGGGCAAATTGCCCGAAACCACGACCGAGCCGGCGGGCACGCGGCCGTACGAGATCTGCCCGGTGGCGCGGTCGAGGATGCGCGTGCTCTGGCCGAGGAACACGCCCATGGAAATGACGCTGTTCTCCTCGACGATCACGCCCTCCACCACCTCCGAGCGCGCGCCGATGAAGCAGTTGTCCTCGATGATCACCGGGTTGGCCTGCAGCGGCTCGAGCACCCCGCCGATGCCCACGCCGCCCGACAGGTGCACGTTCCTGCCGATCTGCGCGCACGAGCCCACCGTGGCCCAGGTATCGACCATGGTGCCCTCGTCGACGTAGGCGCCGATGTTCACGAACGAGGGCATGAGGACCACGTTCTTCGCGATATAGGCGCCGCGCCGCGCCGCCGCGGGCGGCACCACGCGGAACCCGCCCTGCTCGAAGTCGAACGACTCGAACTTCGACGGCACCTTGTCGTAGTACCGGCCGTCCATGCGCCGGTTGTCCTCCAGGCGGAACGACAGCAGCACCGCCTTCTTCAGCCACTGGTGGGTCACCCATTCGCCGCCGGTTTTCTCCGCTACGCGCAGGCGCCCGGCGTCCAGGCCGGCGATGGCCTCGTCCACCGCCTGGCGCAGCGCGTGCGGCGCGTTGGACGGGCTGAGCGCGGCGCGCTCCTCCCACGCCTGTTCGATGAGCTCCTTCATAGGCTGGCGGCGAAACGGGTCATGCGGTCGATGGCCTCCACACAGTCGTCGAGCGGCGCGACCAGCGCTACGCGCACGTGGTCGCGGCCGGGATTGCCGGCGCCCGCGTCGCGCGCCAGGTAGCTGCCGGGCAGCGCGAGCACATTGTATTCCGCGTGCAGCCGGCGCACGAATTCGGGGTCCGGGATGGGCGTGCGCATCCACAGATAAAAGCCGCCTTGGGGAAAAGCAGCTTTCAAGGGAGCCTTGAGGCGAGGGAGCACGGCGTGGAACTTCCCGGCGTACAGGCGGCGGTTGTCCTCCACGTGGCGCTCGTCGCCCCACGCCGCGATCGACGCGTGCTGCACGGCGAGGCTCATCGCCGAGCCGTGGTAGGTGCGGTAGAGGAGGAACTTCTTCATCAGCGCCGCGTCGCCGGCCGCGAACCCCGAGCGCAGGCCCGGGCAGTTGGAGCGCTTCGACAGGCTGGAGAACACCACCAGCCTCCTGAAGTCGCTTCTTCCCAGCTTGTGCGCCGCCTCCAGCGCCCCCAGAGGCGGCGCAGAAAACCATATTTCCGAGTAGCACTCGTCCGAGGCGATGACGAAGCCGTGCCGGTCCGAGAGCTCGAACAGGCGTTGCCAGGCCGCCAGGTCCAGCACCTCGCCGCTCGGGTTGGCGGGCGAGCAGGCGTAGACCAGCTGTACTCCCTCCCAGCTTTCGGGTTCGCCGTAGACGGGCGTGGCGCCGGCGAGAATCGCGGCGCCCTCGTAGATCTGATAGAACGGGTTTGGGCAGACCACCCGCGCGCCGGGCGCGAGCACCGTCTGGGCGAAGGCGAACAGCGCTTCGCGCGTGCCGTTGACCGGCAGCACCTGCGTCTCGGGGTCCGGGGCCGGAATGCCGTAGCGGCGCGCGAGCCAGGCGGCGATCGCCTGGCGCAGCGCCGGCAGCCCGGCGGTCGCCGGGTACGCGGCGAGCCCGTCCAAGGCCTGGGTCAATGCGTCCTTGACGAGGGCCGGCGTCGGATGCTTCGGCTCGCCGATGGAGAGATTGATCGGCGGGAAAGCGGCGTTGGGCGTGACTCCGGCGAGGAGCGCCCTGAGCTTCTCGAACGGATAAGGCTGCAGCTTCTCGAGAAGGGGGTTCAATTCTTTTGAACCCAGCCGCGCTTGCGGTGCTCAGCGATCACCGTCGTGTAAATGCCGCCGCGCACGTTGAACTTCGCTTCGAGGCGCATGTAGCGCGGCTTGGTGGCGCGCACCAGGTCGTCGAGGATGCGGTTGGTCACCGCTTCGTGGAACGCGCCTTCGTCGCGGAAAGACCAGATGTACAGCTTGAGCGACTTCAGCTCCACGCAGAGGCGGTCGGCGACGTAGTCGAGCGTGAGCGTGGCGAAGTCCGGCTGCCCGGTCATCGGGCAGACGCAGGTGAACTCCGGGATCTCCATGTGGATCCGGTAGTCGCGCTCGGGCGCGGGATTGGCAAACGTTTCTATGCGCTTGCTTGGACGGGAAGGCACTGAAAATCGCGGAGAAGCGAGCGGCGCAGATGGTATCATTTTTCGCGTGCGACTCACGCAAATAAAGCTCTCCGGATTCAAGTCTTTCGTCGATCCCACCTCGATTCACGTGCCCGGCCAGCTGGTCGGCGTGGTGGGGCCCAACGGCTGCGGCAAATCCAACGTCATCGACGCGGTGCGCTGGGTGCTCGGCGAGAGCCGCGCCGCGGCGCTGCGCGGCGACTCGATGCAGGACGTGATCTTCAACGGCTCGGTGAACCGCGCGCCGCTGGCGCGCGCCTCGGTCGAGCTGATGTTCGACAACTCGCAGGGCCGGGCGGCCGGCCAGTGGTCGCAGTACGCCGAGATCTCGGTGCGCCGCGTCCTGCAGCGCGACGGCGAGTCGAGCTACTACATCAACGGCACGCACGTGCGCCGGCGCGACATCACCGACATGTTCCTCGGCACCGGCCTGGGCCCGCGCGCCTACGCCATCATCGAGCAGGGCATGATCTCGCGCGTCATCGAGGCGAAGCCCGAGGAGCTGCGCGTGTTCCTGGAGGAGGCCGCGGGGATCTCCAAGTACAAGGAGCGGCGCCGGGAGACCGAGAGCCGCCTGGCCGACACGCGCGAGAACCTCTCGCGCATCACCGACATCCGCACCGAGCTGGGCGCCCAGCTCGAGAAGCTCGAGGCGCAGGCGAAGGTCGCCACGCGCTACAACGAGCTGCAGGGCGAGCTGCACCTCAAGCAGCACCTGCTGTGGTACGTGCGCCGGCGCGACGCGTCGGCCGAGCGCGAGCGCCACGCGCAGGACATCGGCCGCACCACGAACGAGCTCGAGGCGGAGAACGCCGAGCTGCGCAGCATCGAGTCGCGCGTCGAGACCGCGCGCGCCGCGCACTACCGCGCCGGCGACGGCATGAACGCCGCGCAGGCCGCGCTCTACGCGGCCAACGCGGAGGTCGCGCGCCACGAGTCGGAGCTGCGGCACGTGGAGGAAACGCGCCAGCGCCTGGAGAGCCAGCACACGGAGCGCCAGGCCCAGCTCGCGCAGTGGCGCGAGCAGCGCGCGCAGCTCACGCAGGCCCTGCACATGTGGGCCGCGCGGGCCGGGGCCGCCAAGAGCCGAGTGCAGGAATCTCGCAGCAAGCTTGATCTTGAAAACCAGGCCCTGCCGCAGGCCGAGCAGGACTTTCGCGGCGCGCAGGAGCGCCTGAGCGAGGCGCGCAGCCAGCTCATGCAGGCCGAGAGCCGCCTGCAGCTGGAGCAGGCCAATCTCGCGCATCTGGAGCGCGGCCGGCAGGCGCTGGAGCAGCGGCGCGAGCGCCTCGACAGCGAGCTGCAGGCGCTCGCCGAGCCCGATGCCGGCGCGCTGAGCGGCCTGGAGGCGCGGCTCGCCGAGCTGCAGGACGCAGTCGCCGCCGCGCAACAGGCCTGTGACTCGCTCGTCTCGGAAGTCACCGCCCTGGAAGAAGAAAGGTCAGGTTTCTCTGAAAGCCTGGCGAATGCCCAGCGCGAGCATGCGGCGGCGGAGGCGCAGATCGCCACGCTGCGGCAGATCCAGGCGGCGGCCGAGGACAACGCGCCGCTGCGCGACTGGTTCGAGCGCCACGGCCTGGGCGGCCTGCCGCCGCTGTGGCAGAAGCTACGCATCGAGCAGGGCTGGGACACCGCGGCGGAAGCGGTGCTGCGCGAGCGCCTGCACGCGCTGGAGCTGGCGGATGCCGGCGGCCTGGACGGCCTGCTCGGCGACCTGCCGCCTTCCAAGGCGAGCCTCTTCGGCCGCGGCGCGGCGCAGATCCCCGGCTTTCTGGAGGGCTTCGAGCCGCTGGTCGCCAAGATCCATGTCGCCGATCCGGCCGTGTCGGGCGCGGTGGCCGACTGGCTGGCGGGCGTCTACGTGGTCGAGGGCACGCCGTCGGCCGAAGCGCGCGCCGCGCTCCCCGCGGGAGCCGCGCTGGTCAACCGCGAAGGGCACCAGTTCACCCGCCACACGGTGAGCTTCCATGCGCCGGACGCCGAGGACGCCGGCATCCTGGCGCGCCAGGCCGAGCTCGAGGCCCTCGAAGGGCGCCTTTCCGGGCTGGCGGAGCGCCTCGCCGAGGCCCAGCGCAATCTCGATCATGTCGAAGGACAGCAGATCCAGCGCAATGCCGCGCTGGAAGAGGCGCGTGCGGAGATCGGCGCGCGCCAGAAGGCGCGGCACGACGCGCAGATCGAGCACCTGAAGGCGGTTCAGGCGCAGGAGCGCTACCGCGAGCGCAGCGCGCAGGTGCGCGCCGAGCTGGAGCAGGTCGACGCCGAGATGGACAGCGGCAACCGCGCGCTCGCCGAGTCGCAGGCCGGCCAGCAGCGCATCGGCGACGACATCGCGGCGGCGCGCGGGCAGCTGGAGGTTGCGCGCGCGGCCCACGTGGCGGCCGAGACCGCGCTCGCCGACCAGCGCCGCGCCGTGCAGCAGGCCGAGCGCGAGGCGCAGGACGCGCTGTTCGGCGAGCGCGAGTGCGGCTCGAAGATCGCCGAGATCGACAGCTCGGTGAAGCTGATCGACCAGCAGATCGAGCGCGCCGACCAGGAGATGGCGAGGCTCACCCAGGAGCTCGCCAGCGACCCGATCCCGGCGGTGCGCGAAGCGCTCGACGGCGCGGTCGAGTCGCGGATTTCCTGCGAGGCCACGCTGGGTGAGGCGCGCAACGCGGTGGAAGCCGCGGCCGGCGCCCTGCGCGAGCTGGAGGAGGGGCGGCTGCAGGTCGAGGCGCGCGTGGCGCCGCTGCGCGAGCGCATCGGCGAGCTGCGGCTGAAGGAGCAGGCGGCGCAGCTAAGCTTCGAGCAGTTCGACACCCAGCTGCGCGAGGCGGCCGCCGACGAGGCGCGGCTCGCCGACGAGGCGCAGCGCGCGCCGCGGCCGTCTTCGCTGCAGGGCGAGATCACGCGCCTTACCCAGGCCGTCGGCGAGCTCGGGGCGGTGAACCTCGCGGCGCTCGAGGAGCTCGCCACCAGCCGCGAGCGCAAGGGCTACCTCGACTCGCAGGCCGCCGACCTGGAGGAAGCGGTGCACACGCTCGAGGACGCCATCCGGCGCATCGACAAGGAAACCCGCGAGCTGCTGCGCGAGACCTTCGACAGCGTGAACCGGCACTTCGGCTCGCTGTTCCCGGTACTGTTCGGCGGCGGCGAGGCGAAGCTGCTGATGACCGGCGAGGAAATCCTCGACGCCGGCGTGCAGGTCATGGCCCACCCGCCCGGCAAGAGGAACAGCAGCATCCACCTGCTGTCGGGGGGCGAGAAGGCGCTCACCGCCATCTCGCTGGTGTTCTCGCTGTTTCAGCTCAACCCGGCGCCCTTCTGCCTGCTGGACGAGGTCGACGCGCCGCTCGACGACAGCAACACGCAGCGCTTCTGCGACCTGGTGAAGCGCATGTCGGCGCAGACCCAGTTCCTGTTCATCAGCCACAACAAGATCTCCATGGAAATGGCCGAGCAGCTGATCGGCGTGACCATGCCCGAGTCCGGCGTGTCGCGCGTGGTGGCGGTCGACATCGACGAGGCGCTGCGCATCCGGGAGGAGCTGGCCGCCTAGGGCGCATGACCGACCTGCAGCTCGGCTTGCTGGTCATCGGCGCGGCCGTGGTGGCGGCCGTGCTGGTCTACAACCGCCTGCAGGAGCGCAAGGTGCGCCGCGAGGCGCAGCGCAGCTTCGGTTCCACCCACGCCGACGTGCTCGCGGGCGAGCCGCACGTCCGCCGCGAGCCTACCTTCGAGCCAAAGCCTTCCATCGACTATGTGATCGAGGTGCACGGCGTGCCCCTCGCCGAGCTCGAGGCACGGTTCAATGGCAGGGCGATGGTGTCCGACTCCCGCGTCGCGCTGCAGATGGTGAGCCGCCGCGGCGTGGTCGCCGAAGGCGAGCTGATCGACTTCCGCTCGCAGGTCGAGACGCTCGCCGCGAGCCACGGCGGCACCGTATCCGCCCCCGAGATGCGCGCCGCGCTCGAGGCCGCCCACGCGCTGGACAACGCCTGCGCGGAGGTCGACATCCAGGTCGCCCTGCATGTGCTGGGGGTTTCCGACGCAGCAGTTGCAGGGGATCGGCCGTTCAAGACCCAGAAGCGCGAGGACGGCGTCACCTTCCTGCTCGACGTGCCGCGCGCCGCCGACCCGGGGCAGGATTACGAAGCCATGGTGCGCAGCGCCCGGCAGCTCGGCGGCCGGCTGGTGGACGACAACGGCAGGGCGCTCGACGAGGCCTCGCTCGCTGCCATCGGCGCCGAGGTGGAAGCCACGCGCGCGCGCCTCGAGGGCATGGGTATCGAGCCCGGCGGCCCGCTCGCGCTGCGCCTGTTCTCGTGAGCCGCCCGAAGGAGCGCGCCGCGGCGCTGCAAGCCGAGATCGAGCGCCACAACCGGCTCTATTACGTCGAGGACGCGCCCGAGATCACCGACGCGGAGTACGACCGCCTGTTCCGCGAGCTGCAGGACCTGGAAGCCGCGCATCCGGAGCTCGTGACCCCGGACTCGCCCACGCAGCGCGTGGGCGGCGCCCCGCGCGAGGAGCTGCCGCCGGTGCGCCACGAGGTGCCGATGCTGTCGATCCGCACCGAGACCGACACCGAGGCGGAGGGGGCGGCGAAGTTCGACGCCCGCATCCGGCGCGAGCTGGGCCTCGCCGCTGGCGACCCGCCGGTGGAATATGCCGCGGAGCTCAAGTTCGACGGCCTGGCGATCAACCTGCGCTACGAGCGGGGCGAGCTCGCGCTCGCCGCGACGCGCGGCGACGGCGAGACCGGCGAGGACGTGACGCCGAACGTGCGCACCCTGCGCGGCATTCCGCTGCGCCTGCACGGCAAGGCGCCCGCGGTGCTCGACGTGCGCGGCGAGATCTACATGACGCGCGCGGACTTCGAGCGGATGAACGAGCGCCAGCGCGCGGCGGGCGAGAAGACCTTCGTCAATCCGCGCAACGCCGCCGCCGGCGGCGTGCGCCAGCTCGATCCGAGGATCACCGCGCGCCGCCCGCTGCGCTTCTCCGCGCACGGCTTCGGCCGCATCGACGGCTGGCGCGATTTCGAGAAGCACAGCGAGCTGCTCGACGCGCTCGAGGCGCTGGGCCTGCCGGTTTACCGGGAGCGAAAGGTCGTGCTCGGCGCCGAGGGCCTGATCGGGTTCCACCGCGAGATCGGCGAGCGGCGCAGCGCGCTGCCTTTCGACATCGACGGGGTGGTGTACAAGGTCAACCGCCTGGAGCTGCAGCGCCGGCTCGGCTACGTGGCGCGCGAGCCGCGCTGGGCGGTGGCGCACAAGTTCCCGGCGCAGGAGGAGACCACCGAGGTGATGGCCATCGAAGTCCAGGTCGGCCGCACCGGCACGCTCACCCCGGTGGCGCGCCTGAAGCCGGTGTTCGTGGGCGGCGTGACCGTCACCAACGCGACCCTGCACAACGAGGACGAGCTGCGACGCAAGGATGTCTGGGTCGGCGACACGGTCATCGTACGGCGCGCCGGCGACGTGATTCCGGAGGTGGTGGCGGTGCGCAGCCACGGGCCGCGCAGCGAGCGCTTCGAGATGCCGCGCCGCTGCCCGGTGTGCGGCTCGCCGGTGGTGCGCATTCCCGGGGAAGCGGCGACCCGCTGCACCGGCGGGCTCTACTGCAAGGCGCAGCGCAAGCAGACCCTGCTGCACTTCGCCGCGCGGCGCGCCATGGACATCGAGGGCCTGGGCGAGAAGCTCGTCGACCAGCTGGTCGAGCGCGAGCTGGTGGCGAACCCGGCGCAGCTCTACGAGCTGGATGCGGCGACCCTCGCCGGCCTGGAGCGCATGGGCGAGAAGTCGGCGGACAATCTGGTAAAAAGCATCGAGAAGTCCCGCGACACCGAGCTGCACCGCTTCGTGTTCGCGCTCGGCATCCCGGGCGTCGGCGAGGAGGTGGCGAAGATCCTGGCGCGCCATTTCGGCTCGCTCGAGGCGCTGGCGCAGGCCGACTGGGCTACGCTCGCGGCAGACAAGGAGGCGGTGCGCAAGCAGAATGCGCAGCTGAAGAAGCGGGGCGAGCCGCTGCTGCCGGTGCCCCTGGAAGGCATAGGGCCCGAGCTCATGGACAGCCTGCAGAAGTTCCTGCACGAGGCGCACAACCGGACGGTCATGGACCGCCTCAGGAAAGCCGTCCACCTGAGGCGGGCCGCCCGCCCGGCAGCCCGGCCGGCGGCCGAGGGCAAGACCTTCGTGCTCACCGGCACCCTGGCGTCCATGACGCGCGAGGAGGCGCAGGCGAAGCTCGAGGCCCTGGGCCACAAGGTGGCCGGCTCGGTGTCGGGGAAGACCGATTTCGTGGTGGCCGGCGAGCAGGCCGGCTCCAAGCTCGACAAGGCGCACGGTCTGGGGGTAAAGGTTCTCAATGAAGAGCAGTTCCACGACTTCCTGAAAGGCCAATGAAACTCAGAAAAGCCGTATTTCCCGTGGCCGGCCTGGGCAGCCGGTTCCTGCCGGCGACCAAGGCGAGCCCCAAGGAGATGCTGCCGATCGTGGACAAGCCCCTCATCCAGTTCGCCGTGGAGGAGGCGGCGTCCGCCGGCATCACCGAGATGATCTTCGTCACCGGCCGCAACAAGCGCGCCATCGAGGACCATTTCGACAAGGCCTACGAGCTCGAGACCGAGCTCGAGCGCAAGAACAAGGACGAGCTGCTCGACATGACCCGCTCGGTGCTGCCCGAGGGCGTGCGCTGCATCTACACGCGGCAGGCCGAGCCGCTGGGCCTGGGCCACGCGGTGCTGTGCGCGCAGAACATCGTCGGCGACGAGCCCTTCGCCGTGATCCTGGCCGACGACCTGATGGACTCGGAACCGCCGGCGATGGCGCGCATGGCCGAGATCTTCGCCCGCGAGAATGCCTCGCTCCTCGGGGTGGAGGAAGTGCCGCGCGACCAGACGGCAAGCTACGGCATCGTCACCATCGACGCGATGGAGGGCGACCTGGCGCGCATCCGCGGCATCGTCGAGAAGCCCAAGCCCGCGGTTGCGCCGTCCAACCTGGCGGTGATCGGGCGCTACGTGCTCACACCGAGGATCTTCGACATGCTCTCCCGGGTGAAGCCCGGCGCGGGCGGCGAGATCCAGCTCACCGACGCCATTTCGCAGCTCCTCGCGCACGAGCGCGTGCTGGCGGTGCGGCTGCCCGGACGGCGCTTCGACTGCGGCTCGAAGCTCGGCTACGTGCAGGCGACGCTGGAGTTCGGCCTGCGCCACGCCGAGATCGGCGCGGACTTCGCCCGCTACCTGAAGAACCGATAAACTTGCGGGATGCCCGACCTCCGAGAGGCCTGGGCCTTCCTCGAGGAGTCCGACCTGATCGCGGGCGCAGAGGAAGTCCAGGCCGCGGTTCGCCGCGTCGCCAATGAAATCGAGCAGCGTCTGTCCGACGCCTATCCGCTGGTGCTCGCCGTCATGGGCGGGGCGGTGGTGTTCGCCGGCCAGGTGCTGCCGCTGCTGCGCTTTCCGCTGGACTTCGACTACATCCATGCCTCGCGCTACGGCGCGGCCACGCGCGGCGCGAGCGTCGACTGGAAGGTATCCCCGCCCGGCCTCGCCAAGGGCCGCGCGGTGCTGGTGCTCGACGACATCCTCGACCACGGCGAGACCATGAGCGTCATCCGCGAGCGCCTGCTCGAGCTCGGCGCGACGCAGTTCTACTGCGCGGTGCTGGTGGAGAAGATCCTGGACAAGCCCAAGCCGATCAAGCCCGACTTCGTGGGCCTGCGCATCCCCGACCGCTTCGTGTTCGGCTGCGGCATGGACGCCAAGGGCTTCTGGCGCAACCTGCCCGAGATCCGGGCAATGAGGGACTGAGCATGGCGTTGCTCGCGGTCATCGGCGGCAGCGGCCTGTCCAAGCTCGGCATCATGGAGGTGACCCAGCGCAAGGTGGCGCGCACGCCTTACGGCGAGCCCTCCGGCCCGCTCACCTTCGGCCGCATCCGCGGCCGCGACGTCATCTTCCTCGCGCGCCACGGCTACGGCCACACCATCGCGCCGCACGAGGTGAACTATCGCGCCAACCTGTGGGCGCTCAAGGACGCCGGCGCCGACCGGGTGGTCTCGGTCGCCTCGGTGGGCAGCATCCGCAGCGACTGCTTCCCCGGCCAGCTCCTGTTGCCGCACCAGGTGATCGACTACACCTGGGGGCGCGCCTCCACCTACTTCGAAGGCGCCGGCGCACCCGTCAACCACATCGACTTCACCGAGCCCTACTCGGTCGAGCTCAGGAAAGCGCTGCTCAATGCCGCCGCCGCTTGCGGTGAGAAGATCTCCGACGGCGGCGTCTACGCCGCCACCCAGGGCCCGCGCCTCGAGACCGCCGCCGAGATCAACCGCCTCGAGCGCGACGGCGCCGACCTCGTCGGCATGACCGGCATGCCCGAAGCCGTGCTCGCGCGCGAGATCAGCCTCGAGTACGCCACGATCGCCGTGGTGGCCAACTACGCCGCCGGCCGCGGCGACAGCCAGCGCGCCGTGCCCCTCGACAAGATCGGCGAGATACTGGACGAAGCCATGGGCCGCGTTCGGCGCATCATCGAAAGACTCTGCGCCGAATGAGGAGCGCGCATTGATTCGTGAGGTGCTTCGCATGGGCGACCCGCGCCTGTGGCAGAAATCCGTGCCGCTGACCAGGTTCGACAGCCCCGAGCTGACCGCGCTCCTCCAGGACATGCGCGACACCATGGCGCACCTCAACGGCGCCGGCCTCGCCGCCCCCCAGATCGGCGTCGGCCTGCGCGTGGTGATCTTCGGCGTGCGCGGCAACCCGCGCTACCCCGATGTCGAAGAAGTCCCCGACACCGTCCTCGTCAACCCCACCCTGACCCCGCTCTCCGACGAGATGGAGGAGGGCTGGGAAGGCTGCCTCTCCGTCCCCGGCATGCGCGGCTGGGTCCCGCGCTACACCAGGCTCAAATACGCCGGCTACGACCAGCACGGCAAGCGCTTCGTCCGCGAAGTCTCCGGCTTCCACGCCCGCGTCGTCCAGCACGAAGTCGACCACCTCGACGGCGTGCTCTACCCGATGCGCATCAAGGACTTCACCCGCTTCGGCTTCAATGAAGCACTGTTTCCGGGGCAGGAACTGCCGGCTGAAGAGTAGGCGCGCCTCGTCGCGACCGTGACTTATGCCGCGAGCGGCTGCGCGGCCCGGCGCGTAGCATGGGCGCAACGCGTCCTCGGGAGGCTTGTCTATGCTACGTGCGACCTGCATTTGCGCTGCCGTCGTGCTGTATTGCGGTCCGGCGCTCGCACAGGACTATAACGGCACCTACACGGCGAAAAACGCTTCGGGCGGCACCATCACACTCACGCTCGTCCACGACGCTGGGCAGCGAGCGAACGGCACGCTCACCGGCCACGGAAGCAGCAGCCTGGAGGTACGGGCACGCATCGAAGACGAAGGCCTGCGCGGCACCGCGGGCAACGCATTCGGCATGCTGTACTTGACGGGCCGTCTTAAGGGCGAAGAGCTGAGCATCCTGCTCACCGAGCCGGATGTCGGCGGCAAGCCCAACCCGAAGCGCGCGACCACGCTGCGCCTCGCGAAGATCCCAGTGAAGATCGCGCCGCAGGGCGGCAGGCTGGGAAATGCGCTGATGCAGAACGCATGGTGCAGTTCTGCCTACACAATCAGCGGCAAGATCAGCAAGGATCGCCTGCAGTTCATGCCGGACGGCGTGGTCAACCAGACGCAGGGCAAGCTCGCGCGCTGGCGCGTGCAGAACGAGATTTTGGAGTTCTCCCGCGACGGCACGCGGTGGGCCCGGGAGCCGCTGCAGCTTGCGCTGAACTCCAGCGGCTCCCCCGTGCTCCGCGGCTACGGTAAGGAATACCTGCAGTGCGACTAGCGTCGCCCGAGGCGATCGGCTAGACGCCGAGCGCTTCGAGCGTCTGCCGGTCGGCGCGGCCGGTGACCGCGAGATTCTCCTTGCGTTGGAACTCCATGATTGCGGTGCGGGTGGCGCGGCCCATGATGCCGTCGGCTGCGCCCGGGCGATAGCCGCGCTCGGCGAGCTTGCGCTGCACTTCGCGGATCGTGTCGCGGGAGGCTGGCGCGGTGCCGCCGGCTGAAGCCGCGCCTTCCGGGATGCCGAGCGCTGACAGCGTACGCGAATTGAGGCGGCCGGTGACCGCGATGTTCTCGGATTTCTGGAACGCGCGCAGCGCGCCGCGGGTCGTCTCGCCGAGGGTGCCGTTCGGTGCGCCTGCCTTGTAGCCGCGCGCGTTCAGCGTCTCCTGCACCTTGCGAATGACCTCCGGGCTGTAGCCGAGCGCGCCGCCGGACTCCTGCAGGCCGAGCGCCGCGAGGGTCTGGCGGTCGAGCTTGCCGGTGGGCTGCAGCTTCTCCGAACGCTGGAAGTTCACCAAGGCGGCCTGGGTCTGCGGGCCCATGCGACCGTCGACGCCGCCGGTGCGGAAGCCGCGGTCGTTCAAGGTTTTCTGCACCTGCCGTACGGTCTGCGAATCGACAAAAGGCGCATCGGCAGCCGACGCTGTTGCCATAGCTGTGGCCGCCAGCGCCGCCACGAGCAGCGAATGCATGGGTTTCATGACGAAGTCCTCGCGAATGTTGAACACCCGCCATCGAGCAAGCGCTGTTCCCGTGCTGCTCCGCAATAGGGGGCTAGGGAGCGGTGGCCGCCAGCGCAGCGGCGCCGGGCTGCGGGTTGAGCGAGAGTTCCCTCAGGAGGTCCTGCTCGAGCTGAAGCACAGTCTTTGAGTTGGTAAGCGCGTTGCCGCTGATGAGGAAGACGTCCTCGGCACGGTCGCCGAGGGTGTTGATGCGGGCGGTGTGCAGGTTGATCTTGTAGCGGGCGAGGGTGCGGGCGAGGCCGTAGAGGAGGCCGGGGCGGTCGCTGGCGATGATGTTCAAGGCGTGGAGCGAGCCGCGCTCGTCGGGGCGGATGTCGACGCTGGGTGAGATCGGGAAGTGGCGCACGCGGCGGGAGAGGCGGCCGCCGCGGGGTGGGGCGAGGGGGGACTGGGACTGGACTTCCTCGGCGAGCTCGGTCTCGATGAGGGCGATCATGTCGCGGTAGTGCAGGCCGCTGCCCTGGCCCATGATGAGGAAGGTGTCGAGGGCGTAGTCGTTGCGGGTGGTGTGCACCTTGGCTTCGACGATGTTGAAGCCGGCGCGCTCGAAGTAGCCGCAGATGCGCGCGAAGAGGGCTTCGCGGTCGGGGGTATAGATCATGATCTGCAGGCCTTCGCCGAAGGGGGCGAGGCGCGCCTTCACCACGGGCTTGGGCGTGTCGACGCGGTAGTGCAGGCTGCGCGTGTGCCAGGCGATTTCCTGCGCGTCGTGGCGCAGGAAGTAGGCGGTGTCGAGTTGTGCCCAGAGGCGGTCCTTGACCGAGTCGGACAGGGCGTAGAGGCGCAGCAGGCGCGTCGCTTCGGCCTGCTTCTCGGCGAGCGCGGCGTCGCGGGCGAGCGGCTCGCCGGTGAGGACGCGGCGCGCGGCGCGGAAGAGATCCTCCAGCAGCTTGGCCTTCCAGGCGTTCCAGACCTTGGGGCTGGTGCCGCGCACGTCGGCGACCGTCAGGAGGTAGAGCGCGACGAGGCGCCGCTCGGTGCCGACCATCTCGGCGAACGCCTGCACCACCTCGGGGTCGTGCACGTCCTGCTTCTGGGCGACGTGCGACATGGCGAGGTGCTTCTCGACGAGGAAGGCGACGAGGTCTTCGTCTTCCCTGGAAAGACCGTGAACCCTGCAAAAATTTATTGCATCTTTGGAACCGAGCTCGGAGTGGTCGCCGCCCCGGCCCTTGGCGATGTCGTGGTAGAGCGCGGCAATGTAGAGCAGCCAGTGGCGCTCGAAGCCGCTCATGAGCTCGCTGCACAGCGGGAACTCGTGCGCGAACTCGAGCATGGTGAAGCGGCGCAGGTTGCGCAGCACCATCAAAATGTGCTGGTCCACCGTGTAGACGTGGAAGAGATCGTGCTGCATCTGCCCGACGATGCGGCCGAACTCCGGCAGGTAGCGCCCGAGGATGCCGTACTGGTTCATGCGGCGGAACTCATGCACGGTGCCGCGCGGCTGCTGCAGGATGTGCAGGAAGAGCAGCCTGGCCAGCGGGTCGCGGCGGAACTTCGAGTTCACCAGCCGGCGCGCGCGCCACAGGGCGCGCAGCGTGGGCGCGGTCATGCCGCGCAGCTCGTGGTGCTGCATCATGAGCAGGAAGCTCTCGAGGATGGCGCTCGGCTGGCGCTCGAAGAGCTTCTCGTCGGCTGTCTCGAGCAGCTCTCCCCGGATCAGGAATCGTTCATTCAAGAACCTTGAGTCGGCCTGCTCGGGGAAAAGCCGCGCGCCGATGTTCTGCAGCACGATGGTGTTCAACTGCGTCACGGTCTTCGCCGCGCGGTAGTAGCGCTGCATCATGGCTTCGCTCGCGCGCCGCTCGGGCGTGTCGACGTCGCCGAACTGCGCCGCCAGGGCGCCCTGGAAGTCGAACACCACGCGGTCCTCGCGACGCCCGGCGAGGTAGTGCAGGCGGATGCGCATGTCCTGGAAGGCGGCTTCGTAGCGCGCGAGCTGGCGCGCCTCGCCGCGCTCGATCAGGCCGTGCGCCACGAGGTCGCGCCAGTGCGCGCCGATGCCGGCCGCGCGCGCGATCCAGCGGATGCTGTGCAGGTCGCGCAGCCCCCCCGGCGCCTCCTTCAGGTTGGGCTCGAGAGCGTAGGGCGTGTCCTGGTGCTTGGCGTGGCGCTGCTCCTGCTCGAGCTTCTTGGCTTTGTAGAAGGCGACGGGATCTACGGAAAGGGAACCCACCAGTTCCCGGTACAGTGTTCTGCTCCCTGATAGGAATCTAGCCTCCATCAGCGTGGTCTGGATGGTGATGTCGGCCGCGGCGGCCTCGACGCACTCGGCCACCGTGCGCACGCTGTGCCCGATCTCCAGGCCGGTGTCCCAGAGCTGGCTGATGAGCCGCTCGACGCGCTCGCGCAGTTCCGGCGAGGGGTCCGGCGGCAGCAGGACCAGGAGGTCGATGTCGGAGCAGGGGTACAGCTCGTTGCGGCCGTAGCCCCCGGTGGCGACCAGGGCGGCGCCCGCCAGCCCCGCGGCGGCCCACACTTGCTTTGCGGCGCGGTCGACCAGCCGCGCGTGCCGCGGCAGCAGCTGGCGCGGGACCGGGTGCTCGAAATAGGCGTCGCGCAGCGCCTGCCGCTCGGCCGCCACCTGTTCCCGCAGCATCTACTGCCCGAGGGGGGCGGGCTCGGCCATCGAGCCCGCGGACACGGTCAGGACCTCGTAGCCGGCCGGCGTCACGGCGACCGTGTGCTCCCACTGCGCCGACAGGCTGTGGTCCTTGGTGACGATGGTCCAGCCGTCGGCCAGCTCGCGGATGCCGGGCTTGCCGGCGTTGATCATGGGCTCGACGGTGAAGGTCATGCCCGGCTCGAGCGGCATGCCGGTGCCGGGACGGCCGTAGTGCAGGATCTGCGGCTCCTCGTGGAACTTGCGGCCGATGCCGTGGCCGCAGAACTCGCGCACCACGGAGTAGCCGTGCTTCTCGGCGTGCGCCTGGATCGCCGCCCCCAGGTCGCCCAGGCGCGCGCCCGGGCGGATCTGGCGGATGCCCATCCACATGCACTCGTAGGTCACCTCCACCAGGCGGCGCGCCTGGATGCTGGGCTCGCCGACGTAGAACATGCGGCTCGAGTCGCCGTGGAAGCCGTCCTTGATGACCGTGATGTCGATGTTGAGGATGTCGCCGGGCTTGAGCACGCGCTCGCCCGGGATGCCGTGGCACACCTGGTGGTTGACCGAGGTGCAGATC
>DASUUN010000173.1:0-16129 GCA_036374055.1 Burkholderiales bacterium
TGTAGATCGCGATCTCGCCGGGGTCGAGCCCCGCGCTCGAGGCTGCGTCGTGGGTGGCCTGCGCCATTTCGCGCGAAGTCAGATCGTCGCGCGCCAGGATGAACAGATTGCGCAGCCCGGCCGCGCGCGACAGCGCCGCTACGCCTTCGCCGTAGGCGGTGTTCGGGACTGCCGACTGGAACAGGTAACGCGTACCCCGCCGGTGCACGGTGCGCGATGCGCCGGACCCGTTGATCATCACGCGGCGCGCGCGCTCCGCCTCGGCCCCGGCCATGAGCGTCGCCGCGGAGCCGAACGGGCCGATGAGAAGCTCGGCGCCGCCTTCGCGGATCATGTCCCGATAGAGCTCGCCGGCGCGCACGGCGCTGGAGCCGTCGTCCAGCAGGCGCAGCTCGATGCGCCGCCCGAGCAGCCCGCCGGCGCGGTTGACCTCGTCCTGCCACACCGCCAGGCCCTTGCGGTAGTCGGCGGCAAGCGCCGCGAGCATCCCGCTCTGCGATACCGCGGCGCCGACCACGATCGGCGGCTCCTGCGCCTGGGCAGCCGTCGCGCAGAGCACAAGTAGAATCCGGATCAGGAATGACACTGCGACATCTCCTGGGCGAGATTGTAGGGGCTGGCCACGTCCTCACCGCGCTCGAAGACACGAAACCGTATTTCAGCGACTGGCGCCGGCAGTATTACGCCACGGCCGAATGCGTGGTAAGGCCGGCCGACACCGCCGAGGTGGCTGCCGTGGTGGCGCTGTGCGCGCGCGAGGAGGTGGCGATCGTGCCGCAAGGCGGGAACACCGGCCTGGTCGGCGGCTCGGTGCCCACCGGGACCCGGCGCGAGGTGGTGCTGTCGCTTTCGCGCATGAATCGCATCCGCGCCATCGATCCGCTGAACGATACGGCGACCGTAGAGGCCGGCTGCGTGCTCGCCGCGATCCAGGAGGCGGCGGCGCAGGCCGGACGCCTGTTCCCGCTGTCCCTCGCGGCCGAAGGCAGCTGCCAGATCGGCGGCAACCTCTCGACCAACGCGGGCGGCGTGAACGTGCTGCGCTATGGCACGGCGCGCGAGCAGGTGCTCGGCCTCGAGGTCGTGCTGCCCGACGGGCGCGTGTGGCACGGCTTGCGCGGCCTGCGAAAGGACAACACCGGCTATGACCTGAAGCAGCTTTTTCTCGGGGCGGAAGGCACCCTGGGGGTGATCACCGCCGCCGTGCTGCGCCTATCCCCCCGGCCGAGCGCCACGGCGACCGCATGGATCGCGGTCGACAGCCCGCAGGCGGCGGTCGAGCTGCTCGGCCGGCTGCGTGAACGCCTCGGCGAGCGCATCTCGGCGTTCGAGCTGCTGTCGCGCGCGTGCCTCGAGGCGGTCATCGCGCACGCGCCGGGAACGCAGGACCCGCTTACGGCGCCGCATCCCTGGTACGTGCTGGCGGAGCTCGCCGACAGCGGCGAGCCGGCGCTGCTGCGCGAGCGCTCGGAGGAAGCCCTCGCCGACTGCGCCGAGCGCGAGGCCCTGCGCGACGCGGCGATCGCGCAGAGCGGCGAGCAGGCGCGGGCGCTGTGGCGCATCCGGGAAACGGTTCCGGAGGCGCAGTTCACCAACGTGAAGCACGATATTTCCGTGCCGATCTCGCGCATCCCCGAGTTCGTGGCGAAAGCCGGCCAGGCCCTGGCTGCCGCTTTGCCCGGCGTCCAGGTGTTCTGCTTCGGTCACGTCGGCGACGGCAACCTGCATTACAACGTCGGCCCCGAGGCGCTGATGGCGCGGCGCGCCGAGGTGAGCCGTATCGTGTACGACACCGTTGCCGCGCTGGGCGGCTCGATCTCGGCGGAGCACGGGCTGGGCCAGCTCAAGCGCGAGGAAATCCGCCGCCACAAGGACCCGCTCGAGCTCGAGCTGATGCGCGCGCTCAAGCGCACGCTGGATCCTCGCGGGCTGATGAATCCCGGGAAGCTGCTTTAGCGCTTCCGGGTGAGGACCACCGGCAGGCGCCGGTCGGGGAGCACCAGCTCGCCGGCGATCTGCTCGCCCTGGATGCGGCCGCGGAAGCGCGCCGCGCTGTCCTCCAGCGCGATCGCGCGGCCCTGCAGCGACGCGCGCGGCGCCTGCAGCGTCCGGCCGCCGAGGCGTCCCTCGATCTCGATGTGCTGGTAGTTCTGGTAAATCGTCACCTCGCTGCCGGCGCCTCGCCAGACGCCGCGCACCTCCGCCGGCACCACCCAGAGGTAGAGCGTGCTCTGGTCGCCCTGCCCGGGATGGGGGGCGGAAACGCGCATGGTCTCGGTGCGGTCGGGGGCCCAGCCGGTCATCCTGAATGCGTGGGACACGATGCGCGTCCCCGGCCGCAGTTCCAGGAAGCGCGGCTGCAGCTGGTTGATGAGGCCCGGCAGCAGGTAGACCGTGACCACGGTGGCCGGCGAAAGGTCGGCCGCAAGCACATCGCCCTGCAGGAAGGAAACCCGCTCGGCGACGCCCGCCCGCCGGGCGTTGTCCCTCGATTTCTCGACCAGGGTGCCGTCAAGCTCGATGCCGAGGCCGCGCGCGCCGAACTTCTGCGCGGCGGCGATCACGATGCGCCCGTCGCCGGAGCCCAGGTCCACGACGACATCCGCGGGCCGCGTGCCGGCGAGCTCGAGCATGCGCTGCACCACCTCGTCCGGGGTCGTGATGAACGGGGCGGGGGACAGCGATTCCTGCGCCAATGCCGCCCCGGATAAAAACAGGAAGACGAGCGCGCACAACCTCACTTCAGAAGATCCTCGATCGCCTGGCGCACGTCGTCGCGCGCCCAGTCGATGGCGCCGAAATAGCTGTAGCGGATGTCGCCCTGCGGTCCGACCACGAAGCTCGCCGGGAGGAGCCGCGCGCTCCAGGCGCGGGCGACCTTCGTGTCGCGGTCGAGCAGCAGCGGAAAGCCGAGCTGCATCTTTTCGCCGAACGCGCGCGCCGTGCGGCCGCTTTCTCCGACGTTTACCGCGAGCACCGCGAAAGGCTTGCCCTGCATGGCGACGCGCAGCCGCTCCATGCTCGGCATCTCCTCGCGGCACGGCTCGCACCAGGTGGCCCAGAAGTTCACCAGCACCGCGCGGCCGCGGTAATCGGCGAGCCGGTGCAGCTTGCCGTCGGCGTCGCTCAGCTCGAGCGCGGGCGTGGCGCCGCCGCTCCACGGCTTGAGCGGCTGCGCCGCCGCCGGCAGCGCGAGCGCCAGCAGCAGGACCAGCCCGAGCCTCAAGCCTTCAGCTCGCGCGCCGTCATCGTGTACCTGAAAGCGTCGGGGTCGAGCGGGTCGAGCCGCTCGCCGCCGGTCTCGCCGTTCGGGTACATGAGATAGGGAAGCTTCGGCCCGTCGGAGTTCGGCAGCGCGATGTCGTGGCCGGTGTTGTACGCCAGCCAGTTCATCTCCCAGTTGCCGAACAGGCGCTTGCGCGCTGCGGCGACCTTGGGATCGTCGAGCGCGAGCTTGCCCGGCGGCTCCTCCAGGGCGACCTTGCGCACGTCGGCGGGATCCACCGGCACCCAGCCGCGGCCCTCGGCGTAGAACTCCGCGCGGCAGTGCTGAGCGCGCGTCACCGAGGGTGTGCCGACGCCGAGGCTGCGATAGCCGTGCGCGGAAGGCGCGACGCGCAGCCCGTAGACGTCCTGCGCGGGCACGCCCACCGAGCGCGCCAGGCCGACGAACAGAGCGTTGAGGTCGCCGCACTTGCCGCCCAGGTTTCCCGTTTCGAGCATCGACTTGATGTCGCCCCAGCCGCAGCCGCGCACCTTGGGGTCGCGGAAAGTGTTCTCGACTACCCACTCGTAGATTGCGCGCGCCTTGTCCAGATCGGTGCGCGCGCTCTTCACGATGCCCTCGGCGGTTTTCCTGACGATGCCGTCGGTCGGTATGTAGTCCGTAGGCGCGGTGAAAAATGCGTGCTGCGCCGCGCTCAGCCGGCCGGCCCCGGGCTGGGGTCTCGAGGGGTCCACCGTGCGGTCGCGCGTGGAGCAGCGGCTGGCAAGCTCCAGGTAGGGTTCGGCCACGCCGGCGGGCCACTCTGCATAGAGCATCCTGGCGCCGTACTTGCCGTCGCGCACGACCTCGCTGCGCGCCGCGTTGCCCGACCAGCTGCTGCCGAGAGTGCGCTGCCATTCGGTATCCACGGCGAGCGGCAGAGGCAGCCACACGCGCGACACCCCTTCGGGGAGCTGCAGCTCGACTCGCGTTACGACTTCGAAAGTGCGCCACCCGGCGCTTGCCGATGCCGCACGCCACGGCAGCGACGCGACGGCGGATGCCGAGATACCGGCCTTCAGAAAAGATCTGCGGTCCATGGAATTTACTTTACCGCAACGGTGACGCGGATGCGCTGAACCGCGTTGTTTCCGAAGCCCGACAGGTCCCAGGGTGGCTGCTCCGGCTGCCGGTGGCCGGCGGCATCGGTCGCGCGGCAGGCGAGCTCGTGCTCGCCGGGTTCCGCATGCCAGGCAAAGCGCCATGCCTGCCAGGCGTAAGGTCCCGGCGCCGGATCGACAATCGCCTTTCGCCAGGCGCCATTGTCGGAGAACTCGACCTCCACGATGGGCGCCGCGCCGGACCACGCGCGCCCGGCGATCTGCAGCGTGCCGGGCGCCACGGTGCGGCGGCGGCCGTAAAAATCCGGGATGCCCGGCGGCGCCATCAGCGAGTTGACGCGCATGAGGCGGCAGGGCTCGCCTTTCTCGCCGGGTGCCGTGCGGAAATGGTAGCTCGATACCTGCTGCAGGCCGTCGAACGGCCGGTCGAGCGCCTCGATCCCGCGCAGCCACTTGACGCTCGCCATGCCGTACCAGCCCGGCACCACCAGGCGCAGCGGCGCGCCATGCTGAGGCAGAAGCGGCGCGCCGTTCATCGCGTAGGCCACCAGCACTTCCTCGCGCATTGCATCGGCGGGGACGAGGCTGCGGGCGAACTCGTGCTCGACGCCGCGGTCGTAGCCGCGGTCGGCGCCGCGGAACACGATGTCCCTTGCCCCCTCCTCGACGCCCGCGCGCTCGAGCAGGACGCGCAGCGGGACGCCGGTCCACTCGGCGGTAGATACGCCCTCCTCTACCCAGGGCACCGAGGGGTAGCGCGGCGAAAGTTGCGCGCGGCCGTTGCCGGCGCATTCCAGGGTGACCCGCAGCGTCCGGGCCGGCAGGCGCTTCAGCTCCTCCAGCTCGATCCGGAACGGCGCCTTCACCCGGCCCGACAGCGTCAGGCACCCGTCGGGCTCCGGCGGGATGTCGAAATGGATGAGCAGGTAGTGCAGTCCGGCCGGGGTGACGTCGTAGCGCAGCGCCTCCAGCGGCATGCCGTGGTTGCGGGCCGCCAGGCCGATCTCTTCTGCGGTGTAGCGGCCGACGAGCGGCGGACGGCGTGCGGACATCGCGCCGATTTTATATGCTGGCGGCAATGCACAAGACATGGCTGGAGGTCGCGCTCAACGGCCCCTGGGGCAAGGCGCGGCAGCCCGGCATCCCGGTGCGCATCGCCGACATCGTGGCCGAAGGCATCGCCTGCGCGCGCGAAGGCGCGGCCATCGTGCATGTGCACGCTTACGACGAGCAGAGTGGCCGCCAGCACGACTCGGCCGAGCCGTACGCACGCATCATCGAAGGCATTCGGGAAGCGGTCGACTGCATCGTCTACCCGACCATCCCTTTCGCCCGCGCCGAGATGAGCGCGGCGCAGCGCTTCGCTGCCATCGAAG
Organism: Burkholderiales bacterium; assembly: GCA_036374055.1. Lineage (GTDB taxonomy): Bacteria > Pseudomonadota > Gammaproteobacteria > Burkholderiales > SG8-39 > SCGC-AG-212-J23. The sequence continues at coordinate 5,703 of DASUUN010000173.1, forward strand.
GGCTCGGACAACGCGGCCTGCTCGAGTGGGCCGTGGTCGATCCCGGGTCCGTGAACCTGGACGGCATGGTCTACCTGAACCCCGACGAGCACGTGCGCCACGGTCTTGCGCTTGCCGCCCGATTCGGCTTTCACCCCGGTTACGCGATCTACGAGGCAGGCTTTCTGCGGCTGGGGGCCGCGCTCGCCCGCGAAGTCCCCGGTGTGCCGCAACCCGTGTATCGCTTGATGTTCACGGAAGGATTGCGCTTCGGCTTCCCGCCGGCCCGGTACGCCCTGCAAGCGTACTTGCGCCTGCTCGCGGACGAGGCGCCGGGTGCGCCCTGGATGGCCGCCGGGCTGGCCGTGGACATCCTGAAGATCGCGCCGGCCGCGGTCGAGCAGGGCGGCCACCTGCGTGTGGGACTGGAAGACGCGCCGTTCGGCTCGGAGCGCTCGAACCTGGAATGGGTGCGCGCCGGGCGGCGGGCGATCGAGCAGGCGGGCGGCGAACTTGCGTCAGCCGCCGAGGTGCGCGCTGCGTTGAGCTGAGCCATGGACCTCGAGCATTTTCTCTCGCAGCTGCCCAAGGGCGACCTCTGGATCTTCGGCTACGGCTCGCTCATGTGGTCGCCCGGGTTCTCGTACAAGCAGAAGGCGCCCGGCCGGCTGCACGGCTACCACCGGGCGCTCTGCATCCTGTCGACGCGCTACCGCGGCACCCGGCGCAAGCCCGGGCTGGTCATGGGGCTGTGCCGCGGCGGCTCCTGCTGGGGCATGGCCTTCCGCGTCGACGCCCGGCGCGTGCGCGCCGCGCTATCGCGCCTCTGGCAGCGCGAGATGCCCCGGCGGGTCTACGCGCCGCGCCTGCTGAAGGTCGAGCTGCGCTCCGGCCGGCAGATCAGCGCGCTCGCCTTCCTCGCCGATCCGGCGCACCCCGCCTACGTGCGGGAGCTGGACCTGCACGGCCGGGCCCGGCTGGTCGCGCAGGGCATGGGGCAGCGGGGCCTGTGCGTGGACTACATCCGCAACACCATCGATCACATGGAGGGGGTCGGCGTGCGCGATCCCCACCTCGAGCGCATCCTGCACGCCGCGCTGGCATTGCGGATGAACGGCTCGGGCAGGCCCGCCCGGGCGGTGGTCCCGAGCGCGGAACGGCAACCCGAAGCTACCGCGGCGCGGGACGTTCTGCCGCCGCGCCCATCCGGCGCAAAGCCTCGCCGAGGTGCGCGCGCTGCGTCCCGAAATTGAGCCGCACGAACTGCGGCGCGCCGAATTGCGCACCCGGCGAAAGGGCGACACCCCGCTCGAGGAAATGCTGGTAAGGGTCTTTCACGCCCAAGGAAGCGCAATCGATCCAGGCCAGGTAGGTGGCTTCCACGTGCGCCATCGGCAGCCCGATCGCGCTTTCGATCAGGTCGCGGTTGCCGCGAAGGTAGTCGAGCTGCGCCTCCAGCCACGCATCCCCGTCGCGAAACGCGGCCAGCGTCGCCTCGTAGCCGAACACCGAAGGCGAATGCAGCACGTGGGCGCTCACGTCCGCGGCGAAGGCGCGCCGCAGCGCCTCGTCCTCGACGATCGCCCAGGCGCAGCCTGACGAGGGAAAGTTGAACGTCTTGCTGGCCGACATCAGGGTGATCGTGCGGCGCGAGATCTCGGGCGCGAGGCTGGCGATCGGCACGTGCGGCTTGCCCGCATCCAGCACCAGGTCGCAATGGATCTCGTCCGAAACGATGATCAGGTCGCGCGTCAGCGCGGCCAGCCGCTCCAGCTCCTCGCGGCGAAAAACCGTACCGCCGGGATTCTGCGGGTTGCAGAGGAAGAAAAGGCGGCTTTCGCGCCTCAGCGCGCCCTTGATCGTTTGCTCATCGAACACCCATCGGCCGCGCTCGAGAACCAGTGGCACATCGGTGTGCGCGCGCGGCGCGAGCTCGGCGGCCCGGGTCAGATGCTGGTACACCGGCTTCGGCACCAGGATGTGGCCGTCGGCGGGCACGAGCTTGCGCGCCGCCAGGTGCAGTCCGGGCACTACGCCCGGAAGGAACACGATCCATGACGGGGCGACGCGCCAGCCGTAGCGCCGCTCCATGCGCTCGACGATCGCCTCGCGCAACGCCTCCGGCGGCGTCGTGTAGCCGAACACGCCGTGAGCCACGCGGGCGGCGAGCGCCGCGAGCACCGCGGGCGGCGCGCGGAAGTCGCTGTCGGCCACCCACAGGGGAATCACGTCGCGGCCCGCGTAGCGCTCCCAGCGCGTGCTCCAGGTGCCACGGCGCTCGACCGGGGCGTCGAAATCGAAGGACGGAAAAGGGGTCAGAACAATTTTCCTGTATCAGGCGCGCATGATAAACGGCAGGAGGAAAATTGTTCTGACCCCTTTTCCGTCAAAAAAAAGCCGGGCCGGATTTTCATCCGACGGCCCGGCTCAGCATCTGGGTGTACAGCTATTTCTTGGTGTTCGACAGTTCGTCTTTTTCTAGGCTGTCTCCCCCGCCCTCCTCCTCCTGCTGACCTTCCTCGCCCTCCTGGCCTTCCTCTTCCAGCGCTTCGCGCAGCGCCTCGCCGTAGCTGCCCGGGCTCTGGTAATCCTCGAGCGACACGCCGTCCTCCACCTCCTCGGTGCGCACCGCGCGCGCCTCCTCGTTCAGGTGCGTAGGCAGCCAGATCGCGATCGACGGGAAGACGATCACCATCGTGATCGCGATCACCTGCAGCGTCATGAACTCGAACATGCCCTTGTAGATCGTGAGCAGCGACCACTCGCGCACCACCTGCCGAAGGTAGTACGCCGACATCGCGACCGGCGGCGACAGGTAGGCGGTCTGCAAGGTCACGGCGACCAGGGTGCCGAACCAGACCATCAGCATGTCGACCGGGATGTCGAGGGAAGCGGCGAGCGCCGGCTTCAGGCCGTCCATCACCGGGTAGAAGATGGGCAGGAACACCAGGATGACGGCCGGCCACTCGAAGGGCCAGCCGAGCAGGAAAATGAGCACCACGACCATGACCAGCATGAACACCGGGGGCACGGGCATCGCCAGCAGGCTCTCGGTGATCCAGTTGGCGGTGCCCATGCGTGCAAATACCGCGCCGAAAATGTTCGAGGTCACCGCCAGCAGCAGCACCATGCTGGAGGTGGCGGTGGCGCTGAGCACGGCGCGCTTGAGTCCGGCGTAGGAAAGCCGCCGGTACGCGGCTGCGAGGATGAGGGCGCCGAGCGAGCCGATGCCCGAGGCTTCGGTCGGCGTGGCGAGCCCGGCCAGGATCGAGCCGAGCGTGGCTGCGATAAGGCCGAGCAGCGGCACTACGCCGATGAACACCTCGCGGATGATCAGGTACGGGCTGCCGATGCGGTCTTCCTTGGGCACCGGCGGGCCGAGCTTGGGATTGAAGAACGCCCGGCCGAACAGGTAGGTGAGATAGATGGTGGCGAGCAGGAAGCCAGGGCCCAGCGCAGCGGCATAGAGGTCGGCTACCGATATGCCGAGCACCGGGCCCATGACGATCAGCATCACCGACGGCGGGATGAGGATGCCCAAGGTCCCGCCGGCCGTGATGGCGCCGGCAGAGAGCTTCGCGTCGTAGCCGGTCTTGATCATGATCGGCGCGGCCATGATGCCGAGCACGGTCACCGCCGCGCCGACGATGCCGGTGGCCATGGCGAACACCGCCGAAGTCACGATGACCACCAGGAACAGCGCGCCGCGCACCGGCGCGAGCAGCATGCGGAAGGCGGAAAAAAGCCGCTCCATCAGGCCGGCCTGCTCGGTGATGAAGCCCATCAGGATGAACAGCGGCACCGCGGCGAGCAGCTCCTCCTTCATCATGCCGATGGTCTGGAAGTAGGCCAGGCTGAAGACCGTCTCGCCCAGCCCGAAGTAGCCGAAGGTGAGCGCGAGGAACAGCAGGGTGAACGAGATCGGGAAGCCGATGAAGATCGCGAAGATCATCACGATCAGCATGAGCATGCCGACGAGCACCAGGCCGCTCATACCTCGATCTTCTCCTTGTGCTCCAGCTCGATGCCGGTGCGCGCCGCCCACACGCTCTTGATGGTCTCCGAGACGCCCTGGATCAGCAGCAGCAGCACGGCGAGCGGGATCACCATCTTGTAGGGCCACAGGATCGGGCGCCACGGGGTCTGCTCCGACACCTCGCCGATGGTGAAGGCATACCAGCCCTCGCCCCAGCTCACCCACAGGAACACGATCAGCGACGGAAAGAAAAACACCAGGTAGGCGGTCGAGTCGATCACCCCTTTCGTCCTGATCGACCACTTCTCGAAGAAGAAGTCGGTGCGGATGTGCGCGCCCTTGTGCAGCGCGTATGCGGCGCCCAGCATGAAGATGGTGCCGTAGAGCATGTAGGTGATGTCGAACGACCAGATGGTCGGCGCATTGAACAGGTAGCGCGCGAACACCTCGTAGCTCACGGCGGCCACCAGCGGCACGTTGAGCCAGGCGACCCAGGTGCCGGTGAGGTCGGTGAATTTGTCGATGACGCGGACCGTCTTGATCAGGCCCGCGGACGGCTCAGCCATGCCTTTCCACCCCTCAAACTAAACGGGGGCGGATGACCGCCCCCGTTCAGGACATTCTCGGTTACTTGTTCTTCGCGGCGCCCTTCCTGGCGCCTTCCGGGAAGTAGTAGTTCGCGGCGAAGGAGTATGGCGGGAAGTAGAACCGCTTGGCCGGCACCACCACCGACGCGTACTTGCGCTGCGAGTCGTGCACCTTCTTGAAGAACGGGTTCTTGGCGCCTTCTTCGGCGGCGAGCTTGTCCCATTCCTTGAGGAACGCGATCAGGATGTCGGGCGGGGTGCGCAGGATGCGCACGCCGTGCTTCTGCTGCAGCTCGACCAGCGCCTCGGCGTTCTGCTTCTGCCACTTGGCCCACCAGATGAGGAAGGTCTCGGCGGCGACGGTCTTGATCATCTCCTGGTGCTGCGCCGACAGGCCTTTCCACACGTCCTGGTTGAACACGACCTCGCCGATGGTGACGTTCTCGTGCATGCCGGGTGTGTAGTGGTACTTCCAGACGTTGTGGAAGCCCAGGCGCTGATCTTCCACGCCACCGACCCACTCCGCGCAGTCGATCACGCCGCGCTGCGCCGACGGGATGATCTCGCCGCCGGGCATGTTGACCGTGGTCATGCCCATGCGCTGCCACACCTCGGCCGCGAGGCCGGTCTGGCGGCACTTCATGCCCTTGAAGTCGGACAGGTTCTTGATCGGCCGCTTGAACCAGCCGAAGGCCTGCGGGCCCGAGGGCAGGATGGGCAGCCAGACCAGGTTGAGCTTGAGCTCCTTCTGGAAGAAGTCCTGGGCGAGGTCGATGCCGCCGCCGTGGTGCATCCAGCCGATGGCGTCGATCATGTCCATGCCGAAGGTGCCGCCGGGACCGCCGGTGAACAGGATCGCGGTCTTGCTCTTGCCGGTCCAGTACCCCGACCAGGCGTGCGCCCCGTCCAGCACTTTCTTGTGCGAGGCGTCGAGCACCTCGAATGCGGGCACCACCTGCCCCGCGGGCATGGTGGTGATGGTCAGCTGGCCGTTGGAGATCTTGCCGAGCCGCTCGGCGAAGTACAGAAAGTTCTCGTACAGCGTCAGGCTGGCAGGCCAGGTGGCCTGCATCTTGAGATTGACCTGCTGGGCTTGCGCTCCGGTTGCGAGCATCGATGCGCACGCAAACGCGAGCAGTGAACGAGCGAATGGCCTCATGCTACCCCTCCTCCTCAGTCGTGGTTTCGCAAGGCGAAAGCAGCCTACACGGCAAGCACCTAGTCGGTCAACGGGAATAAAAAAGGGCGGCCGGAGCCGCCCTTTTCCGGGGCATGGGCTTCAGTTCGCCTTGCCCTTGGCGCCCTTGGCTGCGGGCTTCCTTGCCTCGGGGAAGTAATAGTTCGCCGCGAAGGAATACGGCGGGAACATGAAGCGCTTCGCCGGCACCACCTTGGCGGCGTAGGCGCGCTGCGAGCCGAGCACCTTCTTGAAGAACGGGTCCTTGGCCGATTCCTCGGCGGCCATCTTGTCCCAGGTGCGCATGAACTCGATCAGGATCTCCGGCGGCGTGCGCAGGATCTGCGTGCCGTGCTTGGTGCGCATCTCCTCGATGGCGTCGGCATTCTGCTTCTGCCAGCGGATGCCCCAGCGCACGAAGGTCTCGAGTGTAGCCGAGCGCACCACTTCCTGCTGGTGCGGCGTGAAGCCCTTCCACACGTCGCTGTTGATGATCAGCTCGAGCATCGAGTTGCTCTCGTGCATGCCGGGCGTGTAGTGGTACTTCCAGACCTGCGGCAGGCCCAGGCGCAGATCCTCCACGCCGCCGACCCACTCGGCGCAGTCGATCACGCCGCGCTGCGCCGACGGGATGATCTCGCCACCGGGCATGTTCACCGTGGTCATGCCCATGCGCTGATAGATCTCGGCGACGATGCCGGTCTGGCGGCACTTCATGCCCTTGAAGTCGGCCAGGTTCTTGATCGGGCGCTTGAACCAGCCGAAGGCCTGCGGGCTCGAGCCGCCGATCGGGAACGCCACCACGTTGAGCTTGAGGATGTCGCGGTAGAACTCCCAGTACATGTCCATGCCGCCGCCCTCGTACAGCCAGCCGAGGAAGTCGAAGTGGTCCATGCCGAACGGCCCCGCCGGCGTGGCGGAGAACAGCGTCGCCGCCTTGCTCTTGCCCACCCAGTAGTAGGAAACGCCGTGGCCGCCGTCGATCACCTTCTTGTGCGTGGCGTCGAGGATCTCGAACGCCGGCACGATCTGCCCGGCGGCGAGCGCCTCGATCTTCACCTGCCCCATGCTGAGCTTGTCGACGCGATCGGCGAAATACCGGAAGTTGTCCTGCAAGGTGAGGCTGGCAGGCCAGGTCGACTGGAACTTGTAGGTCTTGGGCTGCTGGGCCACCGCGGCCGTCGCACCCGCGAGTGCGACGGCGAACGCGGCCACTGCGACTGCCGTTCTTTTGCTGCGCATGACTCCTCCTTCCCTCTTGGTGACGAAAAGAGGGAGCCCGCGCGCAACGGCCGTTATTTGGACTTCGCGGCTGCCTTGCCCTTCGCGGCGGGCTTCCTCGACGTTTCGGGCCAGTAATAATTCGCGGCGAAGGAGTACGGCGGCGTCATGAAGCGCTTCGCCGGCACCACCTTCGACGCATACTCGCGCTGCGAGTCCAGCACTCTCTTGAAGAACGGGCTCTTGGCCGACTCTTCTTTCGCCATCTCGTCCCAGGTCCTCAGGAAGGCGATCAGGATCTCCGGCGGCGTGCGCAGGATCTGCGTGCCGTGCTTGGTGCGCATCTCCTCGATGGCGTCGGCATTCTGCTTCTGCCACTTGGCCCACCAGCGCAGGAACGTCTCCACCGTCGCCGAGCGGATCGCCTCCTGCTGCTGCGGCGCGAGGCCCTTCCATACTTCGGTGTTGATCATCAGCTCGCCGATGACGCTCGGCTCGTGCATGCCCGGCACGTAGTGATAGCGGAAGACCTGCGGCAGGCCGAGGCGCAGGTCCTCGATGCCGCCAACCCACTCGGCGCAGTCGATCACGCCGCGCTGCGCCGACGGAATGATCTCGCCGCCGGGCATGTTGACCGTGGTCATGCCCATCCTCTGGAAGATCTCGGAGACGATGCCGGTCTGGCGGCACTTCATGCCCTTGAAGTCGGCCAGATTCTTGATCGGCCGCTTGAACCAGCCGAACGCCTGCGGGCTCGACGGCAGGATCGGGAAGGCGATGACGTTGAGCTTCAGCTCCTTGGTGTAGAAGTCCCACCACAGGTCGAGGCCGCCGCCCTCGTACAGCCAGCCCATGAAGTCGATCTGGTCCATGCCGAAGGGGCCGGCGGGCGTGGACGAGAACAGCGTTGCCGCCTTGCTCTTGCCCACCCAGTAGTACGAAACCGCGTGCGCCCCGTCGATCACCTTCTTGTGCGTGGCGTCGAGTACCTCGAAGGCCGGCACCACCTGCCCGGCCGCGAGCGCCTCGATCTTGAGCTGCCCGGACGTGAGCTTGTCGACGCGCTCGGCAAAGAAGCGGAAGTTGTCCTGCAGCGTGAGGCTCGCCGGCCAGGTGGACTGCATCTTGAGGTTCTTGACGCTCCCCGCGGGCGCCTGGGCCTGTGCCGGGAGGGTGAAGCCGATTGCCGCAATCGCCGCGGCGAGCAGAGCCTTCTTCATTTCTGGACGGTCCTCTTGATTGACTGCGCTGGAGCCTGGAGGGAGCCGATGTTAGAAGCACGCCCCGGCGGGTGTCAACGAAACACGCTCAGTCGAGCCGCACCACGATGCCCTCCAGCGCCCCGGAGGGCGCAGGGTAGCGCTGCAGCACCAGCGGGTCGTGGCCGGGAATGATGTGCGCCGGGGACTCGGCCAGCTCGCGCAGCCTCCGGTAGCCGTCGACCATCTCGGCCACCGACCAAACGATCGGGAAAGGGCGTACCTCCTCCATATTCGCATAGAAGTGGCTGGCGTCCGAGGCGAGCACCACCGCGCCGCGGCGCGTCGCGACGCGCACCACCTGAAGCCCCATGGTGTGCCCGCCGATGAGGTGCACCGATACCCCGGGCGTGAGCTCGGCGTCGCCGTCGTGGAATTGCACCCGCCCCTCGTAGACGCGCCGCACCATGCCCACCACGTCCTCCGCCTCGAACGCGCCGCGGAAGCACTCCTGGCACATGTAACGGCCGGTGGCATAGCGCATCTCGCGCTCCTGCAGGTGAAATGTGGCGCGCGGAAACAGCTCGAAGCCCCCGACGTGGTCGTAGTGCAGGTGGGTGATGACCACGTCGCGCAATTCGGAGGAATTTACGCCTAAAAGGCGAAGGCCTTCCGTCGGACAGCGCAGGTGCTGGCGGCCGCGCCTGGCCGCCATGGCGGCGGAGAACCCGGTGTCGACCAGCACCTCGCGCCCCTGCCCGCGCACCAGCCAGACGAAGTAGTCGAGCGGCATCGGCCCGTCGTGCGGGTCGCCGCCGATGAAGTTGTGGCTCGCGCGCCGCTCGTGGTGCGCGTACTTGATTGCGTAGACCTCGTAGAGCGGCGGCGTCACTTGATCGTCACGCGAACGAATTTGCGCTTGCCGACCTGTAGCGTCACGGTCGCGCCCTGCGGAATCCTGAGCATCCTGTCCGATACCGGCGCGCCGTCGAGCTTGACGCCGCCCTGCTCGACCAGCCGGGCGGATTCGGAGTTGCTCGGGCTGAGGCCGGACAGCGTGATCGCATGCGTCACCGGCATGCCACCGGCGCCGGGGGCCTGGAAGGTCCTGCTTTCGATATCGTCGGGCAGCGCGCCGTGGCGGTGGCGCTGCTCGAACCGTGTTTCCGCGTCGCGCGCGGCATCCTCGGTGTGGAAGCGCGCCACGATCTCCTTGGCGAAGGCCACCTTGATGTCCCGGGGATTGCGGCCCGCCGACACTTCCTCGCGCCATTTCGCGATCGCCGAGGCCGGCAGGAAAGACAGCAGCTCGATGTAGCGCCACATCAGCTCGTCGGATATGCGCATCAGCTTGCCGAACATCTCCTGCGGCGGCTCGGTGATCCCGACGTAGTTGTCGAGGGATTTCGACATCTTCTCCCCGTCTCCCCTGTACCCCTCGAGCAAGGGCATGGTGACGATGCATTGCGGCTCCTGCCCGTACTGCTTCTGCAGTTCGCGACCGACCAGCAGGTTGAACTTCTGGTCCGTGCCGCCCAGCTCGACATCGGACTTCATGGCCACCGAGTCGTAGCCCTGCATCAGAGGGTACAGGAACTCATGTATGGCGATGGGCTGATTGGACCGATAGCGCTTGCTGAAGTCGTCGCGCTCGAGAATGCGCGCCACGGTATAGCGCGACGCGAGCTTGATGATCCCTTCGGCGCCGAGCGCCTTCGACCATTTCGAGTTGAACAGGATCTTGGTCTTTGCCGGGTCGAGTATCTTGAACACCTGCTGCCTGTAGGTCTGCGCGTTGCGCAGAATGTCCTCGCGCGACAGCGGCGGCCGGGTCTGGTTCTTCCCCGTCGGATCGCCGATCATCCCGGTGAAGTCGCCGATGAGGAACTGCACCTGATGGCCCAGGTCCTGGAAGTGGCGCAGCTTGTTGATGACCACGGTGTGCCCCAGGTGCAGGTCCGGGGCGGTGGGATCCAGGCCCAGCTTGATCCGCAGCTTGCGGCGGCTTTGCAGTTTCTTGCGAAGCTCGTCCTCGTCGATCAGGTCCACCGAGCCGCGCCGGATGACCTCCATGGCCTGGTCGAGGTCTGCCACCGCCTTTTGTGACTTCCGCATTTACCGGGGACCCCGACGAATGGTCTCAATGGGCTGGGCGAACGGTGACATTTTTTGATTTCGCGGGCCCGGGTTGTTTGCTAGACTGCCCAGGCTTCTGAATAACAAGGGATTCTAGCTGAACCATGGGCCGGCTCGCCGCCCGCATCGCAGTCATCGCCTTCCTGGCCGCC
>DASUUN010000174.1:0-6703 GCA_036374055.1 Burkholderiales bacterium
GCCACCGTCGACGTAGCCCGCCTCGCACGCGAGGTGGTCGGCGAGTTCGCCGCGCAGGCGGACGCGCGCGGCGTCGACCTCGGCGCCGAGGCGGCCGAGCCGGCGCGCCTTGCCGGCAACGAGGCCGAGCTGCGCTCGCTCTTCTCCAACCTGGTGGATAACGCGCTGCGCCATGCCCCTCGCGAGACCCAGGTGACGGTGGCGGTAAGAAATTCGGGTGGGACGGTCGAGATCGAGGTGGTGGATGCCGGCCCCGGCATCCCGGCCACCGAGCGCGAGCGCGTCGTGCAGCGCTTCCAGCGCCTCGACGGCGACCCGGCTTCCGGAAGCGGCTTGGGCCTTGCCATTGTTAGCACCATCGTGGCCCGCTACAGCGGCGAGATCTCGCTGGCCGACGCGCGCCCGGGCGAGGCGCCGCCCGGCCTCTCGGTGCGCGTGCGGCTGCCTGCCTGACAAAAGCACGGCGCGTGATGACCCGGGAAGGGAAAAGGGAAGAAATCCCGGGGCATCACGCGCGTGCCCATCCTCCTCCACCCCAACCGCCTCTACTCTGCGTGCAGCACACTTAAGCGCTGCTTAAGGGACTCGATATTGCATGGGGGCACCCATGATCCGGAAGGAATCCCGATGCGCCTGCTGCTGGTAGAGGACGACGCCATGATCGGCGAGAGCGTGCGCGAGGGCCTGGCGCAGGAGGGCCACGTCGTCGACTGGGTGCGCGACGGCGCCGGGGCGGAAGCCGCCGTCGGCGCCGAGCCCTACGGCGCGGTGCTGCTCGATCTCGGCCTGCCGCGGCGCGACGGGCTCGAGGTGCTGCGCGCGCTGCGCGCGAAACGCAACGACGTACCGGTGCTCATCATCACCGCGCGCGACGGGGTTGCCGACCGGGTGCGCGGGCTCGACGCCGGCGCCGACGACTACCTGGTGAAGCCCTTCGACCTGGACGAGTTGTCGGCGCGCGTGCGCGCGCTCGCCCGGCGCGCCGCCGGACGCTCCGTCCCCACCGTGGAGCACGGGCCGATCACCCTGAGGCCTTCGACGCGCGAAGTGCTCGTCGAAGGCCGCCCGGTCGCGCTCTCGGGGCGCGAATATGCGCTTCTCGAAGCACTCACCGGACGTCCCGGCCTCGTCCTATCGCGCGCGCAGCTCGAGGAGCGGCTCTACGGCTGGGACGCCGAAGTGGCGAGCAACGCGATCGAAGTGCACGTCCACAACCTGCGGCGCAAGCTGGGCGCGGACCTCATCCGCAACGAACGCGGCGTCGGCTACTCCATTCCCCTGCCTCTGCGCCAAGACGGCGAGCCGCGCTAGTGTCTCTGCGGCGGCGCCTGCTCGTCGCGCTGCTGAGCGCCGTGCTGCTCGCCGGCGCGCTCGCCAGCGCGGCGACGTACTGGTCGGCCCGCTCGCAGATCCAGGCGCTGCTCGACGAGGAACTGCGCCAGGTGGCGCTGTCGCTGCGCGGGCACGCCGCGCTCGACCTGGGACGCCTGGGCATCTTCTACGCCGAAGGCGGCCCGCAGGTAGCGGTGCAGATCTGGGATCGCACCGGCATCGTCGTCTATCTCGCCAACGCGAGCACGCCGCTACCCCTCGCCGGCGCGGAAGGATTCTCGACCCTCGCCCACGACGGCCGGGAATGGCGCATGTTTACCCTGCGCGCCGGCGCGCAGACCATCCAGGCGGCGCAGAGCACGGAAGAGCGCAACGAGCGAGCCGCGGCTGCTGCGCTGCGCATCTTCGTGCCGGTCGCCTCGACGCTGCCGCTGCTCGCCCTGATGGTCTGGCTCATCCTCGAGCGCGGCTTCGCGCCCCTCGCGCGCCTCGCCGGCGCGGTGCGTGCTCGCGACGCCGGTGCGCTCGAGCCGCTGCCGCGCGAGCGCATGCCGCAGGAGATCGAGCCGCTGGTGGCCTCCCTCAACAGCCTGCTCGCCAGGCTGCGCGAGGCGTTCGGCGCGCAGCAGCGCTTTGCCGCGGACGCGGCGCACGAGCTGCGCACGCCGCTCACCGCGCTCGGGCTGCAGATCCAGCTCCTCGAGCGCGCGCGCAGCGACGAGGACCGGGCCGTCGCGCTTGCCAGGCTCAAGGAGCGCGTGCACCGGGCGACGCGGGTGGTGCAGCAGCTCCTCGCCATGGCGCGCCTGGAGCCCGAGGCGGCGCGGCCGCCGCAGCGCTTCGGCCTCGAAGACCTGGCGCGCTCGGTCGTGGGCGAGCTGGCCGCCGTGGCGTCGCAGAAGCCCGTGACCCTTCGCCTGGCGCGCGCCGAGCGCGCCGATGCCACGGCTTCGAAGGACGCGCTGCGGCTCCTCGTTACGAACCTTGTCGACAACGCCATCCGCTACACGCCGCCCGGCGGACGCGTGGAGGTGAGCGCGTGGCGCGAAGGCGACGCCTGCATCCTCGAGGTCTGCGACGACGGGCCCGGCATTCCTGCCGCCGAGAGCGAGCGGGTGTTCGACCGCTTCTACCGCGGCGCAGGCGCCGAAGGCAGCGGCAGCGGCCTCGGCCTCGCCATCGTGCGCCGCGTGGCCGAGCTGCACGGCGCGCGCGTCGAGCTCGCCGAGGGACTCGGCGGCCGCGGCCTCTGTGCGCGCGTCGTGTTAAGGCCCCGTTAAGCATCGTCGTCCATGCTTCGATCTGGCAGCACGCGCGGCGCCTCCCTTTCCGCGTCGTGCGGATCGGCGCTGTCCGCCCCCTCCCTGGCGGCGGCGCCGGTCCCGCCTCCCTAAGGCTCGCTTAAGGTCCTTCTTCCATCATCCGCCGGTCCGGGCGATCCGCGCCCTTAGATCACAGGAGAAACACGATGAAAGCTCGTATCCTCGCCCTCGCCGTCGCTTCCGCGCTCGCGGTCGGCTGCACGGCGAATGCAGTGCCTGCGCAGGCACCCGCAGCGCAAAGCGCCGCGGCGCAGAGCGCGCGCCAGCAACTTCCGAACTTCGCCTCGCTCGTCGATGAGCACGGCGACGCCGTGGTGAAGATCGCGGTGAAGAAGGCGCAGCGCACCGGGGTGCCGCAACAGACGATGCCGGACCTGGAGGAGTTCTTCCGGCATTTCGGCATTCCGCGGCCCGAAGGCCAGCTCACGCCCAACCCCGCGCCGGCGCAGGGTGTCGGCTCGGGGTTCATCATCACGCCCGAGGGGTACATCCTCACCAACGCGCACGTCGTCGACGGCGCGAGCGAGGTGACGGTGAAGCTCAGCGACAAACGCGAGCTCGACGCCAAGGTCGTCGGCGTCGACGCGATGACCGACATCGCGGTGGTCAAGGTCGAGGCCAAGGACTTGCCCGTGGTAAAGATCGGCGACCCGGGCGAGACCCGGGTGGGCGAATGGGTGGCGGCGATCGGCTCGCCCTTCGGCATGGACCACACCGTGACCGCCGGCATCGTCTCGGCCAAGTCGCGCAACCTGCCCAACGAGCGCCTGGTGCCGTTCATCCAGACCGACGTGGCGGTCAATCCCGGCAATTCCGGCGGGCCGCTGTTCAACATGGCGGGCGAGGTGATAGGCGTGAACTCGCAGATCTACAGCACCACCGGTGGGTACATGGGCATGTCCTTCGCCATTCCCATCGACGTGGCGATGAAGGTGAAGGCGCAGCTCGTCGAGCACGGCAAGGTGAGGCGCGGCCGCATGGGCGTGACGGTGCAGGAAATCACGCCCACGCTTGCGCAATCCTTCGGCCTGGAGAAGGCGCGCGGCGCGCTCGTGTCGAACGTCGACGCGGACGGACCGGCAGCCGAGGGCGGCCTGAAGGCGGGCGACGTCGTGGTGGGCTTCGGCGGTAAGAAGATCGAGACCTCGGGGGAGTTGCCGGCGCTCGTTGCCGACACGAAGCCCGGTGAAACCGTCGACGTGCGCATCGTGCGCAACGGTGAGGAGCAGGACCTGAAGCTCACGGTCGGCGAAATGCCTTCCGAGCGGACGACGCTCGCGAGCGGGCCGGTCGAGCAGCAGGGCAAGCTCGGCGTGACCGTGCGGCCCGGCGGCGAGGGCATCGTGGTCGAAAGCGCGCAAGGGCCGGCGGCGAAAGCCGGCGTGCGCGCTGGCGACGTGATCCTCGGCGTGAACGGCAAGCCGGTGAAGTCCGTGGCGGAGCTGAAAGCGGCGATCGATGGCGCCGGCGAGCACGTAGCGCTGCTCGTGCAGCGCGGCGGAGCGCGGATGTACGTGCCGGTGCAGATCGGCTAGGGCCGCCGGCTTCGATGGAAAAGGGCCCGCCTTGCGCGGGCCTTTTTTGGGCGGACGTTCTGAGCCGGCGGCGGCGCACGAACTTCTGCAGCCGGAAGTTGACGTTCGTGCCATGCAGGCAGGCTGGCGGCGCTTGAGCGGCGATTAATCGGCGCGGGAACCAATCTTGCAAACCAGAGCGCTCGAAGGAGCGTGGACATGAAGCGGGTCGAGGGCGTGGCGATCGATCTGGAAGAGCAAGCACGATGACGATGCGAGTGTTCATGCTTTGCCTCGCGCTCATTGCGAGCGCGGAAGTCCGGGCTGCCGTCGCGGCGGCGCTACTTGGCGAGCCTGTGCGCAACCTCCAGGGAAAGCGCGTCGGCACGGTCGAGGACCTGGTCATCGACGCGCGGGCCGGGCGAGTGCTCTACGTGATCGTCGAGGGCGACGGGCGCTACTTCACACTGCCGGTGCGCGCGTTCCAAGAGCGCTCGCTCCTGGTCGACATGAGCCTCGTCGGCGCGGTGGCATACGACCGCTGGCCGGCAAAGGAGCGCTTCCGCCGCGCCGCCCGGCTGCTCGGCCAGGAGGTACGCCGTGCAGGCGACGAGCGCATCGGCGTCATCCACGATATCCGCTACAACGACGACTCCGGCCGGGTGCAGGAAGTGCTGGTCCGCAGCGTAGAGCGCGGCGAGGTCAGCCTGCCGCCCGAAGTGCTCGCGTACGGTTTCCTGCCGCCACTCGTGCGGCCGCGCGCGCAAGAGCCGCCGCGCTACTCGAACGAGCGCAACCTTCTCCATGACCACGACTGGAAATAGTCGCACGGGCCTGCTGAAAATCCTTCAGCGGGCGGCCGCTGCCCTCGCGGCAGCGACGCTCGCCGGCGCGGCGCTCGGCTCGGACCTGCGCGGCGCGCGCTACGACCCGGCAACCGACTCGATCGTCGTCGAGGTCGCCTATCGCGGCACCAATCCCCGGCATGAGTTCTCGGTGCAGTGGGGCCCCTGCGAGAACGGCGCGGTCGTCGGCCGCTTGATCGACTCGCAGTGGCGCGACGAGGCGGTGCGGCCCTACCGCCTGTTCGACCACGTCGGCCTGGAAGGCATCCCCTGCCGTGCGGCGCGCGTGACGCTGCGCATGGGCCGAACCTCCCATGCCACGGTCTTCGTCCCCACAAAAGGAGCATCCGATGCTTCGTAACGCTTTCGTACTCGTTCGCGGTGCTGCCCTTGCGTCGCACCTCGTGCGGCTGAGGGCCCGGCCCCGGGGTCACCGGCAACACCGCACCCGGCGCGGCTAGGGCACCCTCGGCCTCGCGTCTTCTAGTTACCGCTCCGGCGGGCAGCCCATGCAGCCGACGGTGTTCACGTCGCGGAAGGAGGCGCCTTCGAGCACCGTGCCGACGAGCTTCGCGCCGCGCAGGTTTGCGCCGTCCAGCACCGCTCGGCGCAGGATCGCCCCGCTCAAGTCGGCGTTCTCCAGGTTGGCGCCGCGCAGGTTCGCGCTCTGCAGATCGGCGCTCGTCAGGTCGGCGCTCCTGAGGTCCGCGCCCGAGAGATCGGCGCCGCGTAGCTCTGTCATGTCCATGTCGGCGTTGCGCAGATTGGCGTTGCGCAGGCTGGCGCCATTCAGGCTCGAGCGGGAGAAGTCCGCGCGCGCGAGGTCGGCGCCGGTCAGGTCGACCGCGCCGAGCTCCACTTCGACGCAAAGCCCGCCCGACTCGAGCGCACAGCGCCCGGCGCCCTGGCGCTCGGCGCCGACCGCGAGGGCCGACACGGCGAGCATGACGGCGGCAGCAGGAAGTCTCATGCCCTGCGTCCGAGCACGGCGCGTGCCCGCCCGCCCGCTTCTTGCAACGGCCTGTACATTTGCCGCAGCCCGGCACCGCCGGCGGCGGCTCGCAGCCGGAGCAGGTGAGCTCGAGCGCGCATCACGCCTTTCGCAAGCATCGGATCCTCCGAACAGGAACGCTCGCCTGGCATCGGCTCTTGAGCTCCTAGCGACCCGGCGCACGCGCAAGACACGTTCCAGGGCGCGGATCCGCACGATGATTGCGCGATGTCCGGGAGGCGGCCGCGCGTCGGGTGCGCCGCTTGCTGTACGCCAGCCATGAAGGCTCATATCCTGGCTATCGCGCTCTTGCTGGCCACCGCGCGGGCCGGCGCGTTCCAGCCCACCCCCGAGAGCGAGCCGCCGCGCGTCTGGCTGGACGCGCGCGCGAGCGAGGTCATCGGCGCGAAGGTGCAGAACCCCTGGGGCGAGCGCCTCGGCAAAGTCGAGGAGCTCATCGTCCATACGAACGGCGATATCCGCTATGCGGTGCTTTCCTTCGACGAGCCGTTCGGCTTCGGCGGCAAGCTGTTCCCCTTCAACCCGAGCAGCTTCCGCCCGGTGATCGGCACCGACACACTGCAGCTCAACGTGCGCCGCGAGGACCTGGTCAAGATACCGGGATTCGATGTGGAGCGCTGGCCGGACTTCCACGACGACTATTGGCTGGGCATCGACCGCTGGTACGGGCGCGAGGCG
>DASUUN010000175.1:0-9204 GCA_036374055.1 Burkholderiales bacterium
TGCGCGCGCGCCGCAGCCGCTCCATGAAGGACAGGTCGTCGACGTGCGTGGGCGTTTTTGCGGGATTGAGCCAGGCCCAGATCACGATGAAGCCGGAGAACAGCGCGATCAGCAGGACCCCCGGGAACACCCCGGCGAGGAACATCTTGAGAATCGACACCTCGGCGGCCACCGCGTAGACGATCATGATGATCGAAGGCGGGATGAGCAGGCCGAGCGTGCCGGCGCCGCACAGCGCGCCCAGGCACATGCGCTCGTCGTAGCCGCGCTTCTTCAGCTCGGGCAGCGCCACCTTGCCGATGGTGGCGCAGGTGGCGGCGGAGGAGCCGGAAACCGCGGCGAAGATGCCGCAGCCGAACACGTTGACGTGCATGAGGCGCCCCGGCAGCCAGCCGAGCCACGGCGACAGGCCTTCGAACATCTCGTCGGACAGGCGGGTGCGGAACAGGATCTCGCCCATCCACACGAAAAGCGGCAGGGCGGCCAGGGTCCACGAGGCGCTCGAGCCCCAGAACGACTGGAACAGGTTTACCTCCGGCGGGCTGGTGGTGAAGAACTGCAGCCCGAGCCAGGCGACCGCCGCCATCGCCATCGCGATCCACAGGCCGCCGGCGAGCAGCACCACCAGCAGCGTGAACAGCACGACGGCGATGCCGATCGTCGTCACACGGTTTCCGTGAAGTCCTTGCGGCTGCGCCGTGCGTCCTCGGCCGCCTGGTAGGCAGGCCGGCCGCCGCGCGCCAGCACCACGAGCTCGTCGAGCACCGCGAGGAAGAACACCAGGGCGCCGGCGACGAAGCCCATCTGCGGGATCCAGATCGGGATCTGGATCAGGCCCTGCGCCACTTCCTCGAACTGCCAGCTCTCGTAGACGAAGCGCGCCGCCGCGTACAGGATGTAGCCGACGATGAGCAGCGCCAGGGCGAGCGTGGCGAGCTCCGTCGGCCGGCGGACGCCGGCCGGCAGGCGCTCGATGAGCAGGCCCACGCGCACCAGCTCGCCGTGGCGGAAGGTATAGCCCAGCGCGAGGAACGCCGACGCCGCGCACAGCCACGCGACGATGTCGTCGGCGCCGCGCAGCAGGAAGCCGAGCTCGCGCATGCCGGCCTGCAGCAGCATGACGACCGCGATCAGTGCGAGGCACACCGCGGCGAGCGCGCCGCTCGCCGCGTACAGGCGGTCCAGGAACCGCCGCAACTTACTTCTTGCTTCGGTAGGCCTTGAGGATCGCCTGGCCGTCGGCGCCGGCGGACTTCTCCCACTCCCGCGCCATCTGCTCGCCGATCTTCTGGAAGCGCGCCTTCATGGCGGCGTCGGGCTCGCGCACGCTCATGCCGTTTTTGGCGAGGGTCTCGTCGCCCTCCTTCTCGCGCGTCTTGGACATCTCCCAGCCGCGCTTCTCCGCGGTCGCCGCCGCCTTGACCAGCGCGTTCTGCTGGTCCTTCGGCAGGCGCGCGAAGCCGCGCTGGTTCACCACCACCACGTTCTTCGGATGGAAGGCGCTGGTCCTGTAGTAGTTCTTGACGAACTCCCAGGCTTTAGTGGAGGTGCCGGTGGCCGAGGAGGTGATCATGGCCTGCACCGCGCCGGTGGCGAACATCTGCGGGATCTCCGGCACCTGGATCACCGTGGGGCTCGCGCCGAGCAGCTCGGCCAGGCGCGCGGTGAGCGGGCTGTAGGTGCGGAACTTGGTGCCCTTCAGGTCATCGACCGACTTCAGCGGCTCCTTGGTGTAGAAGCCCTGGCCGGGCCAGGCCACCGAGTAGAGCAGCCGCATGCCGCGCTTCTGCAGGCTTTTCTGCAGCACCGGCTTCTGCGCCTGGTAGAACTTCCACGCGTTGTCGTAGCCGGCGGCGACGAACGGCACGTTGTCGGCGGCGAACACCGGGTCCTCGTTGCCGAACTGGCCGAGCAGGAACTCGGCGATGTTCACCTGCCCGGTGGACACCGCGCGCAGGATGTCCGGGTGCTTGATGAGCGAGCCGTTCGAGTGCACCTGGATGGCGAGCTTGCCGCCGGTCGCCTTCTGCACGTCCTCGACGAACGCCTTCACGTTGCGCGTGTGGAACTCGCCGTCGGAATACGGCGTCGGCATGTCCCATTTGGTCTGCGCCTGCGCGCTGCCGACGGCAAGCGCCGCGGCCGCAAGAATGGCCAGTCGTTTCATCTGCGATCCTCCTGTGGTTCGCCGCATCTTAGGTGATAAAAAGGGGTCAGAGCAATTTACCGCCAATCCGCGGCCCGGTTTCCCGGTAAATTGCTCTGACCCCTTTAT
This sequence comes from Burkholderiales bacterium, assembly GCA_036374055.1. Classification (GTDB taxonomy): domain Bacteria; phylum Pseudomonadota; class Gammaproteobacteria; order Burkholderiales; family SG8-39; genus SCGC-AG-212-J23. The sequence continues at coordinate 2,276 of DASUUN010000175.1, forward strand.
TGGATTTCCTGCAGGACCGCGTTCGCCAGGGCAAGGCTCGCGGTGAGCCCGGGCGACTCGATGCCGAACAGATGCACCAGGCCCGGGATGCCGTGCGCGGCCGGGCCCTGGAGCTGGAAGTCGGGCGCCGGCTCGCCCGGCCCGGCGGTTTTGGGCCGTATGCCGGCGTAGCCCGGCAGCAGCGCGCCGTCCGGCAGGCCGGGCCAGTAGCGCCGGATCGCCGCGTAGAAGCGCTCGGCGCGGCGCGGGTCGACGGCATAGTCTTCCTTTCCTCCGATGCGCTCGACCCATTCCACGTCCGGGCCGAAGCGCGCCTGGCCGGCAAGGTCGAGCGTCACGTGCACCCCCAGGCCCCCGGGCTCCGGCACCGGATAGACCAGACGCGAGAACGGCGGGCGCCGCGCCAGCGAGTAGTAGTTGCCTTTCGCGTAGAACTCCCGGGGGATAGATTTTTCCGGAAACCCCTCCATCATCCGCGCCACCGTGGGCGCACGCAGGCCGGCGCTGTTCACCAGCACCTGCGACGCGATGGGCTCGCCTCCCGCGACGTGCAATTCAAACCATCCGTTCTTGATGAGAACCCGCTCCAGCGGGCTCTTCAGCGCCAGCATCGCGCCGCGCGCCTCGGCATCGCCGAGGTAGGCGAGCATCAGGGCGTGGCTGTCGATGATGCCGGTGGAAGGCGAGTAGAGCGCCGCGACGCAGGCGAGCTCCGGCTCGAGCGCGAGCGCCTGCGCGCGGGTCATCCACACGACGTCGGTCACGCCGTTGGCATGCGCGCGGCGCTGGATTTTGTGAAGCTCTTCGACCTGGGCCTGCTCGGTGGCGACAATCAGTTTTCCGGACCGCCGGTGCGGCACGCCGTGGCTGGCGCAGTACTCGTAGAGGAGCGCCTTGCCCTCGACGCAGGCGCGCGCCTTGAGCGAGCCCCCGGGGTAGTAGATGCCGGCGTGGATCACCTCGGAGTTGCGCGAGCTGGTGTGCGTGCCGATCGCCTCCTCGGCCTCGAGGATCACCACCTCGCGGCCGGCGAGCGCCAGCGCGCGCGCCACGGCGAGGCCGACGACCCCGGCGCCGATCACGACGGCGTCAAGCTTTTCCACGGAACAGGAACCTTTCGGCGAGGAAGGCGCCGACGCCGGCGAGCGCCGCGACGCTCGCCATGGGCCGGGCGGTGCCGTCGAAGGCGGCGCCGAGCACGGTGCTGATCACCGCGCCGACGGTGAAGCCGAGCGCGCCGATGATCGAGGAGGCGGCGCCCGCGGAGGCCGGGAACGGCGTGAGCGCGGCGGCGGTGGCGTTGGGCACGATCAGCGCCGTGCCGAAGAGCAGCACCATGAAGGGCAGCGTGACGGCAAGCCAGTGGCCCGCGCCGCTCCACGCGAGCGCCGCGGCAGCCACACCCGACACCAGCATGAGCACTGCGCCCAGGCGCAGCAGGCGGGCGATTCCCAGGCGCAGCACCAGCCGGCTCGAAGCCCAGGCGCCGCTGATCTGGCCGAGCATCACCAGCGCGAACATCAGGCCGTAGGCGACGGTGCCGACCCCGAGGCCGCGCACCAGGGTGAAGGCCGAGTTCGATACCCACGCGAGGATGCCCACGTGCGCGCAGAACACGATGGCGAAGGGCGAAAGGAAACGCCGGTCGCCGAGGATCGCGATGAAGGTGCGCGCGATGGCCGCCGGGCGCACCGAGCGGCGCTCGGCAGGCGCAGTCTCCTTCAGGCTTCTCAGGGAAATCAGAAGGACAAAGGCGACCGCGGCCATGGCGGCGAACACCGAAGGCCAGCCCGCCGACCCGGCGAGCAGCGCGCCCGCCACCGGCGCCCCGATGGGCACGACGCTGAACACGATGGTCATGCTGGCGAGCATCTTCGCCGCCTGCTCGTGGGAGTGCAGGTCGCGCACGATGGTGCGGCCGATGAGCGCGCCGCTCGACATGCCGAGTCCCTGCGCGAGTCGCACGCCGGCCAGCGCGGCGATGGAGCTCAGGAAGAAGCCGAGGATCGACGAGGCCAGCATGATGAGCAGCCCGGCAAGCAGCACCGGCTTGCGGCCGAAGCGGTCCGACAGCGGCCCCCACAGCAGCTGCCCGACAGCGAGGCCGATGAAGTAGGTCGTGAGCGTGAGCTGCCCCGCGTCGGCGTGCGCGCCGAGCGCCTGCGCGAGCACCGGCAGCGCCGGCACGTAGAGGTCGGTGCCGAGCGCCGGCAGCGCGATCAGCACGCCGAGCAGCACCGTGAACCCGAGGGAAGAGCCCGGCTTATTCAAGATAGGATGCGAATTCTAATGGCTGAACCGAAAGCGACCCTCGCGAACTGGCGCACCGCGCCGCACAACCGCTGGGCGTTTCACCACGTGCGCGAGCTGGTGCCCTCGGCCGACATCCCCAACGACCCGCGCCGCATCCGCGAGTTGGCGGTGGCCAAGAGGGATTTTCCGGAATTGCATGTCGAGCGCTTTCTCCAGGAAACCGCTACGGACGGCTTGCTCGTCCTGCAGCACGGCCGCGTCCTTTTCGAGCACTACGGAAACGGCATGACGGACGAGACGCCGCATATCCTGATGTCGGTGTCGAAGTCGATGCTGGGGCTGCTGTTCCACCTGCTGGGGCTGGATCCGGAGCGGCGCGTCGCCGAGATTCTTCCCGGGCTGGAGGGTACAGCGTACCGCGGCGCGAAGCTGCGCCACCTGCTGGACATGCGCGCCGGCATCGCCTTCAACGAGGACTACCTCGCGACCTCGGGGCCGATCATCCAGTACCGCAAGGCGACCGGCTGGAACCCGCTCGAGCCGGGGGAATCGCCTTCCGATCTGCATTCCTTCTATCAGGTGCTGAAGGAGAAGGACGGCGAGCATGGCGGCAGGTTCCATTACGTCTCGCCCAACACCGACCTCCTCGGCTGGGTGATCGAGGAGGCCACCGGCCGGCGCTTCGCCGAGCTGATGAGCGAGCGGGTGTGGAAGCCGGCCGGCGCGGAGCGCAGCGCCTACATCACGCTCGACCGGCTCGGCGCGCCGCGCTGCGCCGGCGGCATGTGCGCGACGCTGCGCGATCTCGCGCGCATCGGGCAGTGGATGATCGAGGCGCAGGCAGGCTTCCTGGAGGATCTGGAGACGAACGGCGACGCGCAGGCCTGGGCGGCGGGCGACCTCGTGCAGTACTACCCCGGCTTGCCGATGCGCTATCGCAACCACTGGTACGTGCTCGACGGCGAAGCACCGCTCGCCTTCGGCATGGGCATCCACGGCCAGAACCTGTTCATCGACCGGATCCACGGCATCGTCATCGCCAAGCTGTCCTCGCAGGCGCTGCCGCTCGACGCTGAGCGCATCGCGCTTACCATGCGCGCGGTGTCGGAGATGCGCAAACGGCTCGCACACGCATGAGCGTCCGGCTGATTCCTGCCCCCCTGAGAAGGGGGGAAGCGAGCGGTTTTTGCGAGCGGGGGGTTTGCTTTTTGCGAAAACCAACCCCCCGCTCGCCTTCAGCTCACAACCCCCTTGTCAGGGGGTCGGCAAGGGCAGAGGCGGCTAACGACCCCCTTGTCAGGGGGTCGGCGGAGGTTGGCCGATGAGCGGCTGGCAATTCTGGATCGACCGCGGCGGCACGTTCACCGACATCGTGGCGCGCCGCCCCGACGGATCGCTCGTCACGCACAAGCTGCTGTCCGAGAACCCGGAGCGGTACGGTGACGCCGCGATCGCGGGTATCCGGGAAATCATGAATTCCCTGAGTGAACCCATCGACGTGGTCAAGATGGGCACCACGGTGGCGACCAACGCCTTGCTCGAGCGCAAGGGCGAGCGCACGGCGCTGTTCATCACGCGCGGCTTCCGCGACGCGCTGCGCATCGCGTACCAGAACCGGCCGCGCATCTTCGAGCGCCACATCGTGCTGCCGGAGATGCTGTACTCGAAGGTCGTGGAGGTCGACGAGCGGATCGGCGCGCGCGGCGAGATCGTACTGCCTCTTGATGAGGAGACGGCCAGGGCTGATTTGTCAAAGGTCTACGAAGGCGGCTACCGCTCGATCGCGATCGTCTTCATGCACGGCTACCGCTATCCCGACCACGAATCCAGGGTTGCGGAATTGGCCGAGCGCATCGGGTTCACGCAGATTTCGGTGTCGCACCGCGTGAGCCCGCTCATGAAGCTGGTCGGCCGCGGCGACACCACGGTCGTGGACGCCTACCTCTCGCCGATCCTGCGCCGGTACGTGGAGCGTCTGGCGGGCGAGCTGGAAGGCGTGCGGCTGCTCTTCATGCAGTCGAACGGCGGGCTTACCGATGCGCGGCGCTTTCAGGGAAAGGACGCGATCCTTTCGGGGCCGGCAGGCGGCATCGTCGGCGCGGTGCGCACCTCGCTTGCCGCCGGGTTCGACCGCATCATCGGCTTCGACATGGGCGGCACGTCGACCGACGTGTCGCATTACGCCGGCGAGTTCGAGCGCGAGTTCGAGACGCGCGTGGCCGGGGTGCGTATGCGGGCGCCGATGATGAGCATCCACACCGTCGCCGCGGGCGGCGGCTCGATCCTGCACTTCGACGGCGCGCGCTACCGGGTCGGCCCGGATTCCGCCGGCGCCAACCCGGGGCCGGCGAGCTACCGCCGTGGCGGGCCGCTCACCGTCACCGACGCGAACGTCATGCTCGGCAAGATCCAGCCGCGCTACTTCCCCGCGGTGTTCGGCCGCGAGGGCGACGAGCCTCTTGATTTCCAGGTCGTCAAAGAGAAATTCGAGAAGCTGAAGGCCGACATCGCGGACGGCCGCAGCGAGGAAGAGATCGCCGAGGGCTTCGTGCAGATCGCGGTGGGCAACATGGCCAACGCGATCAAGCACATCTCGGTGCAGCGCGGCCACGACGTCACGCAGTACACGCTGTGCTGCTTCGGCGGCGCCGCCGGGCAGCATGCCTGCCTCGTGGCCGACGCGCTCGCCATGAAGCGGGTGTTCATCCACCCGCATGCCGGCGTGCTCTCCGCCTACGGCATGGGCCTCGCCGACCAGCTCGCCATGCGCGAGCAGACGGTGGAAGCCCCGCTTGGAGAGGAAGCACTCGCGACGCTGAACGGCACGGCGGAGACGCTGGCTGCCGCCGCGCGCGAGGATCTCGTGTCGCAGGGGGTCCCGCGGGAGAGCGTGACGATCCTGAGGAAAGTCCATTTGAAGTACGAGGGCACCGATACGGCGCTGCCGGTGCCGCTCGGCACGCTCGCCGAAATGACGCGCCGCTTCGAGGACGCCTACCGCAAGCAGTTCTCCTTCCTGATGCCGGGCAAGCCGCTGGTCGCCGAGGCGGTCTCCGTGGAGGCGGTCTCGCAGGCAGATTTGCCTGAAGAAAAGACCGGAAACCGGAAACCGAACGCGGACCCGGCGCAGACCATCCGCATGTTCAGCGGCGGCCGCTGGCACGAGGCGCCGCTCTACCGCCGGGAGCAGCTCGGCCCCGGCCAGCGCGTCGACGGCCCGGCGGTGATCGCCGAGGCGAACGCCACCACCGTGGTCGAGCCGCAGTGGCGTGCCAGCGTGACGCCTTTGAATCACCTGGTGCTGGAGCGCATGGAGGCGAGGCAGGGCTCGATCGCCATCGGCACCCGGGTCGATCCGGTGATGCTCGAGATCTTCAACAACCTGTACATGTCGATCGCCGAGCAGATGGGGCTGCGGCTGCAGAACACCGCGTACTCGGTGAACATCAAGGAGCGGCTGGATTTCTCCTGCGCGCTGTTCGACGCGCAGGGCAGCCTCATCGCCAACGCACCGCACATGCCGGTGCACCTGGGCTCCATGGGCGAGTCGATCAGGACGGTGATCCGGCTGAACGCCGGGAAGATGAAGCCGGGCGACGTCTACGTGCTCAATGCGCCGTACAACGGCGGCACGCATCTTCCGGATGTCACGGTAATTACTCCGGTGTTCGATTCAAAAGAAAAAGAAGTTCTCTTCTATGTGGGATCACGCGGCCATCACGCCGACATCGGCGGCATCACGCCGGGCTCCATGCCTCCCGCATCCAAGGTGGTCGAGGAAGAAGGCGTGCTGATCGACAACTTCCTGCTGGTCGAGGAAGGGCGCTTTCGCGAGAAGGAGACGGTTGCGCTGCTCGCTTCGGGCAGGTACCCCGTGCGCAACGTGCAGCAGAACATCGCCGACCTGCGGGCGCAGGTGGCGGCCAACGAGAAGGGCGTGCAGGAGCTGCGCCGCATGGTCGGGCATTTCGGCCTGGACGTGGTGCGCGCCTACATGGGCCACGTGCAGGACAACGCGGAAGAGTCGGTGCGGCGGGTCATCGGGGTGCTGAAGGACGGCAGCTTCGATTTCCCCCTGGACAACGGCGCCCGCATCCGGGTCTCGGTAAGAATCTTCAGGGAAGAAAGAAGCGCAAGGATCGATTTCGCCGGTACCTCGGCGCAGCTGCCGAACAACTTCAACGCGCCCTCCGCGGTGTCCATGGCCGCGGTTTTGTACGTGTTCCGGACACTTGTTGACGACGACATTCCGCTCAATGCGGGATGCTTGAAGCCGCTCAGCGTGTCGATTCCGGAGGGCTGCATGTTGCGCCCGCGCTACCCTGCTGCGGTCGTCGCAGGCAACGTCGAGACTTCGCAATGCATCACGGACGCGCTCTACGGCGCGCTCGGCGTGCTCGCGGCCTCCCAGGGGACCATGAACAATTTCACGTTCGGAAACGAGCGTCACCAGTACTACGAGACCATCGCCGGGGGCTCCGGCGCCGGCCCCGGCTTCGACGGCGCCGACGTAGTGCAGACGCATATGACAAATTCCCGCCTCACCGATCCCGAGGTGCTCGAGTGGCGCTTTCCGGTGCGCCTCGAGAGCTTCTTCATCCGCGCGGGCTCCGGCGGGCGCGGACGCTGGCGCGGCGGCCACGGCGCGGTGCGCCGCGTGCGCTTCCTCGAGCCGA
>DASUUN010000176.1:0-3862 GCA_036374055.1 Burkholderiales bacterium
GTTCTGGAACACCATGGCGATGTCCCGGTCCTTGGGCTCGAGGTCGTTGACCACGCGGCCGCCGATGCGGATCTCGCCGGAAGTGATCGGCTCCAGGCCGGCCACCATGCGCAGCAGCGTCGACTTGCCGCAGCCCGATGGCCCGACGATCACCACGAACTCGCCGTCGGCCACCTCGGTGCTCACGCCGTGGATGACCTCGAGCTCGCCGTACTTCTTGCGCACGTCGCGGAAAGACAAGGCCGCCATCCCTGCAGTTTCCCCTATTTCTCCGTCTCCACTAGGCCCTTGACGAACCAGCGTTGCATGAGCATCACCACCAGCGCCGGCGGAATCAGCGCCAGCATCGCGGTGGCCATGACCAGGTTCCACTCGTTGGCCGCGTCGCCGCCGACGATCATGCGGTTGATGCCGATGACCACCGTGTACATGTCCTCCTCGCTGGTGATGAGCAGCGGCCACAGGTACTGATTCCAGCCGTAGATGAACTGGATGACGAACAGCGCCGCGATGCTGGTCTTGGACAGCGGCAGCACCACGTCCCAGAAGAACCGCATCGGCCCCGCGCCGTCGATGCGCGCCGCCTCGGCGAGCTCGTCGGGCACCGTGAGGAAGAACTGCCGGAACAGGAACGTCGCGGTGGCCGAGGCGATGAGCGGCAGCGTCAGGCCGGTGTAGGAGTTGAGGATGCCGAGGTCGGCGGCCACCTTGAAGGTCGGAATGATGCGCACCTCGACGGGCAGCATGAGCGTGATGAAGATCATCCAGAAAAACACCATGCGCAGCGGAAAGCGGAAGTAGACGATGGCGAAGGCGGAGATGATCGAGATCGCGATCTTGCCGAGGGCGATGCCGAGCGCCATGACCGTGCTGTTGACGAGCATCGTACCGACGGCGGCCGTCGAGCCCTTGGTCGAGCCCGCGGTCAGCGCCTGCCGGTAATTCTCGAGGAGCTCGCCGCCCGGCAGCAGCGGCATCGGCACCTCGAGGATGCGCTCCAGGGTGTGGGTCGAGGCGACGAAGGTGACGTACACCGGGAAGGCGATAAGTAGCACGCCGAAGATCATCACGGCGTGCGAGAAGACGGTGAGGAGAGGCCGCTTCTCTACCATCTGGTGGCCGTCAGTACTGCACGCGGCGCTCGATGAAGCGGAACTGCATCACCGTGAGCGCGATGACGATAAGCATGAGAATCACCGACTGCGCCGAGGAGCCGCCGAGGTCGGTCGCCTTCACTCCGTCGTGGTAAACCTTGTAGACGAGGATATTCGTATCCTGCCCCGGTCCGCCCTGCGTGGTGGCGTCGATGATGCCGAAGGTGCCGAAGAAAGCGTAGACCACGTTCACCACGAGGAGGAAGAAGGTGGTGGGAGAGAGCAGCGGGAACACCACCGTCCAGAACCGCCGCGCTGGGCCGGCGCCGTCGATCGCTGCCGCCTCGATGAGCGAGCGCGGGATCGACTGCAGGCCAGCGAGGAAGAACACGAAGTTGTAGCTGATCTGGTTCCAGACTGCGGCCATCACCACGAGCAGCATCGCCTGGTCTCCATCGAGGAGCCAGTTCCAGTTGACGCCGAACCAGCTCTTGAGCGCGTAGGTGACGATGCCGATCGAGGGAGCGAAGAGAAAGGCATACAGCACCCCGGCCACCGCCGGCGCCACCGCGTAGGGCCAGATGAGCAGCGTCTTGTAGCCCACCGCGCCGCGCACGACGCGGTCGGCCATCACCGCGAGCAGCAGCGCGACGGCCAGGCCGAACGTCGCCACCAGTGCGCTGAACACCGCTGTGACGCGGAAGGCGTTGAGGTAGTTCTCGTCCTTGAAGAGCGTGACGAAGTTCTGCAGGCCCACGAACTGGGTCTTCAGGCCGAAGGCGTCCTGCAGCTGGAAGGAGAACCAGACCGCCTGCGCCGCCGGCCAGAAAAAGAAGACGAGCGTGACCGCGATCTGCGGCGCGATCAGCACGAAGGGCAGCCACGCCGAGCGGAAGACGACCCGCTTCTCCATGCGACCGCTACCTGCGGCGGGGGGTTCTGGAGGGGGGCAGAGACGTTCTGTCGGAGCCCCCCTTTCTCATTTGTTGGCTGCCTCGAACTGGCGCAGGATCTCGTTGCCGCGCCGTACCGCGTCGTCGAGCGCTGCCTTGGCAGTCTTGCGTCCGGCGATGGCGGCTTCCAGCTCCTCTTCGATGACCGTGCGGCCCTGCACGAAGTTGCCGAAGCGCAGGCCCTTGGAGTTGGCCGTCGGCGCCTTGTTCGTGAGCTGCCGCACCGCCATGTCGCGTCCGGGGTTCTTGTCGTAGAACCCGGAGGCCTTCGTGCGCTCGAAGGCCGCCTGCGTGATCGGTACGTAGCCCGTCTTGACGTGCCACTCCATCTGCACCTCCGGACGCGACAGGAAGGACATGAAGCGCGCCACGCCCTTGTACTCCTCGGGCTTACGGCCGCTCATCACCCAGAGCGAGGCGCCGCCGATGATCCCGTTCTGCGGCGCGCCCTTGACGTCGTCGTGGTAGGGCAGGACGCTGATCTCCCAGTCGGTCTTTCCCGCCTTGATGATGTTGCCCAGCGCGCCCGCGCTGATCGTCGCCATGGCGCACTCGCCGGCCGCGAAGCGCGAGTCGGCCTGGTTCGTACGGCCGGCGTACGTGAAGAGCCCCCGCTTCGCCATGTCGGCGAGCATCGAGACGTGGCGCACGTGCAGCGGCGAGTTGAAATTGAACTGGGTATCGAGGCCACCCATGCCGTTCTGCTTGGTGCCGATCGGCACGTTGTGCCAGGCGCTGAAGTTCTCGATATGCACCCAGGAAGGCCATCCGGTGGTGTAGATGCAGTCCTGGCCTGCGGCCTTGAGCTTTTCCGCCACCGCGATCAACTCTTTCCACGTCTTCGGCGGCACCGGCGGTGCCCCGGCCTGCTTGAACTTGTTCCGGTCGATGTAGAAAAGCGCGGTCGAGCTGTTGAAGGGCAGCGAAAGCATGTTCCCCTGCTGGTCGCTGTAGTAGCCGGTCACCGTCGGCAAGTAGGCCTTCGGATCGAAGGGCTCGCCCGCCTCCTTCATGAGCTGGTACACCGGCTTGACGGCACCCTTGGCTGCCATCATCGTCGCCGTGCCGACCTCGAACACCTGAAGCATGTGGGGCGCCTGTCCGGCGCGGAAGGCCGCGATTGCCGCCGTCATGGACTCGGGATAGGACCCCTTGTACGAGGTGACGATCTTGTAATCCTTCTGCTCAGCGTTGAACTGGTTGGCCAGCCCGTTCAAGGCCTCGCCAAGCGCGCCGCCCATGGAATGCCACCATTGGATCTCGGTCTGCGCGTGCGCCGCAGGCGCGAAGAGCGCCGCCGCCGCAAGCACCGCCATGGATGTCCTGATTTTCATAGGTTCCTCCCCGTTTCGACTGGAATTGACGCCGGCTAGATTATTCTACTGTGACCGACTTTGCCAGATTCCTGGGCTTGTCCACGTCGGTACCGCGGGCAAGCGCCGTGTGGTAGGCGAGCAGCTGCAGCGGCACCACGTGCAGGATCGGCGAGAGCAGCCCGTAGTGCTCAGGCAGGCGCACCACATTGACCCCGGCTGAGGGCGCGATGCGCGTGTCGGCATCGGCGAAGACGTAGAGCTCGCCGCCGCGAGCGCGCACCTCCTGCATGTTCGACTTGAGCTTCTCGAGCAGCGCGTCGTTGGGCGCCACCGTCACTACCGGCATCTCGCCGGTGACCAGGGCGAGCGGCCCATGCTTAAGCTCCCCGGCCGGATACGCCTCGGCGTGGACGTACGAGATCTCCTTGAGCTTGAGGGCCCCCTCCAGCGCGATCGGGTAGTGCAGACCGCGGCCGAGGAAAAGGGCGTGCTCGCGGCG
>DASUUN010000177.1:0-2666 GCA_036374055.1 Burkholderiales bacterium
TTCACGGGAGGCAACAACCAATGAACCGCTCCACCATCGACCTGTGGGTCGGGATCTTCGTCGTGCTGGGCCTGGGCGCGCTGCTGTTCCTCGCGCTGAAGGTCGGCAACCTGGGGTCCTTCAACACCAACGAGACCTACCTGGTGCAGGCGCGCTTCGCCAACATCGGCGGCCTCAAGGTGCGCGCGCCCATCAAGAGCGCCGGCGTGGTGGTGGGCCGGGTGACCGACATCCGCTTCGACAACGAGACCTACGAGGCGCTGGTGGCGATGAACCTGGACGCGTTCTACCAGTTTCCCCGCGACACCACCGCCAAGATCCTCACTTCCGGCATCCTCGGCGAGCAGTACATCGGCCTGGAGGCGGGCGGCGACGGGGTGATGCTGAAGAACGGCGACCGCGTGCGCCTCACCCAGTCCGCGGTGGTGCTCGAGAACCTGATCAGCCAGTTCCTGTTCAACAAGGCGGCCGAGTCGAAGGAACCCGAGAAGTGAGATTTCTCGTTCTTTCGGTCTTTCTCCTGGGCGGCTGCGCCACCGCGCCCGACGCCGATCCGCGCGATCCGTGGGAAGGCTTCAACCGCGGCGTGTACCGGTTCAACGAGGTGGTGGACGAGGCGGTGGCGAAGCCGGTGGCCACCGCGTACCGCGACGTGGTGCACGCCGAGATCCGCGACCGCGTGCGCAATTTCTTCGCCAACATCGGCGACGTGTTCATCGGCGTCAACAACGTCCTGCAGGGCAAGTTCCGCGAGAGCTTCGACGACTTCGCGCGCGTCACTTTCAACAGCACCCTGGGCCTGCTCGGCATCCACGACGTGGCCTCCGAGATGGGCATCGAGAAGCACAACGAGGACTTCGGCCAGACGTTCGGCTGGTGGGGCGCGGGCCAGGGACCCTACCTGGTGCTCCCGATCCTCGGCTCGAGCACCGTGCGCGACGGCCTCGGCCTGGCGCTGGACTTGTACACCGATCCGCTGGGCGAGGTGCGCCCGATCGACTTGCGCAACTCGCTCGCCGTCCTGCGGCTCACCGGCGCGCGCGCCGACCTGCTCGAGGCGAGCCGCATCCTCGAGCAGGCGGCGCTCGACAAGTACGTGTTCCAGCGCGACGCCTACCTGCAGCGCCGGCGCAGCCTGGTCTATGATGGGCGGCCGCCGCGCGAGCGCTACGAGGACGACGCGCCGGTCAACCGCGAACCGCGCTAAAACGTTGATAAGCCTATGCGAACCCTTGCCCTAGTCGTGAGCGTGCTGGCCGCCGGTCTGGTCCACGCGCAACAGTTCGAGGCGCCGGACGTCCTGGTGAAGAACGTCACCACCGAGGTGGTCGAGCTGATCGCCAAGGACAGGGAGATCCGCGCCGGCGACCGCGCCAAGCTGGTCGGGCTGATCGAGGCCAAGGTCCTGCCGCACTTCAACTTCCAGTCGATGACGGCGCTCGCCATGGGCCAGAGCTGGAACAAGGCCGACGCGGCGCAGAGGAAGGTGCTGATCGAGGAGTTCAAGACCCTGCTGGTGCGCACCTACGCGAGCGCGCTCGCCGCCTACAGCGAGCAGCGCTTCGACTACCGGCCGCTGCGCGCCCGGCCCACCGACACCGACGTCACGGTGCAGGTGCGCGTGATCCAGCCCGGCGCGCAGCCGGTGCCGATCGACTACAGCATGGAGCGCACCGGCAGCGGCTGGAAGGTCTACGACGTCATGGTGGGCGGCGTCAGCCTGGTGGCGAACTACCGCACCGAGTTCAACGGCACGGTGCGCACCTCGGGCGTGGACGGCCTCATCAAGAACCTGCAGGCGAAGAACCGCTCCCTGGCGGAGAAGAGATGATCCGCCGCGAGGGCCGCAGCATCGTGGTGAGCGGCCCGGTGACGCTCGCCAACGTCGCCGGCGTGCTCGAGGAGGGGCGCCGCCACCTCGAGGAGGGCGTGCGCATCGTCAACCTCGGCGAGGTCGGCGAAATGGACTCCTCGCTGCTTGCGCTGATGCTCGCGTGGATGCGCGATGCCCGGGCCCGCGGCGGCGAGCTCGCATTCGCCAACCTGCCCGAGTCGCTGCAGACGATCGCCCGCCTCTACGGCGTCGAGGGCCTGCTGCCGGTAGCACGCTCCGCCTGAAGGCAATCGAAGTCAATCGCGTCGAGAAGCGCTATGGCGCGCTGCGCGCGCTCGACGGCGTGAGCCTGGCGGTCGAGCAGGGCGAGTTCTTCGGGCTGCTCGGCCCCAACGGCGCCGGCAAGACCACCCTCATCAACGTGATCGCCGGGCTGGCGCGCGCCGACGCCGGGTCGGTGCGCGTCATGGGCGCCGACGTCGCGGCGGACTACCGGCGCGCGCGCCGCATGCTCGGCGTGGTGCCGCAGGAGCTGGTGTTCGACCCGTTCTTCACGGTGCGCGAGACGCTGCGGCTGCAGTCGGGCTACTTCGGCATCCGCCGCAACGACGCCTGGATCGACGAGGTGATGGCGCACCTCGACCTCGCCGCCAAGGCCGACGTCAACATGCGCGCGCTCTCCGGCGGCATGAAGCGGCGCGTGCTGGTGGCGCAGGCGCTGGTGCACAAGCCGCCGGTGATCGTGCTGGACGAGCCCACCGCGGGCGTCGACGTCGAGCTGCGCCAGGGCCTGTGGCAGTTCGTGCGCCGCCTGAACCGCGACGGCCACACC
>DASUUN010000178.1:0-4850 GCA_036374055.1 Burkholderiales bacterium
TGATTTAATAAGGAGATGCCATACCCGCATCTCTTCCGTCCCCTCGATCTCGGCTTTACCACGCTGCCCAACCGCATCCTCATGGGCTCGATGCACACCATGCTGGAGTCGCGCCCCGACGGCATGCAGCGCCTGGCCGCGTTCTACGCCGAGCGCGCGCGCGGCGGAGCCGCGCTGATCGTCACCGGCGGGTTCTCGCCGAACGACGCGGGAAACCTGGGCATTCACCGCGCGCAGTTCTCGACTGAAGAGGACAGCCAAAGGCACCGGATCATCCCGCGCGCGGTGCACGAGGCCGGCGGGCGCATCGCGCTGCAGCTGCTGCATTCCGGGCGCTACGGCTTCCACGAGCGCATCGTCGCGCCCTCGGCGGTGAAGTCGCCGATCAACCCGCAGGCGCCGCGCGAGATGCAGCCGGAGGAGATCGAGCAGACCATCGCCGACTTCGCCCGCGCGGCGTGCCTGGCGCGCGAGGCGGGCTACGACGGCGTCGAGATCATGGGCTCCGAGGGCTACCTCGTCACGCAGTTCCTCGCGCCGCGCACCAACCGCCGCACGGACGAATGGGGCGGGCCGCTCGAGCAGCGCATGCGCTTCGCCACCGAGATCGTGAGGCGCAGCCGGGCCGCCGCCGGTCGAGACTTCATCATCGTCTTTCGGATCTCTGCCCTTGATCTTGTGGAACAGGGACTCGAGACTGAGGAAACCATTCAGGTTGCCCGGACGATCGAAGCCGCGGGCGCCACCCTGCTCAACACCGGCATCGGCTGGCACGAGGCGCGCATCCCGACCATCGCGCAGGCGGTGCCGCGCGGCGGCTTTGCCTGGGCGACGCGCCGCCTGAAGGAGGCGGTGCGCATCCCGGTCGCCGCGTCCAACCGCATCAACGCCCCCGAGATCGCGGAGGACATCCTGGCGCGCGGCGACGCCGACATGGTGTCGATGGCGCGGGCGCTGCTCGCGGATCCCGAGTTCGCCCGCAAAGCGCGCGCCGGCGACCGCGCCGCGATCAACATCTGCATCGCGTGCAACCAGGCCTGCCTCGACCATTACTTCACCGGCGAGCCGGCGAGCTGCGTGGTCAACCCGCGGGCCGGAAGGGAAACGAAGCTGTTTTTTTCAAAGACAACAAATGCAAAGAGCATTGCTGTCGTGGGCGGCGGCCCTGCCGGGCTGTCCTGCGCCGCCGCGGCAGCCGAGCGCGGCCACGCGGTCACGCTGTTCGAAAAGGCGGCCGAGCTCGGCGGCCAGTTCGATCTCGCCAAGCGCGTCCCGGGCAAGCAGGAGTTCGGGGAGTCGGTGGCGTATTTCGCCGAGCGGTTGAGACGGGCTGGGGCGACCGTTTTCCTGAGTGAATCCCCCTCGATCGAAAAGCTCCGGGGCTTCGACGAGGTGGTGGTCGCCACCGGCATCGATCCGCGGCGGCCCGACATTCCGGGAATCGACCACCCGAAGGTCGCGGGCTACGCCGACGTGCTCGCGGGACGGGTACAGCCCGGGCGCGACGTGGCGATCATCGGCATGGGCGGCATCGGCTTCGACGTGGCGCTGTACCTCCTCGAGCGCGCCAGCCGCGCGCCGCTCGACCCGGACGCCTTCGCGGCGCATTGGGGGTTCACTGCCGACGGGAAAATGGCGGAAGGAAAGGCGAAGCCCCCCGCCCACCGCATCACCATGCTCAAGCGCTCCCATACGCCTTTCGGCCACACGCTGGGGCGCACTACCGGCTGGGTGCACCGCGCGGAGCTCGCGCGCAACGGCGTGCGCATGGTGAAGGGCGTGCAGTACGTCAGGATCGACGACGCCGGCCTTCATGTCCGTCTCGAAGGAAAAGAGCAGGTCGTCGCGGCGGACACGATCGTCGTCTGCGCCGGCCAGGTTCCGCGGAAATGGGGTCTGTCCCCATTTCCGCCATTTCCGGTATTTCATTTGATCGGGGGCGCGAAGCAGGCGGGCGAGCTGGATGCGGAGCGCGCGATGCGCGAGGGCGCCGAGCTGGCGGCGGCGCTATGAGCGCCTGGGCCGGTTGGTGAGGTAGAGGCCGGCGACGACGAGCGCCATGCCGACGAGGATGCCCGGGGACAGGGACTCGTCCAGCAGCCAGACGGACTCGAGCACCGCGAGCGGCGGCACGAGGTTGATGAACTGCGAGGCGCGCGCGGCGCCGAGCGCCTTGACGCCCTCGTAGAACCACAGGAACGGGATCACGGTGCCGAAGAGCACGAGGTAGCCGAACGCGGTCCAGCCCTCCCGGGTGACCTGCGCGAGCGATGCGCCCTCCACCGACGCCGGCAGCGCGAGCGGGATCGAGCCCGCCGCCATGACGTAGGCGGTGAGCGCGAGCGGCGACAGGGTCGACAGCGCGACGCGCCCGAGCAGCGTGTAGGCGCTCCACATGAAGATGCACAGCACGAGGAGCAGCTCGCCCGCGCCGAATTCGAGATCGGCGAAGGCGCGCGGGTCGCCGCGGGCGAGCACCCACAGCGCGCCCAGCACGCACAGCGCGACGCCGGCGGCGCGCGTGCGGCCGAGCCGCTCCCCCAGCAGCAGCGCGGCGAACAGCGCGGTAAACGCCGGGTTGGTCGGCACGATCAGCGCGGCGCGGCTCGCCTCGACCAGCGCGAGGCCGGCGGTGAACAGCGTGTTGTAGAACGTGATGCCGAGCAGGCCCAGCCCTATGACCATCACGAGCTCGCGCGGCGACAGGCGCGGCAGCCGCCGGTCGCGCAGCCACAGCAGCGCGAGCAGCACCACCGCCGCGCAGGCGAAGCGCAGGAACACCGAGGTGAACAGTCCCATGCTCTGCAGCAGGATGCTGATCGCGGGGAACACGCCGCTCCAGAACACGCCCATCAGCGCGAGCTTCAGATAAATCACGCGCGCGAGGGTACACTACGGCCATGGGAACAGTAGTGGCATTGGCGGCGCAATTCGGCGGCGCGAAGCTCGCCGAGGGCCTTTACCGGCTGCGCGGCAAGGATCTCACGGTCATCGCCAATACCGGCGACGACTACGAGCACCTCGGCCTGCACTTCTCGCCCGATCTCGACACGCTGCTCTACACCCTCGCCGGCATCTCGAGCACCGCCGGCTGGGAGCCCGAAGGCGAGACGCACGCGGTGCACGGCATGCTGAAGGTGCTCGGCGGGCCCGACCGGCCGGTGCTCGGCGACAAGTCGCTCGCCACGGCGCTGCTGCGCGTCGAGGGCTTCGCCAGCGATCGCCGGCTGACCGAGATCACGCAGGATTTCTGCCGCAGCCTGGGCATCACCGCGCGCCTGCTGCCGATGAGCGACGAGCCGGTGCGCACCCACGTGGCCACCGACCAGGGCACGATGAGCTTCCACGAGTACCACGGCACGCACGGCTGCGAGCCTTCGGCGCACGCCTTCCTGTACATGGGCGCCGAGGACGCGCGCGTCTCCGACGAGGCGCTCGACGCGCTGCACTCGGCGGACCTCGAGGCGGTGGTCATCTGCCCGGCGAACCCCTACCACGGCATCCGCCCGATCCTCGAGGTCGGCGGCATGCGCGAGCTGATCCGCGGCCGCGGCGTGCCGGTGATCGCGGTGACGCCGATCGTCGGCGGCAAGGCGCTGCGCGGCAGCGCGGGCAAGCTGATGCGCGACCTGGGCAAGGAGCCCTCGGCGCTCGCCGCCGCCGGCGAGTACCTACGCCTCATCGACGGCTTCGTCATCGACCGCGAGGACCTGGCCTCCGCCCAGTCGGTGCGCTCGCTCGGCATCGAGGTGCTCGCCGCCGACACCGTGATGCGCACGCCGGAGGACCGCAAGGCGCTCGCGCGCAAGGTGCTCGACTTCGCGGCCACGATCCGCGAGAACCGGATGGCCGAAGCGCGGTGAGGCTCGCTGCCGTGGTTTTTCTGCTTCCCTTGACGTGCTTTTCGCAGCAGCCGCACGAGCAGGAAGTGCAACGGGCATTGATCGAGCTGGACCGCCGCTCCGCCGGCTTCTCCGCCTTGCCGCCCCACGTGGGTCAACCCCTCAGCCCCGACCCCGAGGTCGCGCGCCAGCTGCGGCCTTACGAGCGCATGCGCATGGCGGAGCAGCAGCATGTGCTGCAGCTGCCCCCGCCCGTCATCCAGGAACCCAAAGGACCCTTACCGCTGCCAAGGCGGGAGCAGAGCCTGGTCCACCCCATAGACCTGCCGCGCCCGCACGACTGACGGGTGCTCCATCGCGGCGAGCGCCGCGAGCGCGATGCTCTTGGCATCCACTTCGAAGAAGGCGCGCAGCGCCGCGCGGGTGTCGCTGCGGCCAAAGCCGTCGGTCCCTAGGGCGACGTACCTGCCGGGCACGTAGGCACGGATGAGGTCGGCCACCGCGCTCACGTAGTCGCTCGCCGCGACGACCGGGCCCGCGGCTTTCTTCAGGCATTGCTCGACCCAACACTCCCCGGAACCGCCGAACCTGCGCCTCCTTTCGGCTTGCATGCCGTCGCGGCGCAGCTCGGTGAACGAGGTCACGCTCCACACGCCCGCCTTCACGCCCCACTCCTTGTCGAGCAGCTCCGCCGCCGCCAGCACTTCCCGCAGGATCGGCCCCGATCCGAGCAACTGCACATGAGGACCTTTTTTCAGGTTGTACATGCCTTTCAGGATGCCGTCCTTCGCATCCTCCGGCATCGGCGGGTGCGGGTAGTTCTCGTTGGCCACGGTGACGTAATAGAAGACGTCCTCCTGGGCCTCGAGCATGCGGCGCGCGCCGTCCTCGACGATCGCCGCCAGCTCGTAGCCGAAGCACGGGTCCCAGGCGCGGCAGTTCGGGAGGGTCGAGGCCACGAGGTGCGACGAGCCGTCCTGGTGCTGCAGGCCCTCGCCGGCGAGCGTG
>DASUUN010000179.1:0-2933 GCA_036374055.1 Burkholderiales bacterium
GCTGGTCGAGGCGATCAAGCCGTTCGCGCGGCGCACCCTGCGCCCCGAAGTGCTCGCCGGCATCGGCGGCTTCGGCGCGCTGTGCGAGATTCCGAAGAAATACCGCCAGCCGGTGCTGGTTTCGGGCACCGATGGGGTCGGCACCAAGCTCAAGCTCGCCTTCGCCCTCGGCCGCCACGACACCGTGGGCGTCGACCTGGTCGCCATGAGCGTCAACGACGTGCTGGTGCAGGGCGCCGAGCCGCTGTTCTTCCTCGACTACTTCGCGTGCGGCAAGCTGGACAAGGGCGTCGCGGCGGAGGTGGTCAAGGGCATCGCGCGCGGCTGCGAGCTCGCCGGCTGCGCACTGCTCGGCGGCGAGACCGCCGAAATGCCGGGCATGTATCCCGACGGCGAATACGACCTCGCCGGCTTCTGCGTCGGCGTGGTCGAGAAGGAGCGCATTCTCGACGGCCGCTCGATCGCGCCGGGCGACGCGATCCTCGGCCTCGCCTCGAGCGGTCCGCATTCGAACGGCTATTCGCTGATCCGCAAGATCCTCGAGCGCGCCCAGCCCGAGTTCGACTTCCTCGAGCCTACGCGCATCTACGTCAAGCCGATCCTCAAGCTCCTCGAAAGCGTGCCCTTGAAGGGTCTCGCGCACATCACCGGCGGCGGCATCACGGGCAACGTGCCCAGGGTTTTACCTGAAAATACTCTTGCAAGAATCCGGAAGGGTGCTTGGCCAAGGCCACCCGTCTTCCAGTGGCTGCAGCGCACCGGCAATGTCGCCGAGGACGAGATGTTCCGCGTGTTCAACTGCGGCATCGGCATGGTCCTGGTTGTTTCCCGGGAAGACGCGAAGCGCGCCGGCGAAGTGCTGCGTGCCGAGGGCGAAACAGTCTACGAGATCGGCGCCATCGAGAAGGGCGCGGGCGAGGCCCAGGCGATCGTCGTCTAGGCCGAGCCGCGGCGCGCGAGGTAGATGCCGGCGAGCACGATGAGCCCGCCCGCCACCTGCAGCGCGACCAGCGGCTCGGCGAGCAGCAGCCAGGCAAAAAGCGCCGCCACCACCGGCTGGAGGAGCAGGCCCACGGAGGAGAAAGCCGCAGGCAGCTGCGCGAGCGCGTACGCGATCAGGCCCTGGCCGGCGGCGTGCGAGACGAGCGCCAGCCCCAGGAGGACCAGCCATCCGGCGGGGGTTGCCGGAAAGAACTGCTCGCCCGTGGCCAGCGCAGCGGGAAGGAGCAGGATCGCGGTGAGCGTGCTGGTGATGGCCATGATGCGAAGCGCCGTCTCGCCCCGGTCGCGCAGCCCCTTCACGGCGAGGATGTAGCCGGCGTAGAACATCGCGGTCACCACGCCCAGCGCGTCGCCCGCGAGCGCCGTGGCCGAAAACTGCAGGCTGCTGCGCACCAGCAGCGTCACGCCGAAAAGCGCCAGCCCCAGGCCCGTCAGGAAGAGGCGGCTCGGCCGCTCGCGCAGGAAGATCCACGCCGCCAGCGTGACGAACAGCGACGACAGATTGGCGAGGAGCGTGGAATTGGCGACGGAGGTGAGCTGGATCGACGCGTGCCAGAAACCCAGATCCCCGGCAAAGGCGACCCCAGCTGCGAGAAGGAGCAACCAGGGGGTTTGCCGGCTGCCGGGTTTGCTTTTCAGGGAACACAGGACCCAAAGCGCCGGGACCGCCAGGGCGACGCGCCAGAAGGCGGTCGCGGTGGGGCCGGCCTCGGACAGGCGCACGAAGATCGGCGAGAGAGCGATGCAGGTGGCGCCGAGGAGCAGGGCGCCGAGCGCGGGGTTCATGGCCCGCGCATGGTAGAGGCTTTTACTTCAGGTCGTTCCAGCGCTTGAGGGCGGCGTCGTAGCGACGACGGGCGATTTCGACCTCGTGCTCGAGCAGCTGCTGGCGGCCGCGGTACTGCTCGGTGGGGCGCGTCCCGCCGGAGGCAGTGCCCTGGCGGTCCCCCTCCTGCACAGCGACGCCCTCCTCGCGGCGCGCTTGCGCCGCCTGCAGCGCGTGGTACGCGGCGCGCGCCTGTTCATAGGCCTTGTCAAGCTCGCTGGGCTGCGCCTGCGCCCCGAATGCAAGCAGCGCAGAAAAAGCAAGCACCAAGGGCTTCATGAAGACGTTTCCGGTAAAATTTTTTTGACATGCCGGCGCCGCGCTTCGTTCACCTCAGGATGCACAGCGAGTACTCGGTGAGCGACGGCATCGTCCGCTTGGAGCAGGCCGTGGAGCGCGCCGCGGCTGACGGCATGCCGGCGCTGGCCCTGACGGACCTGGGCAACCTGTTCGGCCTGGTGAAGTTCTACGGCGCTGCGCGCTCGGCCGGCATCAAGCCGGTGATCGGCGCCGACTGCTGGGTGCAGCACCCCGCCGACCGCGACAAGGCCTCGCGCATCCTGCTGCTGTGCGCTTCCCGCCCGGGCTATCTGCGGTTGTGCGACCTGCTGTCGCGCGCCTGGCTGCGCAACCAGCACCGCTCGCGGGCGGAGGTCGCCCGCGCCTGGCTGGAGGAAGGCGGCACCGAGGGCCTGATCGCGCTCTCCGGCGCCTCGTTCGGCGACGTGGGCCAGGCGCTGCTCGCGGATAACGCCGAGGCCGCCGAGCGGCTGGCGCGCGAGTGGGCGGCGCTGTTCCCGGGGCGCTATTACATCGAGCTGCAACGCGCCGGCTTCCCCGGGGGGGAGGCGCTGCTGTCGCGCTCGGTGGCCCTTGCCACCCGTCTCGACCTGCCGGTGGTCGCGACGCACCCGGTCCAGTTCCTCGACGCCGACGACTTCAAGGCCCACGAAGCGCGCGTGTGCATCTCGCAGGGTTACGTGCTTGCGGACCAGCGGCGGCCGCGGCTTTTCACCCCCGAGCAGCATTTCAAGCGCCAGGACGAGATGGCGCAGCTTTTCGCCGACATCCCGCAGGCACTGGAGAACTCGGTCGAGATCGCCCG
>DASUUN010000180.1:0-5390 GCA_036374055.1 Burkholderiales bacterium
ACCACGCCGTGCTCGCCGCGCGCGAGGTGCTCCACCGCCGCGGCGCCCAGGCGTGTGGCGAGCACGCGGTCGGCGGCGGTCGGGTTGCCGCCGCGCACCACGTGGCCCAGGCGCGTGACGCGCAGCTCGAAGCCGATCGAGGCGCGCTGCTCCTCGTAGTGGTGCATCAGCTCCCTCACGCCGCAACGCGCGCCCTCGGCGATGACCGCGAGCGCGTGGGTCTTGCCGCGCTTGTAGCCGGCGCGCAGCCGCTCCGCGACCTCGGCCGGCGTGATCTCGCTTTCGGGCAGCGCGATTACCTCGGCGCCGCCGGCGATGCCCGCCATGAGCGCGATGTAGCCGCAGTCGCGCCCCATGGTCTCGACGGCGAAGGCGCGCTGGTGCGATGAGGCGGTGGTGCGCAGCCGGTCGATGGCTTCCAGGGTGATGTTGATGGCGGTATCGGCGCCGATGCTGACGTCGGTGCCGTAGAGATCGTTGTCGATGGTGGAGGCGACGCCCACCACCTGGAAGCCTTGGCGCTCGAGCGCCGCCGAGCCGGTCTGCGAGCCGTTGCCGCCGATCACCACGAGGGCGTCGATGCCGCGGCTTTCCAGGTTGCGCCGGGCGATGGCCTGGCCGCTCGCCTCCTTGAACTCGGGCGAGCGCGCGCTGCCGAGGAACGTGCCGCCACGCTGCACGATGCCGCCGACGTCGCGCGCATGCAGCGCGTCGAGGGTGTTGCCCACCAGGCCGACGTAGCCGTTGCGCACGCCGAACACTTCCCAGCCCTGGGCGAGCGCGCCGCGCGTCACCGCGCGCACCGCGGCGTTCATGCCCGGCGCGTCGCCTCCGCTGGTCAGGACTGCAATCTTTTTCAAGCGGCCCATTCTAACGAGGGATGCCGAAATCGCTCGAGCAGCTGCGCAAGGAGGCGAAGTCCTGCCAGGACTGCCCGCTGTGGGCGAACGCCACTCAGACGGTCTTCGGCGCCGGCGATCCTCATGCAAGAGTCATGCTCGTGGGCGAGCAGCCGGGCGACGCCGAGGACCGGAAGGGGCTGCCGTTCGTGGGGCCGGCGGGACGGCTGCTCGACCGCGCGCTCGAGGCCGCCGGCGTGGACCGCGAGCACGTCTACGTGACCAACGCGGTGAAGCATTTCAAATGGCAGCTGCGCGGCAAGCGGCGCCTGCACAAGACGCCGGCGCAGCGCGAGATCGACGCCTGCCACCAGTGGCTCGAGCGCGAGATCGAGGCGGTCAAGCCGCATGTGATCGTGGCGCTCGGCGCCACCGCGGCGCGGGCGGTGATCGGCAGGGATTTCAAGGTGTCGCTCATGCGCGGCCAGTTCGTCGACAGCCCGCTCGCGCCGCACGTATTCGCGACGTTTCACCCCTCCGCCCTCCTGCGCCTGCAGGACGAAGCGGAGAAGGAAGCCGCATTCGACCAGTTGGTGAAGGACTTCGGATTGATAAAAAAAGCGCTAGAGCGGCCATAGCATCGCCGCGCCGCGCACGCCGCTCGCGTCGCCGTGCATCGCCGGTACGATCGGCGTATCGAAGTTCTGCGTGTACACGTAGCGTGGCAGGAGCTGCGGCACGCTCGCGTAGATGCGGCTTTCCTTCGACACGCCGCCGCCCACCACGATGATGTCGGGATCGAGGAAGTTGACGATCACCGACATGGCGCGCGCCAGGCGGTCGGCGTAGATCGCCCAGCCGTTCTCGTCGCCGTGCGCGCTTCGCTCGCGCTGCAGCGCCGGGCCGGAGACGAACTGCTCGATGCAGCCGTTGCGGCCGCAATTGCACATTGGCCCGGGATGCTCCTCGCGCCTGATCCAGGGCAGCGGCGTGTGACCCCATTCCCCGGCGATGCCGTGCCGGCCGTTCAGCACCCGGCCACCGACCACGATGCCGCCGCCCGCGCCGGTGCCCAGGATCGCGCCGAACACCACGTCGGCGCCGCGCGCCGCGCCGTCGAGCGCCTCCGACAGCGCGAAACAGTTGGCGTCGTTGGCGAAGCGTAACTCCCGGTCGAGCTTCTTCTCGAGATCCTGCTTCAAACGCCGGCCGTTGAACGGCGTGTTGTACGCGTTGACCACCCGCCCGCTGCGCGGCGCGATCGTTCCCGGCATGCCGATGCCCACCGTGCAGCGCGCGCCAGCCTGCCCTTCAGACTCCAGGATGAGACTCGCAAATTCCTCGAGGGCGACGTCATAGCCGGCCCGCGGCGTAGGCGCGCGCTTCCGGAAGATTTCCTTGCCGAGGTCGTCGAACACGGCGACCTCGATCTTGGTGCCGCCCAGGTCAACGCCGAGTCTCATATGGGAAAAGGGGTCAGAACAATTTTCGGGAAATGACGCCGCCCGCGTCCAGCTAATTCCAGGAAAATTGTTCTGACCCCTTTTTTTAGCCGTGGGTTTCGAGCCATTGCCGCAGCCAGGCGCGCGCGGCGGCGGGGTCGGGGAGGTGCCAGCGGGCGGCGGTGTCACCGGGGCCGACCTTGATGGAATGGCCGTCGAGGCGGTTGACGACGCGAAAGCCGTACTCGTCGGTGACGTCGTCGCCGAGGAATACCGGGGTGCGCCCGGCGAAGGGCGGCTCGCGCATGAATTCCTCGATCGCGAGCCCCTTGTCGGCGCCCGCCGGCTTGAGCTCGAACACCATCTTGCCGCGCTGGATCTGCACCGCGCCGCCGAGCGGCGCGGACGCCTCGCGCATGGCTTCGAGCGCCGCCTGCTCGAGCCCGGGGGCGAGCCGGTAGTGCAGCGCCACGCTCGCCCCTTTGTCCTCCAGCACCAGGCCGGCATGGCGGGAGGCGAACTCGCGCAGCCGGTCCTTCGCCGGCGCCAGTGTCTCCACGGGAAACCGGTGGCGGTGGCGGCGGCCCTGGACGTCGCGCCGCTCGAAGCCGTGCTGGCCGGCGGCCGGCAGCGTGAGCGGCGCGAACATGGCATCGAGCTGCGCCAGCGAGCGGCCGCTGACCAGCGCGAGCGCCCCGCCCGCCGCGCGCTGCAGGCCCTCGACCAGATCGCAGTCGATCTTGTGGGTGTCGACCCGGTCCGGGTGCTCCGCGATGTCGAGCAGCGTGCCGTCGACGTCGAGGAACAGCGCCCAGCCGGGCTGGAACGGCGGCAACCGCACCGCGGACTAGCCGGCCGCGGCGCGGCGCCGCGCCGCGCGCGCCCGCGACAGCACGCGCTTGCGGTGCCGCATGCGCGCCGCGTCGAGCAGCATGCGGCCGGCCCAGCGGTAGACGTTGAACTCCTGAACGAGACTCCTCATGCTGCGCATGCGCGCGCGCTGCTCCTCGGGCGACATGGTGAGCGCCATATGCATGGCCGCGGCGCTCTGCTCGATGTCGTAGGGGTTGACGATCAGCGACTCCGCGAGCTCGCGCGCGGCGCCGGTGAACTGCGAGAGTATCAACACCCCCTGCTCGTCGTCGCGCGCCGCCACGAACTCCTTCGCCACCAGGTTCATGCCGTCGTGCAGGCTCGATACATAGCACAGCTCCGCCGCGCGGTATAGCTCGTAGACCTGCGCCGCGTCGTGGTGCTCAATCTTCAGGATGATGGGCTCGTAGCCCGGCCGGCCGAAGCGCTCGTTGATGCGCGCCGCCAGGCCGCGCACGCGCGCCTCCAGGTTCTGGTACTCGTCGATCGACGAGCGCGACGGCGCGGCCACCTGGATAAAGGAGAACTGGCCCACCCAGCGGGGCTCGAGCTCCAGCAGCCGCTCGATGGCGGCGAAGCGCTCGAGGATGCCCTTGGTGTAGTCCAGCCGGTCCACGCCCACGCCGAGCTTCACCTCGGGCGCCGCGCCCAGGCGCTCGCGCACCTTGCTGCGGCAATCGGCCACCGGCTCCTGCAGCTGCAGCGCTGCCGGCGGCCACTCGATCGAGATCGGGTAGCGGCGCACCTCGGTCGGGTTGCCGCCGTAGGAGATGGTGAAGGTCTCGCGGTCGACGCGCGCCTCGAGGAAGCGGTCGACCGTGTCGAAGAAGTTGTTGCAGTGGAACTGGGTGTGGAAACCGAGGATCGACGAGCCGAGCATGCCCTCGAGCACCTCCTCGCGCCACGGCAGGATGCCGAAGGCCTCCGGGTTGGGCCACGGGATGTGCCAGAAGGTGATGATGGTGGCGCGCGGCAGGCGCTCGCGCACCATGCGCGGCAGGAGCGCGAAATGGTAGTCCTGCACCAGGATGATCGGGTCCTCGCTGCGCGCCTCGTCGGCCACGATGTCGGCGAAGCGCTGGTTCACGTTGCGGTAATGCTCCCAGTCCGGGGCGCGGAACGTGGGGCGGGTGTGGGCGATGTGGCAAAGTGGCCACAGCCCCTCGTTGGCGAAGCCGAAGTAGTAGCCCTCCTCCTCCTCCTTGGACAGCCACACGCGGCGGATGCGGTAGGCAGGGTGCTCCGGCGGCACCATCACGTGGTCGTGCTGGTCGACGGTGTCGCGGTCGGCGGAGCCGGCGCCGTGCGCGATCCAGGTGCCCGAGGTCGCGCGCACGATGGGCTCGAGCGCGGTCACCAGGCCGCTCGCCGGGCGCTGGATCTCGATCACGTTGTCCTTGCGCCGCGTGTGGATGTAGGGCTCGCGGTTGGACACGATCAGCACCTCGTCACCCTTCAGGTCCTGGCGCAGGATGCGGCGCAGGGCGTCCGGCCCCCAGGAGGTCTGGCTCTCGTCGCGCGAGCGGCGCTCGGACTCCAGGTCGAGCACCAGGGTCTGCAGGTCGCGCGCGATCGGCCGCAGCTCGGGCGAGGCGGACTTCCAGCCGACCGGCGAGCGCAGCAGGGTTTCTCCCGCGAGCAGCGCCTTCATGCCGGCCACCCAGCCGCGCCAACTGATCTCCGCAATCACCACGGTGATGAGGGCCACCACCGTGGCGATCGCGGCGAACAGATACAGCACGTACTTCTTGGTGTCGGCGCTGCGCCGGGCGATCGCGCTCATGTCGTGCACGATGACCAGCTCGCCGTAGGCGTACTCGTCCGCGGTGGCGATGCGGTTGGCCGAGACGTGCAGCGGCCCGTCGGGCAGCTCCAGCACCCAGTTGCGCTCGGCGCTGCCCTCCGAGGTGGTGCAGCGGATCGCCTGCGGGAAGGCCGCGGTCGCGTAGGCCAGGCGCCCGGCGCGGTCGCAGTAGCCCAGCGCGTAGATGCGCTGGTCCTGGATGATGCGGTCGAAGTAGCGCAGCACCTTCTCCTGCGCGTCTTCCTCGCTCACCAGCTCGGCGAGGGAATCCTGCGCGGTCTTCGCGATGAGCGCGCCGCGCGTGTCGAGGTCGCGGACGAACCACTGGAACGTGAAGCGGTCGACCAGCGGCACGACCGCGTAAGCGATGGCCGCCAGCGCGAGAGCCAGGGGTACGACGAAGCGCAGCGAGAGCGGCATGGGGCTCCAGGC
>DASUUN010000181.1:0-3063 GCA_036374055.1 Burkholderiales bacterium
CACGCCGGCGGTGCGCATGGACCACACCTACCTGCCCAACGACTTCACCTTGTGCATGTATCGCACCCCCTCGTGGGAAGGGCAGGCCTCGTGAGAGCGAACGGAAACGGTGCGGCGCCGGACCCGACCTTCGCGGCGCGCAGCCGGAGAGAAAGTTGACCGCGAGCCCCGCCTCGGCCATCGAGTAGAGCTTCTCCAGGATCGGCTGCACGCGCGCGCGCAGGCCGGGCGCCTTGTAGCCGAAGATGCCGCTCGCCACGACGTAGTCGTAGGGCTCTTCGACCTCGTGGGTAAGCACATCGCCGACCACGAACTGCGCGTCGCCGTCGGGGAAGCGCCGGCGGCAGCGCTCGACCATCGGCACGCACAGATCGAGCCCGGTATAGCGCGGGCGCACGCCGCGCGCGTTGAGCCACGCAAGCAGATCGCCGAAGCCGCAGCCGACGTCGAGCAGCCGCGCGCCGTGGAAGGAGCCGAGCGCCGCGGCGGCGGCGAATCGCTTCTCCTGCGAGGAGCGCCGGCCGAAGCCCAGACCCCGATACCCGTAGCCGAACCGGCGGACGTGGCTCTCATAGAAGCGCGTGGTCTGGGTGTCAGGCTGCAGCGAGCGACTCTTGTGGCGAGGAGAGCCCGCGCAGCAGCTCGGCGCTGCGCGGGCCGCAGTTGAGGAGCATGTCGAGCGCCGAGAGACCCGCCTCGAAGGGCGCGGCGCCGCGCTGCCGGTAATGTGGATGCGCGAAATGCTGGAACTCGATGCTCACGCCGGCGCGCGCGAAGGCTTCGGCGTCGAGGTAGCCGCGCGAACCGCCCATGCCGGCGAGCAGCGTGTCGGCGCCGACGGCGCGGCAGATGTTGAGGATCAGGCCGCCGCGCGCACCCTCCACCGCGAGCTCGGAGCTGCGCACGAGCGGGGTGCGGATCTCGAGGGCCTCGCGCAGCAGGTCGAGGCAGGCCTGGTTCAGATCGACCAGGCGTTCCCAGCGCGTGTCGTAGATGCGGCGCAGCGCCGCGGCGTACTGGCTGAACCATGGTGCCGAAGCGTAGGCATGGCGCAGCGTCGCGTAGTGGTTGTCCGCCCAGGCGCGCGCGCCGCCGAGGCGATTGTCGACCAGCTTCTCCGTGATGCGCTCCTTCTGCGAGCGCTGGATTACCGGCACGGTCAGCCAGCGCGCCGTGCCCTCGATCCGGATGCGCGTGCGGTTCTGGTAGTTGCGCCGCTCGAACTGGACGTGGTCGAGAAGCACGAACAGGTCCGCGCTCGCCATCCGGTGCAGGTAACCCAACCACGGCAGAAAATGCGGCTGGTGAATCGCGACGATCATGGTGCGCCCGGACCTCCAGAACGCTGGGCCTTCCGAGAGTACAAAGCGGCCTGTACTTCTTCGTAGCGGCAACGGTGGTCTACTTGGCGCACCCTGCCCGCGACCGCCCCGGCAGGGCGTTGCGAGATCCAGCATCCTCTGCATCTCGCGCCACTGAGCCGGATGGCCCAAACCACGACCGAAGAGAACGTAGCGCCCTTCGGCTAGCCTCTGCAAATCCATGATCCCGGTCGTGCTCCTTGGCGAGCTGAACATCGTGCGCGCGCTCGGGCTGGCGAAGATTCCCGTCATCATTGCGTCATCGGAGCGGCGCACGCCCTCCATGGCCTCGCGCTATTGCCGCGGCGTCATCGCCCTGCCGCCGATCGCAGAGCGCGACGCGGTGGTCGAGGCGCTTGTGCGTGCCGGCCGGGGCCTCGCCGAGCGGTTCGGCACGCCGGTGCCACTGTTCTACGGTAACGACGACTGGCTCGGCCTGGTGCAGGACCACCGCACCGCTCTGGCGCCGCACCTCGCTCTGTTGTTGAACGAGCCAGCGCTCGCCGACGCACTGCTGGATAAATCGCGCTTCCAGGCGCTGGGCGAGAGGCTGGCGCTGCCCCTGCCGCGGCACATCAACTGGGATGCGCTCGATTCGGAAACCACGCCGGTGCTGGTCAAGCCAAAGGTCAAAACTGCCTGGGAGCACTCGAGCGTGCATCAGCAGCTCTTCGGCGGGACGGGCAAGGCGCGCGTCTTCGCGAGCGGGCGTGAGGCGCGCGCCGACGCGCTGGTCGCGCAGCTCGCTGGCCAGCTCGCGTTCCAGGAGTACGTGCCCGGCGGCGACGACGCCATCTGGTCCTTCCACGGCTTCGCCGCGCCCGGCGGCGAGGTGCTGGAGTGGTTTGTCGGGCGCAAGATCCGCACCTTCCCCGCGCTCACCGGCGACAGCTCCTACCTGCGCCTCGCGCGCAACGACGGCTTGGTCCGCCTCGGCCGGCGCATCGCCGCGCGTCTGCGCCTGGCGGGAATCTTCAAGATGGATTTCAAGCGCAGCGAGGCCACCGGCCGCTTCTACCTGCTCGAGATCAACGCCCGCTTCAACCTGTGGCATTACCTCGGCGCGGTGAACGGCGTGAACCTGCCGCGCGTCGCGTACGACTTCCTCCTCGAGGGGCGGCTTCCGGAACGCTCGGTGGCGAAGACGCGTGCGCGATGGCTCAGCCTTCGTTACGACTGGCTCGCCTACCGCGAACTGAAGGCGCGCGGCGAGATCACGACCGCGGCCTGGCTCTGGTCGCTCGCGCAGGCGCCGAAGGTCTACGATCTCTTTTCCTGGAGCGATCCGCTGCCGCTCGCGCGCAGGCTGGCCATCCGCGCCGAGCGGTTGTCGCGCCGCGTGGCGACGAGATGGAAGCGCAGGCCGAGCGCCTCCACCTCCGGCGTGTGATAAGCGGCGAAGAAGCGACCCGCCTGCCAGTAGCACAGATGCCCCAGCAGCGCGTCGCCGCTCCTGCGCGACGCAGCGATGGAGGCGAAGTTCTGTACGGCGACGCAGTTCACGACGTACTGCCGGCCAGGCCTCGCGACGATGCCGTCGGCGGCACCGTAGAGGAAAGAAGCGATGCCGCGCCCGCGGTAGGCAGGCAGAACGAAGGCCTTGAAGCGGTAGATCGCTTGCGCCGGCACGCGCACGCGGACGCCGTTCAGGTGCGGCGCGTCGGCGCAGGAGAACCAGACGTATCCGAGCAGCTTGCCGCCG
>DASUUN010000182.1:0-6801 GCA_036374055.1 Burkholderiales bacterium
CTTTCTACGACGACAAGCTTCTCGAGCCGCTGAAGAAGCCCCGCCCTGCCTACGAATACCGCACCACGCCGCTCCACGAGTTGATCCGTTACCTCGGCTCGCGCTCCGATATCGAGTACGCGCGCATCCGCTTTGCCGGAGCCGAAATGACGTTCGCCGCGTGACGCAGGCCCCGTCCGCGACGCGCGTCGCCGTCGTCACTGGGGCGGCGCGGGGCATCGGCGCGCGCATTGCCGATCGCTTGGAGGAGGCCGGCTACTTCGTCTATCGGGCCGATGTGCTCCCGGGCGCACCGCTAGCTTTGGACGTCGCCGATCGCGCCTCGGTGCGCGCAGCTTTCGGGCGGGTAGGCGCCGAGCGCGGCGGCCTCGACGTGCTCGTGAACAACGCGGGGCTGCTCGCCGCTGGGCCGTTCGAGCAAACGAGCGGCGAGGCTTGGGACCGGCTGCTGGGGGTGAACCTGACCGGTGTGTTCAACTGCGTGACCGCAGCGCTGCCGCTCCTGCGTGGCCGCCCAGGCGCCTCAATCATCAATATCGCCTCGGTCTCGGCGGAGAAGGGCGGCGGAGCGATGGGCAACGTGTGGTACGGGGCGACCAAGGCCGGCGTGGTGGCGATGACCCGGGGCCTCGGGCGCGAGCTCGGCCCCTCCGGCATCCGCGTCAACGCCATATCACCCAGCGTCATCGACACTTACATGGTGCGCGAGCATTTCTCGCCCGAGGTGCGCGAGAGGGTGCTGACGCGGTTTCCCCTGGGCCGGCTGGCGACCGAGGATGACGTGGCCGGCGTGGCCGTGTTCCTCGCTTCTCCCGCGGCGGGCTTCATCACCGGCGAGACGATCTCGGTCGATGGTGGATTTCTTCGCACCTGAGACGCTCGCGCTCGGCGTGCTGATCGCCCTTGCCGCCGGGATGGTGCGGGGGATCACCGGGTTCGGGGGCGCCATGGTGATGTCGCCGCCGCTCGCGCTTCTCATCGGTCCGCGGCTGACCGTGCCCGTGGTCATTTTGCTCGAGGCGCTCGCGGCGATGCCCATGGTGGTGCAGACGATCAGGCAAGTGAATTGGCGGGTCATCGTCCCGATCATCATCGCTGCCTGCCTTACGATCCCGCTCGGCGGCCAGATCCTGGTTAATTCCGACCCGCTGGTGCTGCGGCGAGCCATTGCGGCCACCGTGATCGGGTTCGCGCTGCTGCTGCTGCGTGGCTGGCGCTACAGCGGCACGCCGCGCCTGAAGACCTCGGTCGCCCTCGGAGGCCTGAGCGGTGCCATGATGGGGGCGACCAGCGTGGGCGCGCCCCCGGTGATTCTCTACCTTCTCTCGGGTCCCGACCCGATCGCCCGTACGCGCGCGACCCTGACCTTCTATCTCGGCGCGACGGGAATTGCCGTCCTCACCATGCTCTGGTTCCGCGGCCTGCTCGATGCGCGCAGCGGCTGGACCGCGCTCACGTTGGGGCCCGCCTTCTACGGCGGCGTGGTTCTCGGCATGAGGCTCTTCTCGAGATTCAACGACCGGGCCTTCAGACAGTTCACGCTGCTCCTGCTGGTCGCCGTTTCGACCGGCATTCTCCTCGCATAGGGGAAGGGATTCCGCCTCTCGAGAACCTGCTCCTGCCGGCGCTGGTCGCCGCGATCGCCGGCGTGGTGCGCGGTATCACCGGCTTTGGCGGCGCGATGGTCATGGCACCGCCGCTCGTGCTGCTGCTCGGCCCGCAGGTCGCGGTTCCGGTCGTGCTGCTGCTCGAGTCGCTCGCCGCCGCGCCGCAGGTGGTGCAGACGCGCGCGCTGGTGCGCTGGCGGGTGGTCGGCCCGATCCTTGGAGCCACTGCCGTCACCGTGCCGCTCGGTGGCTACCTGCTCCTCACCGCCGACGCCCTTACCCTGCGCCGCGCCACGGCGCTCATCGTGATTGTCTTCTCGGCGCTGCTGCTGGGCGGCTGGCGCTACACGGGCGCCCACAGGACGACCACGGGCATCGCGCTCGGCGGGCTCGCCGGCGGCATGCTCGGCGCGACGAGCATCGGCGGCCCGCCGGTGATCCTGTACCTCCTCGCCGGGCCCGACCGCATCGACATCACGCGCGCCAACCTGACGCTCTTCGTCGCCGCGAGCTGCATCATCGGCCTCCTGATGCTGGCGACGCAGGGTGTCGTCGGCATCGAGGCCGCCTGGACCGCGTTGTGGCTCGCGCCGGGCTACTATGGCGGCCTGGTCGTCGGCACCCGCCTGTTCGCGCGCTTCAACGACGCGCGCTTCCGGCAGTTCACGCTGCTGCTCATGATGGCGGTGTCGGCCGGAATCCTTCTCGCCTAGGAGCCTTCATGCAACTGAACGGAAAGTCCGCCCTCATTACCGGCGCCGCGAGCGGCATCGGCGCAGAGATCGCCCGCGTCTTCGCCGCCGCCGGTGTGAAGATCTGCATTGCCGACCTCAACGAGGAGCAGGCGAAGAAGACCTCATCCAGCCTGAAGAATGCGATCGGCGTGCGCATGGACGTCACGAGCGAGGACGAAGTCGAGCGCGGCGTAGCGGAGATGGTGCGGCAGCTGGGCGGCGTCGACATCCTGGTGAGCAATGCCGGCGTGCAGCACATCGACAACATCGCCGATGTGTCGTTCGCGAACTGGAAAAAGGTCATCGCCATCCATCTCGACGGCGGTTTCCTCACCACGCGCGCGTGCATGCGCCAGATGATCAAGCAGAAGCGCGGCGGCACGATCATTCTCATGGGGTCGGTGCACTCCAAGGAGGCGTCGCCGCAGAAAGGCCCCTACGTGGCCGCGAAGCACGGCCTGGCCGGCCTTTGCCGCGTGGTGGCGAAGGAGGGCGCGGCGCACGGCATCCGCTCCAACCTCATCTGCCCGGGCTTCGTGCGCACGCCGCTCGTGGAGCGGCAGATCCCTCAGCTCGCCAAAGAGCTAGGGATCAGTGAAGAAGCTGTGGTGAAGGACGTCATGCTGAAGAACACCGTCGACGGCGAGTTCGCCACCGTGGGCGACATCGCCCAGGTGGCGCTATTCCTCGCGGCCTTCCCCACCAACGCCCTGACCGGTCAATCGATCACCGTCAGCCACGGCTGGCACATGGCCTAAGCGTCGAGGGTGGAACTCATGGCTGCGGCGGCGCGGCGCAGCACGGGCAGGTAGGAGAGGGCGCGCTCGAGCGGCATGCGCGACACCGGCGCGTGCACCGCGAGGGCGGCGCAGGCGCGCTTCTTCCCGATCACCGGCACCGCAACGCAGACCAGGCCGGCGTGGAACTCCTCGTTGTCGGTCGCGTAGCGGTTGGCGCGGATGCGCGAGAGCTCTCCCGCGAAGCGCTTGGGATCGGTGATGGTGCTGTCGGTGTACCGGTTGAGCGGCAGCTGGGCCACCAGCCGCTCGCGCGGGGCCTTCGGAAGAAGCGCCAGGAGCAGCTTGCCGCTCGCGGTGCAATGCAGCGGCACGTGCGAGCCGGAGGCGAGGGTCATGCGCAGCGGCCAGGCCGCCTCGACGCGGTCGACGTACACGATCTGCGCGCCATCGAGCATGGTGAAGTTGCAGGTCTCGCCGATCTCCGCGACCAGCCGCGCGAGAATGGCGCCGCGCGCGGCGCGCAGGCTGGCATTGAGCATGACGTTGCGCCCCAGGGCGGCGAGGCGCGGCCCCGGGGCGTACTTCCGCGCCCCCGGCTCGCGGACCACGAGGCCCGCCGTCTCCAGCATGCCGAGCATGCGGTAGAGCGTGGGCTTGGGCAGGCGCACCATGCCGGTGAGCTCGGCGAGCGCGGCCGGCCGCTCGGCCGCCACCAGCGCCTCGAGCACCGAGACGGCCCGCAGCGTGGCGGGGATGCTGTCTTCCTTGCGCGGCATGGTCGCCAGATTATCATTTTCTAAAACGCGACTTGTGAGAAACTGAAGCGCCCTTTCTCCTCTCGCGGGACCCTGACATGACCAACATCGCTGACGTGAAGCGCATCGTCGTTTCCGGCCGCACGCGCATGACCCCCTCCGAAGCCTTCGTCGAAACGCTGGTCGCGCAGGGCGTGACCGAGGTGTTCGGCATCGTTGGCTCGGCCTACATGGACGCGCTCGACCTCTTCCCCGCCGCCGGCATTCGCTTCGTGCCCACGGTCCACGAGCAGGGCGCGGCGCACATGGCCGACGGCTACTCGCGGGTTTCCGGACGCCACGGCGTGTGCATCGGGCAGAACGGCCCGGGCATCACCAACTTCGTCACCGCGGTCGCCGCCGCCTACTGGGCGCACTCGCCGGTCATCGCGATCACGCCCGAGGCGGGCACCATGAACATCGGCCTGGGCGGCTTCCAGGAGACCGACCAGCTGCCGATCTTCTCGAGGATCACCAAGTACCAGGCGCACGTGAACAATCCGGCGCGCATGGCCGAGCTCACCGCGCGCGCCTTCGACCGCGCCATCCTCGACCTGGGGCCGGCACAGCTCAACATTCCGCGCGACTTCTTCTACGGCGAGATCGAGTGCGAGGTGCCGCAGCCGATCCGCATCGAGCGCGGCCCCGGCGGCTCGCGCGACCTCGACGCCGCCGCGGAAGCGCTGGCGGGCGCGAAGTTCCCGGTAATCATCGCCGGCGGCGGCGTCATCCAGTCGAACGGCGTGGGCGCCTGCGTCAAGCTCGCCGAGGCGCTCGGCGCGCCCGTGGTCAACTCCTACCTGCACAACGACAGCTTCCCGGCGAGCCACGCGCTCGCCTGCGGCCCGCTCGGCTACCACGGCTCCAAGGCGGCGATGAAGGTGATCAACAAGGCCGACGTCGTGCTCGCGCTCGGCTCGCGCCTCGGGCCGTTCGGCACCCTGCCGCAATACGGCTTCGACTACTGGCCGAAGAACGCGAAGCTCGTGCAGATCGACGCCGACGCGAAGGTGCTCGGGTTGGTGAAGAAGACTTCCGTCGCGGTCTGCGGCGATGCGCGCGAGGCTGCGGAAGCTCTGGTTGAACGATTGAAGAACAGGAAATTGAACGGCAATAAACCCGAAATCGCCAAAGTCGTCCAGGCCGAGAAGAACGCCTGGCGCGAGGAGCTCGCGAGCTGGGACCACGAGAAGGACGAGTGGAGCCTGGAAGTGGCGAAGGGCTCAAGCTACATGCACCCGCGCCAGATGCTGCGCGAGCTGGAGAAGGCGATGCCGGCCGACGCGATGGTCTCCACCGACATCGGCAACATCTGCCAGATCGCGAACAGCTACCTCAAGTTCGAGCGGCCGCGCAGCATGTTCGGCGCCATGATGTTCGGCAACTGCGGCTACGCCTTCCCGACCATGATCGGCTGCAAGGTGGCGGCGCCCGAGCGCACCGCCATTGCCTACGTCGGCGACGGCGCCTGGGGCATGAGCTTTGGCGAGATCCTCACCTGCGTGCGCGAGAAGATTCCGGTCACCGCGGTGGTGTTCAACAACGAGCAGTGGGGCGCGGAGAAGAAGAACCACGTCGACTTCTACTCCAACCGCTTCCTCGGCGTGAACCTCGAGAACCCGAGCTTCGCGGGCATCGCCAAGGCGATGGGCGCCGAGGGCATCCGGGTTGACAAGCTTTCGGACGTCGGCGCGGCGCTGCGCGACGCGTGCAAGGCGCAGAAGGAAGGCAAGACGACGATCGTCGAGCTGATGTGCACGCGCGAGCTGGGCGATCCGTTCCGGCGCGACGCGCTGAAGCTGCCGCACCGGCTACTCGAGAAGTACAAGGCGTACTCGGCGAAGTAGCCTTTGGGCGAGGCCCTGCTGACCGCGGGCGGGGCCTGGCAGCTCGCGTGGGCGGCCGCCGTCATCTTCGTCGCCTACGCGCTGCGCGGGGCGACGGGCTTCGGCGCCGGCGTGGTCTCGATCCCGCTCCTGCTCCTCGCGCTGCCGCTCGAGGTCGTGATACCGCTCGTCACCGCCATGGGCATGCTCGCCTCCCTCGGCCAAGCGCTGCACCAGCGGCGCTGGGTGGACTGGGCGGCCGTGCGCGGGCTCCTCGTCCCCTCGCTCGCCGGCGTCGCCGCGGGGCTTGCGCTCTTCGCCGTCCTCGAGCCCGAGCTGCTGCTGCGCGCGCTCGCCGTCTTTATCATCGGCTACGCGGCGTGGGGCTATCTGCCGCGCCGCCAGGCGCGGTCGGCGCCGGCGTGGCTCGGCGCGCTCGCGGGCGTCGGCGGCGGGTTCGTCGCCACCGTGTTCGGCGGCATGGCGGGGCCGCTCTACGTCGTCTACCTGCGCACCCGGGCGCTCGACAAGGCGCACTTCCGCGCCACCATGTCGCTCGCGCTCCTCTGCCTCTCGGGGGTGCGCGCCGTGGGCTATGGCGGGCTCGGGCTCTACGACGGGCGCGTGCTGTGGCTGCTCGCCGGGGCGCTGCCCGTGGTCTTCCTCGCCATGGTGGCCGGCGACCACTGGCATGCGCGTTTGGACGAGGCGCGCTTCGGCCACGTCGTCGCGGCGCTACTCGTAGCGAGCGGCCTCGCCCTGCTGTTCAAGTAGCCCTTTTCCGCAGCTGCCTGAAGACCGGGTAGACGATGGTGAGCAGCGCGATGGCCATGATCGTGCCGCTGATCGGCCGGGTGAAGAACACCGTCCAGTCGTTGCCGAAGCTGATCATGGTGGTCATGAAGTTGGTCTCGGCGAGCGGCCCGAGGATCACGCCGAGCACCAGCGGCGCGATCGGAAAGCGCAGCCGCTCGCACAGGTAGCCGACCACGCCGAACACCACGACCAGCCAGACGTCGGTGATGTTGTTGCGCGCCGCGAAGGCGCCGAGGATGCAGCACATGATCACGTACGCCGAGACGATGACCTCGGGCAGCTCG
>DASUUN010000183.1:0-3272 GCA_036374055.1 Burkholderiales bacterium
AGACGTCGGCCGAGGCGAACGCCACGGCGTCCAGCTCGGCGGTGCGCAATAGCAGCTTCAGCGCGTTGCGCACCGCGTTGTCGTCGTCGACGATATAGACGCGCGTCATGCGCCCGCCCCCGGCAGCGTGAACGCGAATACGGCGCCGCGCGCGCCGTTGCCCTGGTGGCGGATGACCCCGCCGTGCGCCTCCACCACCGAGCGGCAGATGGACAGCCCGAGCCCGAGCCCGCCGGGCTTGGTGGTGACGAACGGATCGAACAGGCGCTCCTTCGCCTCCTCCGGCACGCCCTCGCCCAGGTCGGCGACCGAGAAGGTGCCGCTGCCGTCGGCTTCCACCTGCGTCGCGACGGTGATGCGGCGCCGCGCCTCGGGCAGCGCCTGCACCGCCTCCACCGCGTTGCGCACCAGGTTCAGCGCCACCTGCTCGATCAGCAGGCGGTCGGCGCGCACCACCGGCGCGGTGCCGGCCAGGCGGCGCACGAAGCGGATGCCGGCTTCGTGCGCCTCGGGCTCGGCAAGACGCAGCACCGCCGCCACCAGCTCGTTCAGGTCCTGCTCCGCGAACGCCGGGCCGGGCGGGCGCAGCAGCTCGCGCAGCCGCTGGATGATCTTGCCGGCGCGCTTGGCCTGGTCGCGGCAGATGTGCATCGCCTGCTGCAGCTCGCCGCTGTCCGGGTTGCCCGATTGCAGCATGCGCATGCAGCTGTGGTTGTAGGTGGCGATCGCCGCGAGCGGCTGGTTGAGCTCGTGGGCGATGGCCGAGGCGAACTCGCCGAGGGCGATCAGGCGCGCGGTGCGGTGCGCGGCGTCGCGGTGCTTGGCGAGCAGCTCGCGCGCCCGGCGCTCCTCGGTGACGTCGGACAGCACGCGCAGCGTGGCCTCGCGCCCGTCGCTCCAGCG
Source organism: Burkholderiales bacterium (assembly GCA_036374055.1). Lineage (GTDB taxonomy): Bacteria > Pseudomonadota > Gammaproteobacteria > Burkholderiales > SG8-39 > SCGC-AG-212-J23. The sequence goes on from DASUUN010000183.1 coordinate 904, forward strand.
CAGCGGATGCGAGCGCAGCAGGAACCAGCGGCCGGCGGTCTGCGTCTCGTCCGCATCGTCGAAGCGCGGCGGCTGCGCGCTGAACACCTCCGCGTAGCGCCGGTTCTCGTACAGGATTTCGCCGCTCTTCGCGTCCTGCACGTACACCGGGTCCTTCAGCCCTTCCATCGCCGCCGCGAAGCGCGCATCGGAGCGCCTGAGCCGCACCAGCGCGAGGACGAGCAGAACCAAGGCCGCGGCGGAAATCGCTGCGAGCGCCCAAGTCAGCATGCGCGCCAGCTTACCTGTTTCGCCGCGCGCTCCAGGCTAGGGTTTCCCCCAATTGTTGCGCCGGGACCGCTGGCTTAGCCTCGGAGCCCGGGGAAAGGGGACGCCTAGATGGGGCAAGACGATCAGCTGGAGAGAACGGTGGCCGGGTTCGCCGTCCTCCTGGCCACGGTGACCGAGATGGTGCGCGCGAAGGCGGGGACCCCCGCGCTGCTGGACGCCTACGACGACGCCAGCGACCAGATCATCGCCGGCCTGCGCGGCAATGGCATCCCGGACGAGCATGTCCAGGCCATCCACAAGGCGCTGGCGCGCCTGCGCCTCTCCCTGGAGCAGAAATAGGGACGTACCCCATTTCCCTTACCTTCTGAAGTAGGTCCCGAAGGCGTCCAGGGCACGCCCGATCCCGGCCGCATCCACGTCGAGGTGCGTCACCAGCCGCATGCGCGGCCCCGGCAGCACCGCTACCCCTTGCCTCTCCAAGTGGCCGAACAGCGGCTGCACAGCCGCCTCCGGTATCCGCACGAAAACCATGTTGGTGTGCTGCTCGACCGGCAGGTCGAGCTGCGCGAGGCCCCGCGCGAGCTCCCCGGCATTGCGGTGGTCCTCGGCCAGGCGCTCGACGTTGTTCTCCAGGGCATAGAGACCGCCGGCGGCGAGGATGCCCGCCTGGCGCATGCCGCCGCCGAGGATCTTGCGCGCCCTTCTCGCCTTGCCGATGAACGCCCGGCTCCCGAGCAGGACCGTGCCCGCCGGCGCACCGAGGCCCTTGGAAAGGCAGGCCGACACGGAATCGAAGCCGGCGCACAGGTCCTTCACTTTCATGCCGAGCTCGGTCGCCGCATTGAAGACGCGCGCGCCGTCTAGATGCGTCGCCAGGCCTTTTCTCCTGGCCAGCTCGACGGCCTCGCCCAGGTACTTTCTCTGGAGAACCCTGCCGCCGATGGTGTTCTCCAGCGCCAGCAGGCGCGTGCGGGCGAAATGCGGGTCGTCGGGCTTGATGGCGGCCTCGACTTCCGCAAGGTCGAGCGAGCCGTCGGGCCGGTTGGCGATCGCCTGCGGCTGGATCGAGCCCAGCACCGCGAGCCCGCCGCCTTCGTAGCGATAGCTGTGCGCTTCCTGGCCGAGAATCACCTCGTCGCCGCGCTGGCAGTGGCTCATGAGCGCGGCGAGATTGGACTGCGTGCCGGAAGGAAACAGCAGAGCGGCCTCGAAGCCGAAAATCGCCGCGGCGCGCTCCTGCAGCCGATTCACCGTCGGGTCGTCGCCGAACACGTCGTCGCCCAGCTCGGCCTGCAGCATCGCGCGCCGCATGCCGGCCGAAGGCCGCGTCACCGTATCGGACCGCAGGTCCACCATCGTTTTATTTTACGTCTGCGCTCACCAGGACCCGGTAGCGGACCAGCCGCAGCCACTCGTCGCCGCATGCGACGAACAGGTTCTGTCCTTCTGTCCTCGGCGTGCCGGGCGGTTGTGTGCACCGCATGCCGGTGAGCGCGACCTTCCGGATCTCTACTTCCTCGTCGCCCAGCCGCGCCCGCGGCACGCCCCAGGGGGAAGGAAACGGGTGATAGTCGCAGGCGCGCACGAAGTCGAAAATGCGCCGCGCCGGCGCGCGCCAATCGATCCGCCCGTCCTGGGGCACCGCGCGCCCGAAATAGCTGCGCTGCGCAAGGTCCTGCGGCAGGCGCGGGATGTCTTCCGGCCGGTCGAGAAGGCGCTGAAGGAGCGCCACGCCCCTTTCCGCGCAACGCAGCGCGACGCTCAGTCCCGTGTCGGTGTCCGCGATGGCGAACGTCTCCTGGTAGGCAATGTCCCCGGTATCGATGCCGCGCTCCATGCGGTGCACGGTCACGCCGTGGCGCTGCTCGCCGCGGTAAATCGCCCAGCTCGGCGCATTCAGCCCGGCATAGCGCGGCAGCGGGCCCGGGTGCAGGTTCCACGCGCCGCGCGCCGGCGCGCCCAGCACCGCTTCGGGCACGACGTACAGCGAGTGGACATTGAGCAGCATCTCCACGCCGGCCGCGGCGAGCTCGGCGGCGAAGCCCGGCTCGCGCACGTGCTCGGCAGGCCGCGCCCGGTAGCCGAGCCTTTCGGCAAGC
>DASUUN010000184.1:0-12691 GCA_036374055.1 Burkholderiales bacterium
GTAGGGAATCTTGTGCTTCGCCAGGATCTCCTGCAGCATCGGCCGCTCGAGCAGCGCCGGGTCGCAGAACGACGGCGCGGCGAACACCACGCCCTCGGCGCCGCGCGTCTTCACCTGGCGCAGCAGGAACTGGCCCTTGTCCGCCTTCTTCTCGTCGTACTTCGACGAGGTCGACGCCGAGCGGTGCAGGAAGGCTTTCGACAGCTCTTCCAGGGGATTTCCTTCAACCGGAACATCGTCGAGCAGCCAGCTTTGAATGAGCTGGAAGTCGTCGTCCACCACGTAGCAGCCTGCCATCTCGATCGACTTGATCAGGCCGAGCGGCGGCTGCTCGCAGAAGGCGCCGGTCAGGATGACGCGCGCGTTGTCGCGCTGCGGCCGTTTTTGCTTCTCGGTTTCAGCAAGATATTCCCGGATGAGGAGCGTGTGATCCTCGGGAGGCAGCACGCAGCCCGCCCGCAGAACGAGATACACCTCGGAAGTCGGCGCCTGCCAGGGCTTCTGCGCGCGGTACGTGTACAGCTCGCGCACCGCCTTGCGGTTCTCGTTGTAGACCGCGATCGAGCGCCTCAGGTCTTCATCCGTTATTTTTCTTTCTGAAATTCGTTCAAGGTCATTCCGTAGCGTCTGCATCTCGTGGATGTAGAAGCTGCCGCCGGTGGCGTCGTCGTAGTTCTGCGGCAGGTCGAAGTACTTGACGTACTTGTCCTTGAACAGGATCTGCCACATGCCCGAGAGGTTGCGGATCACGTCGCAGATCGAGGGGAACAGCATGCCGTCGAGGCAGTCGAGGCGCCCGGTGAGGCCGAGCTCGATGGTCGAGCGCGGAATGCGGCAGATGTAGCTCTGGTAATAGGCGTCGCCCTGGATCACCTCGAGCTGGTCGCCGCCGCCGAACACCCCCACCGGCAGCATGCCGGCGGCGTGGACGATCTCGCGCGGCACGTAGATCGGCATGTAGCCGATCGCCTTCGAACCCGGATGGGCGGCCTTCCACTGCTTGACGGCGCTGAAGTCGAGGTCCTCGAACAGCCCCTCGCAGCGCTTGACGATGTCCTGCACGCTCATCGGTGCTCCCATGTGGGTTGGCGCTTGTCGATGAAGGCCCGCAGGCCTTCGTTCGCGTCGCGCGTGATCATCAGCTTCTCGAGATACAGGGCCTCGACGTCCTCCAGCCGCGCGCGCGCCAGGTCGGCGAACGGCTCGCGCGCCGCGCGCACCGCGTGCGTGATCGCCGCAGCGCTTTTTCCCATCAGGTGGGCGTCGAAGTAGGCAAGCGCAGCGGCCGAGGGGTCGTCGGCGAGCTCGTTGGCGAGGCCCCAGGCCACCGCGGCCCCGCCGTCGATCGAGCGGCCGGAAAGCAGCAGGTCCTCGGCGCGCCCCTGCCCGACGCGCAGCGGCAGCAGCACCGAGGCGGCCGGCGCGAACACGCCGAGCTTGATCTCGGGCTGTCCCAGGCGCGCCTCCGGCGAGACGAACATCAGGTGTCCCGCCATGGCGAGCTCCAGCCCGCCGCCCAGGCACTGGCCCTTCACGCTCACGAGGATCGGCACCGGCCAGTCGAGCATCGACGCGATCAGCGCATGCAGGCTCTTCAGCATGCGCTCGCAGTGCTCGGGCAGGTGCTCCTCCACGCTCGCGCCGAACGAGAAGTGCGGCCCCTCGTGGTCGACCAGCGCCGCGAGCAGTCCATTGCTTCCCCTATAAGACGCAAACGCCTGGGACAGCGCGGCGATCACCTGCGCGTCGATCACGTTCGCCTTCGGCCGCGCCAGGCGCATCCTGAGCAGCGCCCCGTCGCGCTCGAGCCAGACCTTCAGCGGGGTATCGCTCATGCTTTCTTCGGCTGAATCTGGTCATGCAGCTCGCCCACCCACGGCTGGCCGGCGGCGATCTTCTGGCGCAGCAGGACGAAGTCGACCTCGCGGTCGTCCTTCGGGCCTTCGTTGAAGGCGGTGAAGCCGGCGCGCGCCTCGGTGACCATGTTGAGCGCGAGCCAGGCGCGGTGGTTCTCCTTGTTGCGGTTCCAGGCCTCGAGCTTGGGCTTCCTCAGCTCCTCGATGGTCTTGGTGGTGCAGTCGGGGAAGGTGAGCAGCATCTTGGCGCACAGCTCCTCGACCTTTTCGTCCAGAAGAGACAGGTCGACCTCGCCGCGCTTCAGGAGCTCTTTCGCTTCCTTGAGGGCCGCCCCGGTCTTCGCCTTGCCAAATGCCTGGCGGCCGAATTCGTCATAGACGCGCTGCGTCTCGACCAGGGGATTGGCGATGAAGCGGCCGTCGACCTTCAGCGCCGGGACGATGTCGGTGAGCATGCCGATGTGATAGGCCTCGTGCGCCGAGAACGGCTCGCACAGCACGCACGCCGCCATGGCGCGCTCGGCGCCGATCACCACCGGCAGGAAGTCGGTCGCGCCGCCGATCGGCGCCGAGCCGTGCTTGGGGCCGGCCTGGCCGAAGCGCGCGAGATCCTGCGCCACCGAGAAGTCGCAGGCGAGGCCGAGCTCCTGGCCACCGCCGATGCGCATGCCGTTCACGCGGCACACCACCGGCTTGTCGCAGGCGAGGATCGCCGACACCATGTCGTTGAACAGGCGCATGTACTGGCGGTACTCCTGCGGCCGCCCGGCGTAGTACTCGGCGTACTCCTTGGTGTTGCCGCCGGTGCAGAACGCCTTGTCGCCCGCCCCGGTGAAGACCACGCTCGCCACGTCGCGCGCGTTTGATGCAGCGCGGAAAGCGAGGATCACGCTCTTCACCATCTCGGTGGTGTACGAGTTGTACTGGCCGGGGTTGTCGAGCCAGATCCAGGCGTTGTAGAGCCCCTGCACTATCGTGCCGTCGGGCTTGCGCGCCGGCCGGCGCTCGAAGCGCACCCCCTTGTCGAGCGCGCTTTCCGTCAGGTCGTGGCTCCTCAGGAAGCGGGTCTCCGGCGCGGCCATGGTGCTCTCCTCTTCAAATTGGCATTCGAGTACCGATTAAATACCCCCGCTCAAAGCGCCCTGACTTGATCTAACGCAAAGAATGGCGACCGGCATGCGTTCAGATTGGCGCCATGCACACCACCCGATCGGTTTCAGTGGCCCTGGCCGGAAGCGGCGGCGCCGGCGTGATGACCGCCGGCAACATGCTGCTCGAGGCGGCGGCCGCCGCCGGCTACTACGGCCTGATGACTCGCACCAGCGGCCCGCAGATCCGCGGCGGCGAGGCCGCCGCCATGGTGCGCGTGTCCACCTTCCCGACCGACGGCCAGGACGACCGCTTCCAGGTGCTGGCGGCGATCGACTGGCAGAACGTCGGGCGCTTCGCCGCCGAGTTGCCGCTCGGGCCGCAGAGCCTGATCGTCGGCGACCCGGCGCAGGGCGAGCCGCCGGAAGTGTTCCTGCGCAGCGGCGCCCGCTACGTCGCCGTGCCTTTGAAGAAGCTCGCGGCCGACAGCGTGCCCGGGGCGTGGCCCAACATGGTGGCGCTCGGCGTGCTCGCCGGCCTGATCGGCCTGCCTTTCGCCGCGGTCGAGGCCGCGGCGCGCAAGTCGATGAAGAAGGGCCTCGAGGCCGGCATCGTGGCGGCGAAGGCGGGCTTCGCGCAGGCTGCCTCACTCGAGGGATTCTGTCTGGACAAACCTGCAGGAAAAACCACCCGATGGCTCATCAGCGGGAACGAGGCGGCGGGCTTCGGCGCGCTGCGCGGCGGCGTGCGGTTCGTGGCGGCCTACCCGATCACGCCGGCCACCGAGCTGCTCGAGTGGCTGTCGCCCGCGCTGACAAAGATCGGCGGCACGCTGGTGCAGGCGGAGGACGAGCTCGCGTCCATCAACATGGCGCTGGGCGCCTCGTACGGCGGCGTGCCCGCGCTCACCGCCACCTCCGGACCGGGCCTCGCGCTGATGATCGAGGCGCTCGGCCTGGGCGTGGCGGCGGAAGTGCCGGTGGTGGTGGTCGACGTGATGCGCACGGGCCCCTCGACCGGCATCGCCACCAAGAGCGAGCAGGCTGACCTGAACCTCGCGCTGTACGGGCTGCACGGCGACGCGCCGCACGTGGTGGTGGCGCCCAACTCGGTCGCCGACTGCGTCGCCGCCACGCAATGGGCGGTGGGCCTCGCCGAGTCGCTGCAGCTGCCGGCGATCGTGCTCTCCGACCAGTACTTCGGCCAGGCGCGCGCCGTAGTAGACATTCCACCAACCGATGGAAACGTGGGACCGCGCCTGATCGCGGGTTCCGGCGAAAATCCATACAAGCGCTACGCCCTGACCGAATCCGGGGTCTCGCCGATGGCGATCCCCGGCACGCCGGGCACGGCGTATACCGCCGACGGCCTGGAGCACAACGAGAAGGGCACGCCCTCGTCGCAGGCGGGCGACCACCTCGCGCAGATGGACAAGCGGGCGCGCAAGATCTCCCGCCTCGACCCGGGGGATGCCTGGGCGAGCATCGAGGGGGAAGGCGAGACCGCCGTGGTGACCTTCGGCTCGTGCACCGCGCCGGTACGCGAAGCGCTGGCGCGCAACGGCAAGGGAACCCGGCTCGTGTCGCTGCGGCTGCTCGCGCCCGCGCAGCCCGAGCGGCTGAAGAAGGCGCTCGAGGGGGTGAAGCGCGTGCTGGTCGTGGAGCAGAACCACAGCGGCCAGTTCCTGCGCTACCTGCGCGCCGAGTACGACCTGCCGGGCGAAGTGCGCAGCCTGCGGCGCCCGGGACCGCTGCCCTTCCGGCCCGAAGAGATCCTCGAGGTTCTATGAACGCGCCCATCGCCGCCACGATGCTGCAAGCGAAAGACTTCAAGTCCGACTACAAGCCGGTGTGGTGCCCGGGCTGCGGCGACTACTCCGTGCTCACCGGCATCACCAAGGCGCTGGCGATGCTCGAGCTGCGGCCGGAGAACGTGGCGGTGGTCTCCGGCATCGGCTGCTCCTCGCGCATCCCCGCGTACACCACCTGCTACGGCTTCCACGGCGTGCACGGGCGCTCGCTGCCCGCCGCCACCGGCCTGAAAGTCGCGCGCCCCGACCTCACGGTGCTGGTGGCGAGCGGCGACGGCGACGGCTACTCGATCGGCGGCAACCACTTCCTGCACGCCTGCCGGCGCAACGTCGACCTCACCTACATCGTGATGGACAACCACGTCTACGGCATGACCAAGGGCCAGCCCTCGCCCACCACCGAGCCCGACTGGAAGTCCAAGCTCGCCCCCGGCGGCACCGGCCTGCGCGAGTTCCACCCGCTGGTGATCGCGCTCGCCTCGGGCGCGAACTTCATCGCGCGCGGCTTCTCGGGCGACCCGAACGGCCTGGCGGCGCTGATCGCCGAGGCGGTGCGCCACCCCGGCTTCTCGTTCGTCGAGATCCTCTCGCCCTGCGTCACTTTCCGTCCGGAGCAGCGCGAGTGGAAGCAGGCGGTGCGCCCGGCCCCGGTGGAGCCGACCGACGACCCGGCGCGCGCCGCGCGCCGCCTGATGACCGACGACGGGTTCAACATCGGCGTGCTCTACAAGGGCAGCCGCCCGCCCTTCAACACAGCGATCCCTGCTGAAAGCAAGAGCGTCGAGGAGCTCGAATGCCAGTTCCGACTCTAGAAGACTTCATGTCGCGTGCCTACGCGATGGAGCTCGAGGCCACCGAGCGCTATGCGCAGTTCGCCGAGCAGCTCGACACGCACAACAACCGCGAGGTGGCGCAGATGTTCCGCAAGCTCGCGCAGATCGAGGGGCTGCACGCCAAGCGCATCCTCGAGGAGATGGGTTGGTCCAGCCTGCCGGCGATGCCGCCGGCGTTCGCCTGGGACGGCCAGGAAGGCCCGGAGACCGCGCCGTTCGACGCCCTGCACTACCTGATGCAGCCCTACCACGCGCTCGAGATCGCGCTGCGCTGCGAGCTGCAGGCGGTGAAGTACTTCGACGGCGTGGCGGCCGCCGATGTGCCGCAGCGCGTGCGCGCCGCGGCGAAGGAGATGGCCGAGGAGGAGCGCGAGCACGTCGCGCTGATCAAGGACTGGATGAAGAAAGTGCCCCAGCCCGCCGCCGGCTGGGACGAGGACCCCGACCCGCCGAGAATGAGCGAATGAGGCTGCTGCATCCGAAGGCGTGGAAGGCCCCGGTCGGCTACGCCAACGGCATCGCCGCCTCCGGCACCCTGGTGTTCGTCGCCGGGCAGGTGGGGTGGGATGCGCAGCAGGTTTTCCGCTCCGAGAAGCTCGCGGAGCAGTTCGAGCAGGCCCTGCTCAACGTGCTCGCGGTGCTTGGCGAAGCCGGCGCGCGGCCGGAGCACGTCTGCCGCATGACCGCGTACTGCTGCGACAAGCCGGCGTACCTCGCGGCGCGCGCGGAGCTGGGACGCATCTGGAAGCGGCTCATGGGCCGGCATTACCCGGCGATGAGCATGATCTTCGTGTCCGACCTGCTCGACTCCCCCGGCAAGATCGAGCTCGAGGCGACGGCCATCATTCCACAGGAGAACTGAGATGCGAGGCTTGAAGGGCAAGACCGCCATCGTCACCGGCGGCGCCGCCGGCATCGGCGCGGCGATCGTGAAGCGGTTCGAGGAGGAAGGCACCCGGGTCGTGGTTTTCGACCTGAAGGCAGACCCCGCGATCGACATCACCGATTACAGCCAGATCAGGAAAGCCGTCGACCAAGCCGGCCCGGTGGACATCCTGGTGAACAACGCCGGCTGGGACATGTTCCGGCCGTTCCTCAAGACCGACCCGGCCTTCTGGCAGAAGATCATCTCGATCAACCTGGTCGGCGCGATGAACCTGATGCACTGCGTGCTGCCCGGGATGGCCGAGCGCGGCCGCGGCAAGGTGGTGAACATCGCCTCCGACGCCGGGCGCGTGGGCTCCTCGGGCGAGGCGCCCTACTCGGCCTGCAAGGGCGGCATCATCGCGCTCACCAAGACCCTGGCGCGCGAGATGGCGTCGAAGAACATCCAGTTGAACGTGGTGTGCCCCGGCCTGACCGAGACCGGCATGCTCGAGCAGTTCATGCAGGGCGCCGGCAACCCCGACAAGCTGCGCGAGGCCTACCGGCGCGCCATCCCCATCGGCCGCCTGGGCAAGCCCGAAGACCTTCCCGGCGCGGTGCTGTTCTTCGCCAGCGACGACGCCGACTTCATCACCGGCCAGGTGCTGTCGGTGTCAGGCGGCCTGACCATGCACGGCTAGGAAAAGGGGTCAGAACAATTTTTTGTTTTGACCCGTTTTCCTCTTAGACGTTTTCTAGAACCATCAGCCCCGACGCGGTGTTCGAGATCGGGATGTGGTAGTTGCTGTGCACCTTCTCGACGCGCCCGCTGAGCGCGGCGCGGGCGATGAGCCAGTTGAGCACTTCCACGCCCTGCGTGCCGGCGGCTTCCACCAGCTGGGGGATCGAGTAGCGCGCGAGCGCTTCGGGCTCGTCGACCATCGCCGCCATGCACATGCGGTCGAAGCCGCGGTTGATGAAGCCGGCGCGCGCGCCGTCGAGCTGGTGCGAAAGCCCGCCGGTGCCGAGCAGCACGACCTTCATGTCGTCGGGCCAGGAGGCGATGGCGCGACCGAGCGCGCGGCCGAACTTGAGGCAGCGCGCCGGCGTGGGCAGCGGGTGCTGGATGGTGTTCACCGCCACCGGCACGGTGGCGACCGGGCAGCGCTGCGCGCCGGGCCACAGCAGCTTCAGCGGCACGGTGAACGCGTGGTCGACCAGCATCTCCTGACAGGTGGTGAGATCGAACTCCTCGGCCACCAGCGACTCGATGAGGTGCCACGAGAAGGCCGCGTCGCCACGGTAGGGCGGCAGCGTCGGCAGCCCCCAGCCCTCGTCGGCGTTGCGGTACTCGTCCGCCGCGCCGATGGCGAAGGTCGGCAGCTTGTCGAGGAAGAACTGCAGGCCGTGGTCGTTGTACACCACCACCGCGGCGTCGGGGCGCACCCGGTCGAGCCATTCGTGCACCGCGCCGAACGCGCCGAAGAACGGCTTCCAGTAGTCCTCGTCCTGCAGCCCCTTGGCGATGGCGTTGCCGATCGCGGGAATGTGGGAGGTGGTGACCGCGCCGACGATGCGGGCCATGCTAGCGTCCTTTCTCGAGCAGCATCGCCTTGAAGGCCTCGACCGGCATGCCGGTCTGCTGCGCGCCGATGTCCTGCACGCCGAGGCCGAACATGCCGGCGAATTTCGCCAGGTAATAGATGTTGCCGCCCGCGGCGATGAGCTCGAGCACGTTGCGGTGGCGCACCGCCGCGCGCTGCGCCTCGTCGAGGCCGAACTTCCTGCAGTAGGCCTCCTCGTCGCGCAGAAACTCGGCGCGGTTCTCGGCGCTGTTGAACGAGTAGCACATCTTGTTCAGCGCGTAGCCCCTGCGCGCCGCCGCGCCGTCGAAGATCGGCGTGCCCGGAATAGGCTGTCCCATGCGTGGACCGTACCGCGGCCCTAGCGCGATGGCTTGATTTGGATCAAAACAACGAGCGTGGCGGCGGTGAGGATGAAAAGGGCGATGGCGAGCGCGTTGCCCCAGCCGCCGATCGGGACCGAGACGGCCACCCGCACCACGAGCGAGGCGTGCAGCAGCGCGAGCGGGACGTAGAGGAAGGGGTGGTAGGGAAAGGACACGCGCAGCACCGCGGGCAGGATGACCGGGGCATGCCCGAACACCATGGAGAACACGAAGCCGACGAAGATGGCGTGCAGCGCGGCGTCGTAGGCCACGGACAGCGCGATGAGCGCGCCGCCCACCGCGAGCCAGAAGTAGCCGGCGAGCAGGCACACCGCCACGTAGCGCGGCAGCTTCGCCTGGCGCACGGTGACGCGGGCGAGGTCGAAGGCGGCGAGCCACAGCGCGAGCAGCACCAGCGCCCAGCCGAGCAGCGGCGGCTCGAGCGGCGCGAACAGCAGGGCCGCCGCCAGCGCCATGAAGGCGTTGCGCACCCAGGGCGCGCGCTTCAGGTAGCGCGACAGCTCCAGGCGCTCGCCGCCGATGGTGAGGGCGAAGAACGCGATCCACCAGGGCACCGCGGGATAGCCGGCGAGCAGCCCGAAGTTGCCCATGAGCCAGCACACCGCCCCGGCCACCAGCGTCGCCATCTCGAGCGAGCGCTGCCGGGTGAGCACGACCATGCTGGCGGCCACCAGCACCGCCGCGGCCAGCGTCATCGCGGCAAAGCCCTCGAACGGAAAGCCGAGCAGCAGCAGGACGCCGCCCGCGCCGGCGGCGAGCGGCGCGGCGTAGGCCCAGAGCCTGTCCAGGGCGGCGGCGCGCTCGAGCGAGATCACGGTGCCGAAGAAGGCCGACACCATGAGCGGGCCGTGCAGCGCGAGCACGTTGATCGAGACCGGGAGCTGCGTCACGCGCGCCAGGCCGCCCGCCACGCCGAAGGCGAGCGACACGAAGCCCAGCACCAGCAGCGGCAGGCGCCAGCGCGGCGCCACTAGGACCAGCCGAACCGGCTTTGCGCCTCCGGGCTCATGCGCTCGGGCGTCCAGGGCGGCTCCCAGACGAGGTCCACCTGCACGTCGGTGCCCGCCGGCGCCACCGCGCGGATCGCGGCGGCCGACTCGTCGACCAGGTAGGCGCCCACCGGGCACGCCGGCGAGGTCATGGTCATCTCCACGCGCACCCTGCCCGGCTCCACGGCGATGCCGTACACCAGGCCGAGGTCGACGATGTTCATGCCCGCCTCGGGGTCTTCCACGGTCTTCAGCGCCTGCGTCACGTCGTCTTCGTTCATGTGGTTGATTTACGTCAAAGAAAGATGCCGCAAGGAGACTAGGGTGCATGCATGCACTTCATGTTCCTCATTCTCGCATTCCTGCTGTGGGTGGTGGTGTGGGGCTTTTTCCACGCCAACCCGAAGGGCGTGGCGCGCGCCAGCCTGATGGCCTGCAACGCCGCCATCTTCGCGCTGGCGGCCGTCGCAGCGCTCGCGTCGGCGCTGCCGCTGTATGCCGACGCCCTCGCCGCACGGCCCGACCACGGTGCGGTCGCGGTCTACCTCGCCTCGATGGCGGGCGGCGCCGCCTTCATGATCGTGGTAGCCGCCGGCGGCCTGGCCAGGAACCTGCTGATTTTCCCGCTCTCGAAAAGGAGTTCGATATGAGAATCCTGTCCGCACTGAACGAGCCCCGCCTGCGACTTGCCGAGGTGCTCGGGCGCAGCGGCGTGAAGCTGGGCAACGACCTCGTGGAGATCCACCGCGATGCGATCGCCACGCGCCGCTGCGTGTTCTGCAACGCGACGCCGCAATGCGACGCCTGGCTCGCCGGCGGCGAGCGCGGTGACTTCGCGGCCTTCTGTCCCAACGCCGGGTACATCGAGCAGCGCACCAGCACGCGAGGCGGATGAAGGCTCTGGCGCTGCTGATCGCGGGCTGGCTCGCCGCGATCGCGGTGGTCGCGGCGCTCGTGGTGTCCGGCCGGGAGGCCGCCATCGAGCGCGGCGCGCGCTCGTCCGAGGCGCTCGCCCAGGTGATGGAGGAGCACACGGCGCGCACCTTCCAGGCGGTGGACATCACCCTGGAGGCAGCGGCCGACGCCTGGGCCCTCACCCGCCCGCGCAAGCACGACCCCGCCTTCCACGCGCTGCTGCAAAGGCGCCTGGACGACCTGCCCTACGTGCGCGCGCTGTTCGCGATCGGCGCCGACGGCTTCCTGATCCACGATACCGACTACCCGCGCACACCCGACGTCAGCCTCGCCGACCGCGATTACTTCCAGGTGCACAGGGACGATCCGGGCCTGCGCCACAACGTATCGGGGCCCGTGCTTAGCCGCGGCGGCGCCGGCTGGTTCGTCTCCGTCACGGAGCGCCTCGGGGCAGAGGGAAAGTTCCAGGGCATCCTGGTCGCGGCGCTGCAGCCGGCCTATTTCGAGGCGCTCTACCGCAGGGTGGAGCAGGGCGAGGACGAAGGCATCGCCCTGCTCCACCGCGACGGTACGATGGTCGCGCGCTATCCCGCTGCCGAGCAGGACATAGGCAAGCCGTTCCTTCACCTACCGCTGTTCCAGACCCACCTTGCACGGGCGCCGAACGGGAACTACCGCGCGGACGACCTCATCTTCCCCGGCAACCGGCTGGTGAGCTACCGCTCGATCGAAGGCCTGCCGCTCGTGGTGCAGGTGTCGCGCAGCGAGCATGCGGTGCTCGCCGAATGGCGCCGCAGCGCGCTCGGCGCTGGCGTCGCCATGGGCGCGCTCACCCTTTTGCTCGGCGGCGTGCTGGTGCAGCAGCTGCGCGCACGCCGGCGGCGCGAGTACCGTCGCACGCAACGCGCCCAGGCGGACAAGCTCGAGGCGCTGGGCCAGCTCACCGGCGGCATCTCCCACGATTTCGCCAACCTGCTGAGCATCATCTCCATGAACCTGGACCTGATCCTGCGCAAGCGGGGCGACGCCGAGGCCACGCAGCGGGCTGCCATGGCCGCGCGGCGCGCCGTCGAGCGCGGCTCGGACCTCATCCGCCGCCTGCTCGCCTTCGCGCGGCGCCAGCCGCTGGAGCTGAAGGCCGCCGACCTGAACTCGCTGCTCGCCGAGGCGCACCCGCTCGTGGCGCAGGCCGCGGGCGCGCGCATCGAGCTGGTGCTGCAGCTCACGCCGGATCTGCCCCCGGTGCTGGTGGACGAGGCGCAGTTCGAGATGGCGCTGCTCAATCTCGTGGTGAACGCGCGCGACGCCCTGTCCGGGCGCGGGCGCATCGTGCTGCACACGCATGCCGCGCCGGGCGGCGACCCCTGCCTCACCGTGGAAGACAACGGTCCCGGCATGGGCGAGGAAATCCGCCGCCGCGCGCTGGAGCCGTTCTTCACCACCAAGGGCCAGGCCGGCACCGGCCTGGGGCTGCCGCAGGTGTACGGCTTCCTGCAGCAGATCGGCGGCGGGCTGGAGATCGACTCGGCGCCGGGCAAGGGCACGCGCGTGGAAATGCGCTTTCCGCGCGCGCCGGCGTTGACGGAGGTCAAAGCCGGCGGTTGACCCGGCCCGGGTGCGCCGGGCTACAGTGGGACTCCAATAACAACATACAGGAGTCTCCTCCCATGCTGACCACTACATCCGGTATCTCGCGGGTGGTGAAGCGCGACGGCGCGGTGCGCGCCTTCGACCCGGCCAAGATCCGCTCGGCGCTGGAGCGCGCCGGCGCGGCGACCGGCGAGTACGGCGCGCAGGATGCCGCGCGCCTCGCGGCGCAGGCGGTGCGCGTGCTCGCCCACCGCCATCCCGGGGGCGCGCCGAGCATCGAGGACATCCAGGACGCGGTCGAGTACATCCTGATCGCCGCCGACTACGTCGCCACCGCGCGCGCCTATATCGTCTATCGCGAGCAGCACAAGCGCCTGCGCGAGGACCGGCGCGCCATGGTCGACGTCGCCGCCTCGATGGACGAGTACCTCGAGCGCCAGGACTGGCGCGTCAACGCCAACGCCAACCAGGGCTACTCGCTCGGCGGGCTGATCCTCAACGTGGCCGGCAAGGTGACCGCGAACTACTGGCTGTCGCACGTCTATCCACCCGAGGTGGGGCGCGCGCACCGCGAGGGCGACCTGCACATCCACGACCTCGACATGCTCGCCGGCTACTGCGCCGGCTGGTCGCTACGCACGCTGCTCGCCGAGGGCCTGAACGGCGTGCCGGGCAAGGTGGAGGCCGCGCCGGCGAAGCATCTTTCCAGCGCCGTGGGCCAGATCGTCAACTTCCTCGGCACGCTGCAGAACGAGTGGGCCGGGGCGCAGGCCTTC
>DASUUN010000185.1:0-21118 GCA_036374055.1 Burkholderiales bacterium
GGGCGGACCTGGCTGAGAAGGCCGGACCTGCTGGCGGTACGCAGGCTAAACGACGAGGAAAGCAGGCTGCTGGAGGAATTCCGGCAAGAAAGCGGAGCGAAGTCATGAATCTGATCCAGACACTCGAGCAGGAAGAAATCAGGCGTCTCGCCAAGAACATCCCCGACTTTTCGCCGGGCGACACTGTGATCGTGAGCGTGAACGTGGTGGAGGGGGAGAGAAAGCGCGTGCAGGCCTTCGAGGGCATGGTGATCGCCAAGAAGAACCGCGGGCTCAACTCCTCGTTCATCGTGCGCAAGATCTCTTCGGGCGAAGGGGTGGAGCGCACCTTCCAGACCCATTCGCCGCTCATCGCCTCCATCGAGGTGAAGCGCAAGGGCGACGTGCGCCGCGCCAAGCTGTACTACCTGCGCCAGCGCTCCGGCAAGTCGGCCCGCATCCGCGAGCGCACCGGCGCGCAGGAAGCCGAAGCCGCCGCCGAGTAGCACCAAAGAAGCTTAGAATCGGGCCATGCGCAGGGAAAGCACTGCCATCAGCCCGATCGCCGATATCGTCGCGGCGATCCGCGCGGGGGAAATCGTCGTGCTGGTCGACGACGAGGACCGCGAGAACGAGGGCGACCTCGTATTCGCCGCCGAATTCGTCACCCCGGAGAAGATCAATTTCCTCGCCCGCCACGGGCGCGGCCTGATCTGCATGCCGATCACCGAGGAGCACGCCCTGCGCCTCGGCCTGCGCCCGATGGTGCAGCACAACCGCTCGCGCCACGGCACCAATTTCACCGTCTCGATCGAGGCCGCGGAGGGCATCGCCACGGGGATCTCGGCCCATGATCGCGCCCTGACCATCAAGGTTGCCGCTTCTCCGGAGGCGCGGCCGGAAGACATCGTGCAGCCGGGGCATGTATTTCCGCTGATCGCGCAGCCTGGCGGCGTGCTGGTGCGCGCCGGCCATACCGAAGCGTGCTGCGACCTCGCACGGCTTGCCGGCCTCGCGCCGGCGGCGGTGCTGTGCGAGATCATGCGCGACGACGGCACCATGGCGCGGCTGCCCGACCTCGTGGAGTTCGCCGCGCGGCATAAGCTCAGGATCGGCACCATCGCGGACCTTATCGAGCACCGCAGCCGCAACGAATCGCTGGTGCAGCGCATGCTGGAGCGCGAGATCGTCACCGCCTGGGGCGATTACCGCCTGGTGTCGTACCGGGATCTCGCGCTCGGCTCCATTCACCTCGCGCTGGTGCTCGGCGAGCCGCAGGCGGAAACAGAAACGCTGGTGCGGGTGCACGAGCCGCTGTCGGTCATCGATCTGCTGGATGCAGGGGAGGGCACGCACTCGTGGGGCGTGGGCGAGGCGCTGCGCGCGATCCGCGAGGCCGGCGCGGGCGTCATGGTCCTGCTCAACTGCACCCAGACGACCGAAGCCCTGGAAGCGCGGCTGTCGGAAACCCACGCGCCGCGGCGCGGCATGGACCTGCGGCTCTACGGCATCGGCGCGCAGATCCTGCGCGACCTGGGGGTGCGCCGCATGCGCCTGATGGCCACGCCGCGCAAGATGCCCAGCATGGCCGGCTTCGGTCTGGAGGTCACGGGTTACGCCGAGCTGCCGCGGCGCTGAAAGACCCATGCGCCTTGGCATCGTCGCCAGCCGTTTCAACGAAGACATCGCCGCGCAGCTGCTCGAGCGGGCCGAGGCCGCGGCGCGGGAGCTTGGCGCCGAGGCCGCCGTCGTATCCGTGCCCGGGGCGCTGGAGATTCCCCTCGCCCTGCAATGGATGGCGCAGTCCGGCCGCTTCGACGCGCTGGCGGCGATCGGCGTCGTGATCCGCGGCGACACCTACCACTTCGAGATCGTGGCGAACGAGTCGGCGCGCGGCGTCATGGACGTGGCGCTGGAGTTCGGCCTGCCGGTCGCCAACGGCATCCTGACCACCGAGGATGAAGCGCAGGCGCTTGCGCGCCTCGACAAGGGCGCCGAGGCCGTGAAGGTGGCCGTGGAGATGGCGAGGCTCAAGGAGCGCATGGATGAAGACCGCTAGGCGCCAGGCCAGGGAAATCGCTCTGCAGGCGCTGTACGCCTGGCAGCTTTCGGGCGGCGACCCGCTCGAGCAGGCGCGCTCCATCGAGGGCTTCGACAAGACCGATGCGAGGTTCGTGGAAAGCGTGCTGCGCGGCGTGCTGGGGCGTGCCGACGAGCTGCGCGCCATCATCAGCCCGCACCTCAGCCGCGAGTTCGCGAAGCTCTCGCCGATCGAGCGCGCGATCCTCTACATCGGCAGCTTCGAGCTGACTGCCCATCCCGAGACGCCGTTCAAGGTCGTGCTGAACGAGGCCGTGGAGCTGGGCAAGAGCTTCGGCGCGACCGACGGCTACCGCTTCGTCAACGGCGTGCTGGAGAAGATCGCCGCCGACCTGCGCCCAGACGAATTCTCCCGTACCAGAACGAACGCCTGAACGAGTTCGAGATCATCCGCCGATACTTCGACCGGCCCGCGAAGCGGGCGCTGGTCGGGGTCGGCGACGACTGCGCGGTAGTGCGCCCCGACGCCGGACTCGAGCTCGCGGTGACCACCGACATGCTGGTCGAAGGGCGCCACTTCCTGCCCGGGGCCGATCCCGGCGCGCTCGGCCACAAGGCGCTCGCCGTGAACCTGTCGGACCTGGCCGCGATGGGTGCCGCGCCACGCTGGGCGCTGCTCGCGATCTCTTTGCCGACGGTCGAGGAAGCCTGGCTCGAGGCGTTTTCGGAAGGGTTCTTCAGGCTCGCCGAGCGCCACGGCGTCGACCTCGTCGGCGGGGACACCACGCGCTCGCCTCAGGTCACCATCGCCGTCACCGCGATCGGCGAGGTGCCCGCCGGCCTCGCGCTGTTCCGCGCCGGCGCCAAGCCGGGGGACGATATCTGGGTGTCGGGTGAGCTTGGCGGCGCCGCGCTCGCGCTCGTGCACCCGGAGATCGCCGATGCCGCGCAGCGGCTGCACCGGCCTGAGCCGCGCATCGAGCTTGGCGAGCGCCTGCGCGGTCTGGCGCACGCGGCCATCGACGTCTCGGACGGCCTTGCCGGGGACCTGAAGCACATCCTCGAGCGCTCCGGCGTAGGGGCAACCGTGAGCTATGCCCAGGTACCGCGCGCCGCGTCGTTCAGGGAATTGGGCAACCCGGAGCTCGAAAAGGACTGCGTGCTGTCCGGCGGGGACGATTACGAGCTGCTCTTCACTGCCGCCGCCGACCGGCGCGGCGACCTGGAAAGTTTGTCGCGGGAGCTCGGCATGCCCCTGGCCCGCATCGGCAGCATCACGCCCGGCGCGCCGAAGCTGTCGGTGCTCGACGAGGGCGGCCGGCCGCTGTCGTACCGCGGGGGCTTTGATCACTTCGGGGAAATGAGCGCAGCAAAATGAGGCACCCAGCGCACGCCATCGCCATCGGCTTCGGCGTGGGGCGCGCGCCCTTCGCGCCCGGCACCTTCGGCACGCTGCTCGCCTGGCCGGTCGGCTGGGCGCTCGGCGGCGCGACCGCGGGCGTTGCGCTCGTTACGATCGCGGTCCTTTTCGTCGTCGGCGTCTGGGCCTGCGGCGTCACGGGCCGGGACCTCGGGGTCCATGACCACGGCTCGATGGTGTGGGACGAATTCGTCGCCTTCCTGCTGGTGCTAGCCATCGCGCCGCGCGAGCTGGCGTGGCAGGTCGCTGCCTTCGGACTGTTCCGGGCATTCGACATCGTCAAGCCGGCGCCGATCCGCTGGTTCGAGAGACGCTACACCGGTGGCTTCGGCGTGATGTTCGATGACCTGCTCGCGGCGGGCTACACGCTGCTCGCCCTAGCGCTGGCCAAGCGGCTGTTCTTCTGATGGATGCCCTGGCGAGGAAAGTGGGCGAGCGCCTGAAGGCGGCCAACGCGCTTCTCGTGACGGCCGAGTCCTGCACCGGCGGCTGGGTCGCGCAGGCCATTACCTCCGTCGCCGGCTCATCAGAGTGGTTCGAGCGCGGGTTCGTCACCTATTCGAATGCCGCAAAGGAGGAGCTTCTCGGGGTAAGCCCGGCGGTCTTGCAGCGCCACGGCGCGGTGAGCGAGGAAACGGCGCGAGAGATGGCGCTTGGCGCCCTCACGCACAGCAGGGGGACCATCGCCCTGTCGATTACGGGCATCGCCGGCCCGGGCGGCGGCAGCCCGGACAAGCCGGTCGGCATGGTCTGCTTCGGCTGGGCGCGCAACGGCGCCGTGAATACGCAGACCTGCCGCTTCCCGGGGGACCGGGAAAGCGTGCGCCGCCAATCGGTTATTCACGCCCTGGAAGAGTTGCTGAAGTGGCTTGACGCGACGGGGTCCCGGCCATAAATAAGGGCATGGCAGCCATTCGACCCGCCGCCGTGGCGGGCATGTTCTACCCAGGGGATCCGCGCGATCTGGCCGCAGAGGTCGATGAACTCCTCGGCGGCGTCGAGCACTTCATGCCGCGACTGGGATTTCCCAAGGCGCTGGTCGTGCCCCATGCCGGATACATCTACTCCGGCCCGGTGGCCGCGCGCGCCTACGACGAGCTGGGCCCGGCGCGCGGCATCGTAAAGCGCGTCGTGCTGCTCGGCCCGGTGCACAGGGTTCCGGTGCGCGGCCTGGCAATCCCTGCATCTGCTGCGTTTGCTACTCCGCTCGGCCAGATTCCGGTCGACGCCGCTGCCCTGCGCGCGGTGCGGGATCTGCCCCAGGTCGTCGAGAGCGACCCGGCGCACGCGCTCGAGCACTCCCTCGAGGTGCAGCTGCCCTTTCTGCAGAAGGTGCTCGGCGACTTTGCGCTCGTGCCGTTCGCCGTCGGCATGGCGAGCGTCGAGGAAGTCGCCCAGGTCATCGAGCGCCTGTGGGGCGGCCCGGAGACGCTGTTGGTGATCTCCACGGACATGTCGCATTACCATGCGTATGAGGATGCGCGCCGGATCGATGCGGCGACGCTCGCGCGCATCGCCGCATGCGCAACCGACATCGACCACGACGAGGCCTGCGGCGCTACGCCGCTGAACGGCCTGCTGTCGTTCGCCAGGACGAAAAACCTCCAGATCAGGCAGCTCGCCGCCTGCAATTCCGGCGACACTGCCGGCGGTAAGGGGCGGGTGGTCGGCTACTCGTCCTTCGCGCTGTATGACGACAACGCCGCCCTCACGCCGGACCAGGCGGGCGGCGTGCTGCTGGACATCGCGCATGGCGCCATCGAAGGACAGCTGTTCCGCAAAAGCGTGGCCGCCGTCGAAGCCGCCTGGCTCAGGCAGGCCGGCGCCACCTTCGTCACGCTGAAGAAAAAGGGCCAGCTGCGCGGCTGCATCGGCAGCCTGCAGGCTGCGCGGTCGCTGGCCGACGACGTGGCGCACAACGCCCTCGGGGCGGCGTTTCGCGATCCGCGCTTTCCCGCGCTGGTGGCCGAGGAGTGGCCGCAGTGCAAGCTGGAGGTCTCGCTGCTGTCGGCGCCCAAGCCGCTGCGCTTCGCCGACGAGGATGATCTTGTGGCGCAGATCCGTCCGGGCGAGGACGGGCTGATCCTGGAGGCGCAGGGCCGGCGCGGCACCTTCCTGCCGCAGGTCTGGGAAAGCATTCCTGGCACGCGGGCCTTTCTCAGCGAGCTCCTCAGGAAGGCCGAGCTGCCGGCCGACACGAGGCTCGCACGCTGCAAGCTCTACCGCTATCGGGTGGTCAAGTTCGATGGACATTGAAGGCAAGTGGTGGCACAGGCTCGACGACGGCCGCGTCCAGTGCGACCTGTGCCCGCGCGACTGCCGCCTGCACGAAGGCCAGCGCGGACTGTGCTTCGTGCGCAAGATGGAACACGGCCGCATGCTGCTCACCACCTACGGCCGCTCGTCCGGCTTCTGTGTCGATCCGGTCGAGAAGAAGCCCCTGAACCATTTCTATCCCGGCACCAGCATCCTTTCGTTCGGAACCGCCGGCTGCAACCTTGCGTGCAAGTTCTGCCAGAACTGGGACATCTCCAAGTCCCGCGAGATGGACCGCCTGCAGGACGAGGCGAGCCCCGAGGCGATCGCGCAGGCCGCGGTGCGCCTGGGCTGCAAGTCGGTCGCGTTCACCTATAACGATCCCGTCATCTTCGCCGAGTACGCCATGGATATCGCCGACGCCTGCCATGCGCGCGGCGTGCAGGCGGTCGCGGTCACGGCCGGCTACATCCATGAAGCGGCGCGGCGCGATTTCTACGCCAAGATGGACGCGGCCAACGTCGACCTGAAGGCGTTCACCGACGACTTCTACTTCAAGATCTGCGGCGGTCGCCTGCAGCCGGTGCTCGACACGCTCGTCTATCTCGTCAAGGAGACGAACGTGTGGACCGAGATCACCACGCTTCTCATCCCCGGCAAGAACGACTCCGACGAGGAGCTCAAGGCGCAGTGCAAGTGGATCCGGCAGAACCTGGGCCCGGACGTGCCCTTGCACTTCACGGCCTTCCATCCCGACTGGAAGATGACCGACACCCGAGCCACGCCGCCCGCCACGCTCACCCGCGCCCGCGAGATCGCGCAGCTGGCCGGCCTGAACTACGTCTACACCGGCAACGTGCACGACGAAACCGGCGGCTCGACCTACTGCCCGTCGTGCGAGGAGCCGGTCATCGTGCGCGACTGGTACGAGATCCGCGGCTACCGGCTGGACGACGCCGGCGCCTGCAAGTCCTGCGGCGCGCCGATCGCCGGCCGCTTCCAGAAGTTCGGCAAGCCTTTCGGCGCGCGGCGCATTCCGGTGCGCCTGGCAACAGCAGCGGCTTGAGCCCAGGCTCGGGCACATGGCTGGCTGCCCTGTGCACCAGCCGGGTTCTGGCTGCCTCCTGGTTCGTCGCCTACTCCTCGGTCCTGCCGCTCACGCAGGCGGAATGGGGCCTGTCGGGCAAGGAGGCCGGCCTCATCCAGTCGGCATTTCATCTCGGGTACCTCACTTCGCTTTTCATCGTCGGCTTCGTTGCCGACCATTACGGCGCGAAGCGGGCGTACATCGTGACGGGCGTCGCGGCGTGCGTCAGTCCATGGGCTTTCGTGCTATTCGCGGATGGCTTGTGGTCGGCGTTCTGGCTGCATGCCTTCACCGGCCTGTGCCAGGGCGGCACCTATACGCCGGCGCTCGCATTGATCAACGACAATATCGAGCGCGAGCGGCGCGGGCGGGCAATGGGCTACTTCATCGCGGGCTCGAGCGCGGGCTATGCGATATGCCTCGGCGTGGCGGGCTTGGCGCTGCAGTTCACCGGATGGCGCGGCGCGCTCGGCGCCGTGGCGCTGCTGCCGGTAATTTCGTGGGTGTCGGGCGTGCTGGTGCTGCGCGGCACGCCCAACCGCGTGCACGCGCGCCCGGCCGGCGAATCGCTGCTCGGCTCGCTGCCTGCAGTCTGGAAAAACCGCAAAGGCATGCTGTCCATCTGGGGTTACACGTTTCACAACTGGGAGCTGCTTGGCCTGTGGGCCTGGCTGCCGGCGTTCCTGACCGCGGCGCTGGTCGTGCATGGCGCGTCGCCCGAGAACGCCCTGCTGTTTGCCGGGCTGACTTACGTCGCCAACATTGCCGGCTCCATCGTCGGCGGGACGATGGCGGACCGCTGGGGGCGCAGGCAGACCATTCTCACCTGGTCGTGCGTCAGCCTTGCGCTGTCGTTCTCGATCGGCTGGCTGATCGCGGTGCCGGTGGCGCTGCTCGTGGCGCTCGCGTGCCTTTACAACTTCGCCGCCATTGCCGACTCGTCCACGCACTCCACCGTGCTCGCGGAGAGCGTGCCCCCGCACTACTTGGGCGTCGCGTACGCAGTGCGCTCGGTGGTCGGCTTCGGCGCGGGAGTGGTAAGCCCGTTCGTCTTCGGCCTGGCCCTCGACCTCGCGGGCGGCGGCGGGGGATCCAGCCACGCGTTCGCGTGGGGCGTTGCCTGGACCACGCTCGGCCTGGGCGCGCTGCTCGGCCCGGTCGCGACCTGGAGATTGCGGCGATGAAACCTTTTTCCGAAGCCTGCGAGCGCAATCGCGAGCCCATCCTCGCCGTGCTGAAGCGGGTTTTCGGCAAGAGCGAAAGGGTGCTGGAAATCGGCTCGGGCACCGGCCAGCACGCGGCGTACTTCTCCGCCGCGCTGCCTCATGTCGCGTGGCAAGCGAGCGACGTCGCCGAGCATCTTCCGGGGATCCGCATGTGGGGCGTAGACCCCATCGAGCTCGACGTCGACCGGCCCTGGCCGCGCGTCGCTGCGGACGCGGCGTTCTCGGCGAACACCGCGCATATCATGTCCTGGCCGCAGGTCGAGCGCATGTTCAAGGGTATCGGGGACATGGACTCGGTGAGGGTGTTCTGCCTGTATGGGCCGTTCAGCTATGGCGGCAGGCACACCTCGGACAGCAACGCGCGCTTCGACGCCATGCTGCGCGCGCGCGACCCGTCCAGCGGCGTGCGTGCCTTCGAGGACGTGGTGGCGCTCGCCCGGGGCTGCGGCATGGTAGTCGAGGAAGACATCGCCATGCCGGCCAACAACCGCCTGCTGGTGTTCCGTCGCAGCTAGTCGGCGGCCGCCCGTGCCGACGGCCCCAGGCAGCCGGGCGTCGGGCAGGGCAGCCCGTAGAACCTTCGATTGAGGAAGGCCGCGACGTCGGCGACCTCGTCTGCGCTCCACTTCTGTCCGGCTACCTGCTGCCAGCGCGTGACCTGATACACGAGATCGCCCCACGAGCGCACCACGCGCTTGTCGCGCCAGTGCGCCTGCGTCGTATGGCAGGCCGCGCACGCAGTGCCATACAGCAACTCCCCGCGCGCCGCGTCCGCGGCGGGCCCGGCGCCTTCCTGCGGCGTGGGGGTCGTGCACGCCGCCAGCAACGTAACCAAAACGATCAGCGCAAAGCGCATACCCATGCCCATGCAGGATACATTCCCGGCAGCCGCGGAACGGCTCGCCGGCCTTGCGGTCTGACCGCCATGGCCGATGACCGCATCACCTACGTTCCCCCCGACCCGACGCAGATCGACGCCGGCAACGCCGAAGCGCTGCGCTACTGGTCCCGGGCCCTGGAGACCCCCGAAGACAAGATCCGCCGCGCCGTGCAGAAGGTCGGCCCGGTACTCGAGACGGTCAAGACCGAGCTGGGGATTGGCGGCGTGGGCTAGCGGAGCCGGATTTGATCCGCTGGTGCAGATCGGGCTTGTAGCCCAGCGCGAAAAACACTTCGGCGGCGAGGAAGATGGGCGCCACGAAGATCTGGAACAGATTGTCGGCGAGGGCCGGCTTGCGGCCCTCGAAGGCATGGCCGACGAGCTGCAGGATCCATCCGCCCACGAACAGCGCGCCGAACCAGGCCCAGCCCTCGGCGGAGGCGCCCGGCGCGAGCCGCTCGGCGAGCGAGATCAGCCCGGCGATGATGACCAGCATCGCCAGGGCGAGCGGCACGTCGAGGAGGAAATAATAGGCGAGCACGGCCGCGCCGAGGACCATCGCGACCGTAAGCTCGAATCCAGCCACTTCCAGCCGCAGCCACGAGAGCGGGATCAGGATCGCCAGCATGATGACCGGTACGCCGATGAAGTGCGTTGTCTTATTGCGGGCGTCCCGGTGGTACGCCGCATAGAAAGACATCTGCTCTTCGAGAGTTTTCATAAACACACTATAATTCAGGGTTTTAACCGAGTCCATGGTCGTCACGCACGGCTCTTTGGAGCGCGCCCGGGGCCGGTGTGCGCTGACGATCGGCAATTTCGACGGCGTGCACCGCGGCCACCGTGCGCTCATCGACCGTGTCACCGCCAAGGCCGCCGAGCTTGATTTGACCTCCTGCGTCCTGACCTTCGAGCCGCATCCGCGCGAGTTTTTCGCGCCACAGGCCGCGCCCCCCCGGCTGAGCCGCCTGCGCGACAAGCTCGAGCTGCTGGCGGCGGCCGCGGTGCAGCACGTGCACGTCGCCCGCTTCAACGCCCGCTTCGCCGCCCTTTCGGCCCAGCGTTTCATCGAGGAGGTCCTAGTGCGGGCCCTGGGCACGAAGTGGCTGCTCGTGGGCCGGGATTTCCGCTTCGGCGAGCAGCGCGTCGGTGATTTTGCCGCGCTGCAGGCGGCCGCCCCACGGCACGGCTTCGAGCTTGAGTCGATGCCTGATGTGCTTTGGGACGGCGTCCGGGTGTCGAGCTCCGCGGTGCGCGCCGCGCTCCAGGCTGGCGACCTGCGCGGCGCCGAGCGCCTGCTTGGCCATCCCTATGCGATCAGCGGGCGGGTGGCGCACGGTGCAAAGCTCGGTCGAGCGCTCGGCTTCCCCACGGCCAACATCGTGCTGCGGCGCCCGCCGCCGCTTTCCGGCATCTTCGTCGTGGAAGCCGGCGCTTTCGGCCGCGGTGTGGCGAGCGTGGGCAGGCGGCCGACGGTCAACCCGGTCCCGGTGCCCCTGCTGGAAGTGCATCTGTTCGATCACCACGGCGACCTTTACGGGGAGCACCTGCGAGTGCGCTTCCTCGAAAAGCTGCGCGACGAGGAAAAATACGAGGGGCTGGAGGCGCTGAAGCAGGCGATCGCCCGCGACGCGCGGCGGGCCCGCGAATACTTTGCACACCATGGCTGATTACAAGGACACCCTCAACCTTCCGGAAACGCCGTTCCCGATGCGCGGCGACCTCGCCAAGCGCGAGCCGCAATGGGTCAAGCAGTGGCAGGAGAAGGGGGTTTACCGCCGCCTGCGCACCATCGCTAAGGGACGCCCGCGGTTCGTGCTGCACGACGGCCCCCCCTACGCCAATGGCGAC
The DNA here is from genome assembly GCA_036374055.1 of Burkholderiales bacterium. Lineage (GTDB taxonomy): Bacteria > Pseudomonadota > Gammaproteobacteria > Burkholderiales > SG8-39 > SCGC-AG-212-J23. The sequence goes on from DASUUN010000185.1 coordinate 10,740, forward strand.
ATCCACATCGGCACCGCGGTCAACAAGATCCTGAAGGACATCATCGTGAAGTCGCGCACGCTGGCCGGCTTCGACGCGCCGTACGTGCCCGGATGGGACTGCCACGGCATGCCGATCGAGGTGCAGATCGAGAAGAAGTACGGCAAGAACCTCCCGGCGGCCGAAACCCAGCGCCTGTGCCGGGCCTTTGCCACCGAGCAGATCGAGCGCCAGAAGAAGGACTTCGAGCGCCTTGGCGTCCTGGGCGACTGGGACAACCCTTATCTCACGATGGCGTTCCGCAACGAGGCCGACGAGATCCGCGTGCTCGGCAAGCTGCTCGAGAAGGGCTACGTTTACCGCGGCCTCAAGCCGGTGAACTGGTGCTTCGACTGCGGCTCGGCGCTCGCCGAAGCGGAAGTCGAGTACGAGGACCGCAAGGATCCGGCGATCGACGTGGGTTTCGCCTTTGCCGAGCCGGAAAAGCTCGAGCGCGCATTTCAGACGAAGATCCGCAAGCCTGGCTTTGCGGTGATCTGGACGACCACGCCCTGGACCCTCCCAGGCAACCAGGCGCTCAACGTCCATCCCGACGTGCTCTACCACCTGGTCGACACCGAACGGGGCCTGCTGATCCTCGCGGCCGAACTGCAGGAAGCGTGTCTTTCCCGATACGGGCTGACGGGCAAGGCCATCGCCGCCTGCAAGGGCGCGGCGCTGGAGAGCATCCGCTTCTGGCATCCGTTCTACGAGCGCACGGCGCCGGTGTATCTGGGCGACTACGTCACGCTGGATGCTGGGACCGGCATCGTGCATTCGGCCCCCGCCTACGGCGTCGAGGACTTCGAGTCCTGCCGCCGCTACGGCATGAAGGACGAGGAGATCCTCACGCCCGTGATGGGCGATGGCCGGTTCGCGGAGTCGCTGCCGCTGTTCGGCGGCATGATGATCTGGGACGCCAATCTCAGCATCCTGAAGATGCTGGAAGAGCGCGGCGCGCTGTTTTCCAGGGAAAGCCACGTCCACAGCTACATGCATTGCTGGCGGCACAAGACGCCCGTGATCCTGCGCGCCACGACGCAGTGGTTCGCCTCGATGGACAAGCCGGTGCGCGGCGAGGCGCTGCGGGCCACGGCATTGCGCGGCATCGAGAACACCCAATTCTTTCCCGCCTGGGGCCAGGCGCGCCTGCACGGCATGATCGCCAACCGGCCGGACTGGACGCTGTCGCGCCAGCGGCAGTGGGGCGTGCCGATGCCCTTCTTCCTCCATCGCGAGACTGGGCAGCTGCATCCGCGCACCCCGGGGCTGCTCGAGGCCGTCGCCAAGGAAGTCGAAAAGCGCGGCATCGAAGCCTGGCAGTCCATCACGGCGGAATCGCTGCTCGGGGCGGCGGAAGCCGCGCAGTACGAAAAGAGCCGCGACACCCTGGACGTCTGGTTCGACTCGGGCTCCACGCATTTCACCGTGCTGCGCGGCTCGCATAGCGAAGACACCGCGTTCCCGGCGGATCTCTACCTCGAGGGCTCGGACCAGCACCGCGGCTGGTTTCACTCGTCGCTGCTGGTGTCGTGCATGCTCGACGGCACGCCGCCGTACAAGGGGCTGCTCACCCACGGCTTCGTCGTCGACGGCGAGGGCCGCAAGATGTCGAAGTCGAAGGGCAACGTGGTCGCGCCGCAGCAGGTGTCCAACAGCCTGGGCGCGGAGATCCTGCGCCTCTGGGTGGCGTCCACCGATTATTCGGGCGAGCTGTTCATCTCCAACGAGATCCTCAAACGCGTGGTGGAGAGTTACCGCCGCGTGCGCAACACCCTGCGTTTCCTGCTCGCCAATACCTCCGATTTCGACGCCGCAAAGCACACGGTACCGGTCGCCGAGCTGCTCGAGGTGGATCGCTATGCGCTCGCCATGACCGCGGCCATGCAGGAGGAGGCCGCAGCGGACTACGCGCGCTACCAGTTCCACCTGGTGGCGCAACGGTTGCAGAGCTTCTGCTCCGAGGATCTGGGCGCCTTCTTCGTCGACATCAGCAAGGACCGCCTCTATACGTGCAAGGCCGATTCCAGGCCGCGCCGCTCGGTGCAGACCGCCCTGTACCACATCACCCACAGCCTGGTGCGGCTGATGGCCCCCATCCTGTCGTTCACCGCCGAGGAGCTCTGGCAGGTGTTCACCGGCCAGGAAGACGACAGCGTCTTCTTTCAAACCTGGCATGAGCTGCCGCGGCCGACCGACGGTGCCGCGCTGCTCGCGAAATGGGAGCGGCTGCGCGAGCTGCGCGACCCGGTGCGCAAGAGCATCGAGGCGCTGCGCGCGGACGGCAAGGTGGGCTCGTCGCTGCAGGCCGAGGTAGAGCTGCGCGCCGAGGGCAAGGACTACGAGATCCTTTCCAGCCTCGGCGCCGAGCTGAAATACCTGCTCATCACTTCGGCGGCGCGGGTGGACCGCTCGAGCGAGGCCGGAGTGAAAGTCCGGCCGAGCGAGCATCCAAAATGCGAGCGCTGCTGGCACTACCTGCCGGACGTGAACAGCGAAGGGCTGTGCGGGCGCTGCCAGACGAACCTGCATGGGCCCGGCGAGACGCGCTCGTATGTCTAGGTCATGGCCATGGTTCCTGGTCGCCGCCGCCATCATCCTCGCCGACCAGCTCACCAAGTGGGCGGTGCTGGCGCGCTTCGCGCCCGGCGAGCGGCTCGAGGTGACGGGATTCTTCAACCTGGTGCTGGCCTTCAACAGGGGTGCGGCGTTCAGCTTCCTCGCCGGCGCGGGCGGCTGGCAGACGCCGCTGCTGGTCGGGTTCGCGCTGATCGCGGCCGTGGTGGTGTCCGTGCTGCTGGTGCGCTCCCCGGGCCGCACGTTGTTCTGCGCCGGCCTCGCGCTCATCCTGGGAGGCGCGCTGGGCAACGTGATCGACCGCCTGCGCTTCGGCCATGTGGTGGATTTCCTCGACCTGCACGCCGCCGGCTGGCACTGGCCGGCGTTCAATGTGGCCGATTCGGCCATCACGGTGGGCGCCGCGCTGCTGATCCTCGATGGATTCAGGCACCATGAAGGGCGAGCTGGCGCTGCTTCTTAAGGCGCTCGCCTTCGCCTCCCTGAAGCACCGCGACCAGCGGCGCAAGGACGCCGAGGCCTCGCCCTACATCAATCATCCGATCGCGCTGGCCGACGTCCTGGTGAACGAGGGGGGCGTAACCGACATCGAGGTGCTGTGTGCGGCGCTGCTGCACGATACCGTCGAGGACACCGCCACTACGCACGAGGAGCTGGTGAACGCGTTCGGCTCCCGCATCGCGCGCATTGTCGCCGAGGTGACCGACGACAAGCAGCTGCCGAAAAGCGAGCGCAAGCGGCTGCAGGTGGAGCACGCGGCAGCGCTCAGCCGCGAGGCCAAGCTGGTGAAGCTCGCCGACAAGATCTGCAACTTGCGCGACGTTGCGACCCGGCCGCCTGCCCACTGGGACGTCGCGCGCCGGCGCGAATATTTCGACTGGGCGCGTCAGGTGATCGACGGCCTGCGCGGCGTGCACCCGCGCCTGGAGGCCGCGTTCGATGCCGCCTGCGGCGGGCGCCCCGAATGAGCGACAATCGGCCCATGGACGACGACAGGCCCATGGACGTCATGCTCGCCAATCCGCGCGGCTTCTGCGCCGGCGTGGAGCGTGCCATCGCGATCGTCGAGCGCGCACTGCAGCAGTTCGGCGCGCCTATCTACGTGCGCCACGAGATCGTGCACAACAAGTTCGTGGTCGAGGACCTGCGCGCGAAGGGGGCGGTGTTCGTCGAGGAGCTCGACGAGGTGCCGCGCGGCAGCACGGTGATCTTCAGCGCTCACGGCGTGCCCAAGGAAGTGCAGGCGGACGCCGAGCGCCGCGGGCTCAAGGTGTTCGACGCCACCTGTCCGCTGGTCACCAAGGTGCATGTCGAGGTGGCCAAGATGCTGCGCGACGGCTACGAGATCGTGATGATCGGCCACCGCGGTCATCCGGAAGCCGAGGGCACCATGGGCCAGGCGAAATCCGGCATGCACCTGGTGGAGACCGTCGAGGACGTGGCGCGGCTCGAGCCGGCCTCGGAGCGCCTGGCTTACGTGACCCAGACCACGCTGTCGGTCGACGATGCGGCCGCGGTCATCGCGGCGCTTAGAGCCCGCTTTCCGGCGATCCGCGGCCCCAAGCGCGACGACATCTGCTATGCCACCCAGAACCGGCAGGACGCCGTGAAATTCATGGCGCCCAAGTGCGACGTGGTGATCGTGGTGGGCTCGCCGAACAGCTCCAACTCGAACCGGCTGCGCGAAGTGGCCGAGCACATGGGCGCCCAAGCCTACATGGTGGACCGCGCGGCCGACCTGCGCTCCGAGTGGGTCGCGGGCAAGCAGCGCGTCGGCGTCACGGCGGGCGCTTCGGCGCCCGAGGTGCTGGTGAACGAGCTCATCGCCCGGCTGGAGATGCTTGGCGCCAAGCGCGTGGTACCGCTCGAAGGCATCACCGAAGCCGTGGTCTTCACGCTGCCGCGGGGTCTAGGGCGTTGAGCGCGCTGCGGCGCGCGCTGCCGTGGGCTCTGCTGGTGGTAGCCGGAGCGGCGCTCGCAGCACCCGAGGTACCGGTCACCGAGCTAGCGAAGCAGGCGCGACAGGGCAACGCGGAAGCGCTGGAGTCGCTGCAGCGGCTTGCCGGGCAGGACGACATGCTGGCGCTGCACCACCTGGGGATGCTGTACCTTTCGGGCACGGGCGTGCCGCAAAGCGAGGCACGGGCTGCCGAGTTCCTGCGGCGCGCGGCCGACATGGGCCACGTTCCCTCGGCGCACAACCTCGCTGTGGTTCTGGAGCGGGCCCCTGACGAGCTGCGCGATCCGGTCGCCGCAGCGCGCTGGTACCGGCACGCTGCGGAGCGCGGCTACGCCCGATCGCAGGCGAACCTCGGCTACCTGCTCGCGGAAGGCCTCGGTACGGCGCGCAACCTTGATGAGGCCCGCCAGTGGCTGGAGAAGGCGGCGGATCAGAACCAGCCGCGCGGCCTGTACCTGCTTGGCATGCTTTACCTGGACGGCCGCGGCGTGGAGCGCGACGACGCAAGAGCGGCGCGGTTGATTCGCTCCGCGGCCGAGCGTAACGAACGCGGGGCACAGCTCAGGCTTGCGCTGCTGCTGCAGACGGGGCGAGGGCTCGAGAGGAACGAGGCGCAAGCGCTCGAATGGCTGCGAAAGTCCGCCGGCCAGCGCCTGCCCGAGGCGCAGTATCTGCTGGCCGTGGTGCATGCGCAGGGCCTTCACGGCGTGCCCCGCGACGCGAAGGTCGCTGCCGACTGGCTCAGACGCAGCGCCCGCCAGGGCCATGCACCCGCCCAATACGCCCTGGGCGTCGCCTATTACTCGGGCTACGGGGTGCCGAAGGACGCCGAGCAGGCGCTGGGCTGGATTGCCGAAGCGGAGAAGAACGGCCACCCGGAGGCGATCCAGGCGATGAAGCAGTTCCGCGAGCAGCGCGCGCGCCTGCGCGACTGAGCTATTGCGCCGTCAGGCGTCGCGGGCTGTCGTAGCGCACCTCCAGCACCACCTCGGCCTTGACCGCCCTGCCGCTTTTCATGGCCGGCGCGAAGCGTGCCGCGCGGAACGCCTGCTGCACGGCTTCCTCGAAGTAGCCGGCCGGCTCGGCGTGGACGATGTGCGCCTTGTCCACGGCGCCGGACTCGGAGATGAACAGGCGCACCACCACCCGGCCCGAGACGTCGCGTAGGAAAGCGTCGTTGGGATATGCCGGCTCGATGTGGCTGCGCGGGGCCGGGCGCACGTCGAGCTCGCGCGCCAGGTAATAGCGGCTCGGGGTTTGAGGTGCACGCCTGCTTTCCTGCGCCGGTGTGGCCGGGCTTGCCGGTCCCCCTGCGACACGCAGGTCGACCTGCAGCCGCGGCCCGTTCCCGGCCTGCGGGCCCTGGGGGCCACCGCGCGCGCCCCACGGCAGCCCGTCGATGGCTAGTGCGGCTCCCAGATGCAGCGCGCCGGAGGCCGCGAGCGCGCCGCCGAGCCGCAGCAGCGCGTCACTCGACGAAAAGCTCACGCCACGTGACCCTGCGGCCCGATACCGACGTGGCCGTGACCGGCGTGTCCTTGGTGATCTGCTGGTTATCGGCCGTGGTGACGATGGTCTTGATGGTGTTGCCGATCTTGACCACGTTGATGCCGACCACCAGCGAACCCGCGATGCGCACGCTCGCCGGGGTATCCGTCAGGCCGTTCTGCACCGTGCCGCCGGTGCGGAAGTCGAGGAAGTTCAGCCAGCCGAATCCGCCCGCGACGCACGACTCGGTGCTCGGTACGTTGGAGGGCACCACCAGCGTGCCGAGCTGCAGGATCGGGTCGACGTTGACGCGTTCGGCCGCGTCCTCCCCGGTGCCGCCGTCGGGCAGGTCGATGAACCAGCCGCTGTCGGAGGCAAAGCTCACGGGATTGACCGTGGCGACTATCCGCTCGGACGTTCCCGACTCGGCGAGCGTCTGCTGCACGAAGCCCGGGATTCCGCCGGCGACGCGCGTCATGTCGTGCACGGTCGTGGTGCCCAGCATCGTGTCCTTGATGGCGTAGATGCTGTGGCGCTGGTTGTCGGTCTTGTCCGACTCGCCGAGGAATCTGCCGGTGCCGATGAACACGACGCGGTGTCCGTCGACCTCGGCCAGCTCCGGGCGGGTCGTGATCGGCTGGCCCGCGCCGAATGGGTCCGTCACCGCGGCGAGCCGGGTGACGGAATTGCGCGGCACGTCGGCGGTGTGGTCGAGCTGGAAGCGCCACAGGTTGCCGCGCAGATCGCCGCCATAGACCGCAAGCGACGTGTTGTCGAGCAGCGCGTTGTTTACCCAAGCGTTGATCCGCGCCAGGCCGCTGGGGCTGGTCGTATCGCCCTCGCCGGTCGCCAAGCGCTGCAGGATGCGCCCTGTCTGGGCGTCCAGGACGTACAGGTAGCCGCGTCCGTCGCCCGGGCTGGTGTTGTTGTAGCCCGAGGTGAACAGCACCACCCATCTTCCGTCAGACGGGCGCTTGGTGATGATGGGGTTGCCGAAAGTGAGACCGATGTTGCAGTCCTCGCCGAAGCTGCCGCTGTTGGCTTCCGCATCGGTGAGGCACTGCGTTCCGGCGCCGCCTTTGACTTCCCACAGCCCTTTGGGCAGGTCGGGGTTGGTAATATCGAGCGCATAGTAGCCGCGCCCGCCGGCATTGAGGCCGCCGACCAGGATGGTATGCCAGCCGTTCGCCGAGCCGCACGGCGACGACAGCGTGTGCCCGAAGCAGACGTCGCCCACCTGCGGCGAGCCGTCGGCGTAGAACCGGTGGTTGCTGGAGTAGTTCTCCTCCGCCAGGCGCTTCATGGTGGAAAACAGCATGCTGGGAACGTAGGCCCAGCGTTCGGCGCCCTCGCCGGCGATCGGGTCGGTATCCAGCGTACCGGTGAAAGTATCGTCCGACGTGAGATCGGGCGTGCTGACGCCGGCGTTCTGGTAATAGGGCACGTTGTCCGGGTCGGTTTCGAACGCGTGCAGCATGCCGTCGTTGGCCGCCACATACACGCTTCCTTTCCTCGTGCCCGAGGTGCCGTTGGTGGAGTTGCGGAAGTCGATGTAGTAGGGATCGGTCGCCGCGCTGTAGGAGAACGGCGAGTTCTTCACATACGCCGGCTGCGCATTGACGATGTCGCCCAGCAGGTGAGCGCGGTTGCGGTACAGGTCGGTCACCGCCACCCCCGCCGTGGTCATCTCGTTCGCCGTCTCGCCGCGCAGGAAGCGCACCAGCGAGGGCTTGGTGGCCGCGGCAAGGCGCGGATCCCCGGTGGGCCAGGTCCCCGTCTGCAGCAGGGCGCCGTTCGCGCCGCCGAGCGGGTCGAAGTGGTCGTCCATCTCCTGCTGGGTGAGCAGCCCGCCATCGTCGCAGGTCGCGTTGGAGGCGAGCGGCGCGTCGGTCGGGCAGAAGCTGCGCAGCTTGTTGGCGTTCTGCGTGCGGTTGCCGCCGTCCACCGTCACGGTGGCGGTCGCGTCGGTATCCGCAGCGTCGAACGTGTAAATCTTGCGGTTGAGGTCGGTGCGGCGGTCGAGCTGCGCCTGCGCGGACCAGAGCTCGCGCGCCGAGATCACGCCGTCGGTGAGGCCGATGGTGCGGGCTTTTAGGTCGCCCGACCATTCGACCGTCTGGTACTGGGCGGTGAACGCGAAGTTGTCGCCGGCCACGGGCTGGAGGTTGGAAGTGGCGGCCGCCGCGCCCGCGCCAATGCGCCGCTGCACGGAACTAAGCACCTCGGTCAGGCCGCTGGCGAGTGCCACCGGGTTCTGGGCGCTGAAGAACCGCCCCTTGCCGTTGACCGCCGCGTGCCACATGTCATCGATGGTGGTTTCGGTGTCCGGCGTCGGGGTGGGCCACGTGTTCGGCGTGGTGACCGGGTCTCCGTCGATGATGGCGTCGTAGTCGATGCTGTTGCCGCGTTCCAGGTAGTTCGGGTGGAACAGCAGCGAGCCGGAAACGCCCATGCCGACCCCGAACGTGGTCATGTGCTGGTGCGGGGCGATGTCGATGCCGGAGGCCGGCACCTGGTTCTTGTATCCGCCTGGCACGGGCCCAGTGGTCGCTGTCGACAGGTCGGTGACGTAGTAGTAGTGCGCGACGTCCGCCAGGGTGTTGCTCCGGCCGTCGCCGTCAGCATCGCCGATGTTGGTGTTCGACAGGTTGACCGCGCCGCCCGAATCGTTCCAGTACCCGTCAGACGTGAGCACCGCGTAGTTGGGCTGGCAGGCCGAGTTGATCGGCGTGGCGCCCATGCTGCCGCCGGGGTTCTGGTTGCCAAAATAGCGGCCCGCACGCGACAGCGCGGTCTTCAGCGGCGTACCGCCGCTCGCGTCCGCGGCGTACAGCCGCCGGTACCATAGGTCCTTCTCGTTTCCGGAGCCGCCTACGAACGGGGCGACCGCGCGGTAATGCGTGGTGCTGAAGTTGATGGTCATGAAGCCGACGCGGAAATCGTCGCTCAGGCCGGCGAACGCGCGGCCAATGGCGGTCTTCGCCATCTGCAGCCGCGTGCGGTAATACGCGAACCAGTTGGCGAAGTTCGTCATTTCCTCTTCATAGGTGCAGTGCTCGCCGACGCAGTCGGTGCGGCCGGGGAACTTGTTGTACGTCTGCCCGGGGACGATGTTGGTGCGCACGAAGCGGCCGACCTTGTCGTGCTGGCTCGCGTCCGTGCCGCCCGAGAAGTTCTGCGTCGTGTGGTTGACGTCGCCAACGGTCACGCCGCCGGAGAGCGCCAGCGTGGAGCCGCCGCCGGTGTTCACCGCGGTCGTGCGCGACGTGGTAATGACCACCGGAAGGTTGTTCTTCTCGGAGCCGGTGCCGCTCGGCGCGGTCAGGATGATCTGGTTGTTGTTGCCGCCGACCGTCCAGCCGCTCGGGAGCGAGAGGCCGGCGCGGACCAGCGCCGCCATCTGGTTGTTGCGCGTGTTGGAGCTCGAGCTGTTGCAGTTCGAGACGTTGCACACGATCGTGCCGCTCACGAACTGCTGGCCGTCGATGATGAGCGAGCTCACCTGGCCGTAATTGGGCGAAGACGAGCTGCGGAAAGTGTTGGTGATGACGATCGTCACGCTGGCCGGGGAGCGGCTGGTGACGCTGGTGTTCAGCGTGATCGTAAGCCCGTTGCCAGCCGTGCCAGCCGTCGGGTACCTGATGGTCACCACGTTGCTGCTGACAGTCGCCGTATAGTCCGGCGCGGAAACCGCGGAATTGATGCGGTCGCGGATGGCGGTCGCCCAGGTGCCCGAGCTTCCGCCGCTCGGCAAGGTCATCGAGCCGCCGATGATGTCGACGCCGCCCACCAAGATGGAGACCACGTTGCCTTGCGCGCTGTCGGCCTGGGTGTTGACCGTGATCCTTCCCGTCGCGTTGGTCGGCGTGCTGACGGCGGCATTGAGCACCGAGCCCAGGAATTTCGGATACAGCGCCGTGCGCGTGTCCGCGCCGCCGGTGATGGAGTCGCGCTTCGCCTGACAGTCGGTCATGCCGGAGTCCGTACAGAAGCGCACCGGCGCCGGCACGTTGTAGCTCACGCCCGCGACGACCGTGGGTGTTTCCGAGTCTACGCAGGTTGTCAGCGTCGCGTCGGTGCAGTACTCGGTCGCCGCGATGCGGTAATAGTAAGGTGCGCCGAACTTGTACTTGCGCCGGTTCGACGTATCGCGGCCGTAGCCGAACGGCACGTCCGGGTAGGTATAGCCGCTGTTCGTCCTGCAATTCGCGGTATCGGTCGCCGAAGCAGCCTGCGAGTTGCACCAGACGCGGTCGGGGAAGGCGCTCACCAGGTTCATGGTGTCGATGACCGGGCTTGCGTCCATGCCCCAGTTGCCGGCAGCCGAGCCGATGGC